>JANNYA010000038.1:0-50881 GCA_031409855.1 Rhodanobacteraceae bacterium | reverse complement strand
AGCGCAGAAAGACGAAAAAGGCACACATTCATTTGGATTCGCCCTGAATAGCTCTGGTGTCGATAAACTTCGCCGCATGGTAACCAAATCTGACCCCACTGCCGCAACGTTGAAAGCCGATGAAACTGCGCTCGTCATTGAGCGCTGCGGTGGCGGCTGGGCGCTGATTGACCGCACCCGCGTGACCGAATCACTGGCACAGATGTTTGACCCTGCTAGCTACGGCAGAACTACCAAAGCGTTGCGCGATGGCCGGGGACAAGCTTTTCAAGTGGTGGGCTCTTTTGGTACGGCGGCGCTGCGGCACTATCGCCGGGGCGGCATGACCGGCACCCTTTGGCAAGATCGTTACGCCTTTATCGGCGCGGAAGCGACGCGTTGCTTTCGCGAGTTGCGCTTGCTAGCGACCTTACACAGCCATGGCCTACCGGTACCGGCACCGCTCGCGGCGCAATTTGTACGCTCAAGTCTTACCTACCGCGCCGACATTTTGACGGCCTGGCTGCCCGGCGCGAATCCGCTTTCGGCGCACATTCAAACTGCAACGGTCGCGGACTTCAACGCCATCGGGCAGATGCTGCGGCGCTTTCACCGGGCCTCGATCAATGGTGCCGCGCTTTGGCACGCGGATTTGAACGCGCACAATATTTTATTGACCGACGCGGGCCCAGCGTTGATTGACTTTGATCGCTGTATGTTGCGCAAGCCCAACGCCAGCTGGCAGCAAGCGAACCTGGCGCGTTTGTTGCGCTCACTGACGAAATTGGGCTTCGCCGCGCGCGCCGATTTTGCTAGTCAGCTTTGGCCTGCGCTACTGGCTGCGTACCACGCTGAACCTGCGTCGATATGAGCTTTACGATGCACTTTTTGGGCACAGGCAGTGCCACCTCGATGGCGCTAGGTTCGGCCAGCGCCGTGTTGGAGCGCGATGCGAAGCCGCTGCTTTTGCTGGATTGCGGCCCCAGCACACCGGATCGCTACGGCGGCGCATATGCGGATTTACCCGCCGCGATTTTTTTGACGCACGCACATCTAGATCATATTGGCGGCTTGGAGACGTTTTTCTATCAGGCCACGTTTAAGCCGATTCAAATCAAACTGTATGCGCCGGTCAGCTTGGTGCCGATGCTGCACGCGCGCTTAGGCGAGTTTCCCGGCCTTGCCGAAGGCGGCAGAAATTTTTGGGATGCGTTTCAGCTGATCCCAGTTAGCAATACATTTTTCCACGACGGTTTGATTTTTTCAGTATTTCCGGTGCGCCATCACGCGCCCAATACTGCCTTCGGTTTGGCGCTGGCCGGGCAATTTGTCTATAGCGGCGACACCCGACCAGTGCCGGAAGTGTTTGCGCATTTTGGCGCGGGCAATGAAACGCTTTTTCACGACTGCGCGCTCAACGCGAATCCGTCACACAGCGGCATCGCGGATTTGGAACGCGAGTATTCCAGCGCGTTGCGCCAGCGTATGTATCTGTATCACCAGCATGATCAAAATGAAGCCAATAAGATCGCCGAACGCGGTTGGCGGGTGCTGACGCCGGGCGCGCGCATTGCGCTGGGTGCTTGAGGCAGATCAGACAGTGAGCGGAATGTTTAATGACCAACGCATCACTGATCAATTGGGCCGGGCGCTGCGGGATGTACGCGTATCGGTGATGGACCGCTGCAACTATCGCTGCGGCTATTGCATGCCGACGGGCGAGCAAACGCGGATCGTCACCGGACCTAATACCAACGAAACCACGCAGATCAAGTTTGTTGCGCCAGCGCTGAAATTCCTGGCATCAAGCCAGCGCATGGGCACCGATGCGCTGAACACACTGATCAGCGCGCTGCTGCAGCTGGGCATGCAAAAACTGCGTATCACCGGCGGCGAGCCATTAATGCGCAAGGATTTGCCCAGTATTATTCGTGCCGCACGCAGTTTAGGTGTGCAGCGGGAACAGCCAATCGAAATCGCGCTCACCACGAATGCCAGCCTGTTGGCCGAACAAGCAGCGGATTTGCATGCGGCGGGCTTAGATCGTTTAACGATTAGTTTGGATAGCCTAGATCCGCAACGTTTCAAAGAACTCAGCGGTGGCCGTGGTAATTTAGTCGATGTTTTGCGCGGTATCGCAGCCGCCGAATGCGCCGGATTTGGCGCGATCAAATTCAATTGCGTGGTGCAAAAAAACGTCAATGAAATCGACGTATTGCCCGTGTGCGAGTACTTCCGCCACAGCGCGCACGTGCCGCGTTTTATTGAATACATGGACGTCGGCACCTGCAACGGTTGGCAGCCGGAGCACGTGGTGCCAAGCCGGGATTTGATCGCGCGCATCCACGCAAAATACCCGATTGAGCAAATCCACCAGCCCAGCATGGGCGAGGTCGCAACCCGCTATCGCTACTTGGATGGTGCGGGCGAAATTGGCTTTATTTCCTCAATCAGCAGCCCATTTTGCCGGGGCTGCACGCGCGCGCGGGTGGCGGCGGATGGCAAATTATTTACCTGTTTGTTTAATGCGCACGGGCATGATTTGTTGGCGCTGTTAAAAACCCACGATGCGATATTGGTCAGCAACGCGATCAAAGCGATTTGGCTGGCACGCACTGATCGCTACTCAGAATTGCGCGCTGAGCGGTTGGCGCAGGCCGTGTCAGGAAAACCAGGCGTCCCAATAAATCACAAAGCGGAGATGTATCACCTTGGCGGCTAAATCAATCGAACAACTAAGCCATGTGGACCCGGCGGGCAACCCGACCATGGTCGGTGTCGCGGCAAAAGCAATCACTGCACGCCGCGCGATTGCGCACGCCCGCGTTGAGTTCCCAAGCGAAATTGGCGCGCAGCTTTTAGCCGCCGGATTCATCGGCAAAAAAGGCGCAATCCTGCACACCGCGATCATCGCTGGCGTGATGGCGGCCAAGCGCACGCACGAGCTGATTCCGTTTTGCCACGCGCTGGCGCTGGAACACTGCGAAATTCGCATCACGCCGGATGCGGGCGGCAATTTGGATATCGAATGCGAGTGTGCGTTAAGCGCAAAAACCGGCGTGGAAATGGAGGCAATGACCGGTGCCAGCATCGCGGCACTGACCATTTACGACATGACCAAAGCGCTGAGCTTAGACATTCAAATTAGTCAGGTGCGTTTGCTGCAAAAAAGCGGCGGCAAGCGCACACAGGGTAAGGCGAGACCAACATGAGATTACTCGTGCAATATTTTGCGCAGTTAAGTGAAACCGCCGGCACCGATGCGGAAAGCATCGATAGCGCCAGCGCCGATCTCGGCGAGATTTACGCCGCTCTACAAGCGCGCCACGGCTTTAGCTTTCCACAAAGCGCGCTTAAACCGGTTTGTAATGACGCGCTGGTCGGCTGGGGGCACGCCCTGCAAGACAATGATGTGATTGCGTTTTTGCCACCGTTTTCAGGTGGCTAACGTGTGGCGCAATCAGCCAAGGTAGGCTTAGCATTGCGCGTCAACGTGCCGCTAAACTAAAGCCACTAACCACTAGCCCCAAGGAATACAAAGTATGTTGCAGAGATTTGATGTTGGTTCACGCATGTCTGAAATGGCGGTTTATAACGGCGTTGCCTACCTTGCTGGTCAGGTTGCCGGTGATATGAGTTTGGATGTCGCCGGGCAGACGCAACAAGTTTTGGCCGAGGTCGATGCCCTGTTGGCGCGTGCCGGTACGGATAAGACTAAAATTTTGCGGGCACAAATATTTTTGGCTGACATCAATGAGTTTGCTGGCATGAATGCGGTGTGGGATGCCTGGGTGCCCGCAGGCCACACACCGCCGCGCGCTACTGTCGAAGGCAAATTGGCTAAGCCTGGTTACCGCGTCGAAATTGTCGTTACTGCTGCGGTAATGACTGGCTAGCAAGCGGAAATTATGGCCGGATCGCCACAAAGCTGATCCGGCGCTAAGCCTAGGCAGCGCGCAACAACGTTACATTGCTTACCAGTTCCGCGCGATCCAAGCCAGCCAACAAGTCCGCTTTCAGATCCGCCACATCTTCGATACCCACCGACAAACGCAGCAAACGATCATTGATACCCGCCACCGCGCGCGCCTCGGGCGTCATTGATGCATGGGTCATCGTCGCTGGGTGCGCGATCAGGCTTTCCACACCGCCCAAGGATTCCGCCAATGAATAACAGCGCAAGCCACCTAATAGCGCGCGCACCTGTGCCTCGCCACCGGCTAATTCAAAGCTGAGCATGGCGCCGAAGCTGCGCTGTTGCTTCTGTGCCAAGGCATGGCCGGGATCATTCGGCAAGCCTGGGAAGTAAACGCGATCCACCGCCGGGTGTGCGGCAATCGCATGCGCCAGCTCCAGTGCGTTTTCCGCGTGCACACGCAGGCGCGCCGAAAGTGTACGCAGGCCGCGCAGGGTCAAATAGCTATCAAACGGCGCACCGCCTAGGCCTAAGCAATTGTTCCACCAGCTCAGCTCGTCATGCACCGCGCGGTCTTTACTGATAATCGCACCGCCAACGACATCACTATGGCCGTTGAGGTATTTCGTGGTCGAATGCAGCACCAAATCGGCACCTAAATCGAGCGGCCGTTGCCAAAGCGGCGATAAAAATGTGTTGTCAGCCAGCACCCGCGTTCCATGCCGGTGCGCCAGCGTCGTCAGCGCGTGCAAATCGACGATGCGCAGCAGCGGGTTGCTAGGCGTTTCAATCCAAAGCAAATCGACCTTTTCGCTAAACGCCGCCGCCACTGCCGCTAAATCGCCCTGATCCACCAACTTGAGCCGAAATCGGCCGCGTTGCGCCAGCGTGTCAAACAAGCGCCAAGTGCCGCCGTAACAGTCATGCGGTGCCACCAACAAGCCACCCTCAGGCACCAATTGCAGTGCCAAGGTCACCGCCGCCATGCCGGTACAGGTCACCACCGCACCCGCGCCGCCTTCTAGTTCAGCCAACGCACCAGATAAGGCATCACGCGTCGGGTTGCCGGAGCGGGTGTAGTCATACTGGCGCGGCTTGGCGTAGCCATCGAAGCTAAAATTACTCGACAAATAAAGCGGCGGAACAATCGCGCCATGCGCACGATCACTGTCAATGGCGGCGCGCACAGCGCATGTAGTTGGGCTCAGGGTTTGCACAGTAAAGCTCCAGAATTTGAATTTGGTTGCGCAGTATAGACGTCTAAACGTCAAGAAGTCCAGACGTACTAAAACGAAGCCCGGTTCACTTTGTACTATTTCAATGCCAACTTGCGAAACTTTGCGACGCCGTCCTATCAGCAGGCGCGCTCGCTAGTGTTTTCATTGACTTCCCGATAACTTCCAGAAAAATCTAAATTTAGGGCGCTGACCGATGCTGAAACGAACGCGATTGCTGTGGCTGCAAATTTTCGCGTGTCTTACCATTGGCACCGCCGTTGCTGCCGATCCTGATTGGCGTCAGCAGGCTTTGGAGCTGACTCAGCGCGCCGCTACTGCGGCTCAGTCTCAGTCTCGCGGTAGCGGCACGGGAGATGAGTCTCGCGGTAGCGGCACGGGAGATGAGTCTGGGCAAAATTTGCCGGCAGCCGTCAGCGCAGTGCCCGCCTGGCAAGTCGCGGTCAAGCTTTATGAAAACGGCTCGGTAGTCGCAACAGCGGTGGGCGCTGGCACTAGCCTCAGCCAATCAGCGCAAGCGGCTGGTGAAAACCTAATTGCAGCCGGGCAGCGCAATTTTACCAGCGCCGAGCTGGCAAAATTCCGCTGGTTTTTGGCGGTGCGCGGGCCAAAAGTGAATGGCTCGATCGTAAGTTATCGCAGCAAAGCACTCGAAATTGTGGGTGATGTGACAGCGGTGCGGGTGTTGAGCCGCGATCTGGTACGCAAAGCAATTTTTGCGCAAAAAGAATATTTGCTGCGGCAAATGAACCCCGAGTACCACGCGTTTTACAAACTCTACGACGCCAAGAACGACCAGCCGGAAACGCGCATGCGCACCACTTATACGGCATCAGCTCTGTGGACGCTGCTGCAAATGCACGCGTTTCAGCCCGACCCTCGAATTGCCGCGCGGATAAGGCCCATTGCGGATTATCTGCTATCGATGCAGGTGCAGGAGGGCAAAGGCAAAGGTGCATTTCACTATTCGTTTGACACCATAACCAAAGAAAAACAGCTGCGGTTTGTTGTGGGCTCGACTTCAAAGACGGTGTTTACTTTGCTTGAGCTGTATCGCCGCACCGGTGAACAACGCTATTTAAGCGCGGCACAAAATGCTGGGGAATGGTTGAGAAGTCGGGTTAGGAACGATGGCAGGGTTTACCCGGTGCTGGTTTGGAGCAAGACGAAGCAGCGCTGGAGTCAAATCAGTAAGCAATCGGTGCTGTATTCCAGTGAGACCTTAAGCGCGCTGTCGCAATTGCACTTGGTCAGCAAAAATCGACGCTTTGCCCGCGCTGCCGGTCGGATTGCCAAGCGCTTGCTAGCGCAAGCGCTTGCCAGTAACTATCTGTTGGGTGACGACTTCCGACATCAAAACAGCATCTCTACAAGTTGGCTTTCCATGGCATTTTTGGATTACGCACAAATCAATCCAGAGCCAAATTTTAGCAATGCCATCTTTGGCGCGGCGCACTCTTTGGTGAATTTGCAACTTAAAGATCCCACCAATGCGCTGGACTACGGGCGCTACAGCGACACATTAGCCTCCAGCGGCAATGGCTGGATCAATGAGGTATTTATCCAGGTCTACCAACGCTGCATAAAGTTGCAGCGCACTGATTGCACCAGCTATGCAAAGGCTATGAATCGCGGCACGCGCTGGCTGATTCAAAATATTTACTCGCCAGAAAACTCGTATCACATTCCAAACCCACTGCGTGCCCAGGGCGGTTCAATTCGCGATTCCAAAGAAGAAACGGTGCGCACTGACGCTGTCTGTCATGGCGGCAACAGCCTGGTCGGGGTGTTGGGCTTAGGCTTGTCGCTGTCAGTGCAATTGCCAGCGACAAACCAAGAACCGATCCCGGTTATACGAATGACTCGAACCAAATAACAGCAGCCTCACAGCCGCACTATTTGCGGCTGGGGTTTGGATTATCGCTTCTCAGGTTTTTGGTGAATTTTCGCAAGCGTTTGAGAGTTCTCGAGCTTTGATGTCGGCTGTCAGTTTAGTTGTTAGAGGTTGACGCCCCGCCGCTATCTGCGCCCTTCCCTATTTCAGGAAACAGACCGATGCCTAACAATGTTAAAACTTGTTCAAACGGCATTTCAGGCAACGATTTGTACACCTGATCTTTGGGGCCAGCAATTTTCAACAATCCAACTAAACTGTTTCCACCATGACAAACCGCATCGGTGCGAACAATTTTGCCTAGGAAATTAGGAATCGCTCCGCCATCCGCATTTGCAGGGTTTTTAATTGAAAAGCTATTTACGGGCGTATATACATTTTGTACTAACCAACGACTGGAATTTACGATAAATTGTTTATAGCTTTCACAATTTTGCATTCTTTCTTTTTTACAGAAAGGATACAACACCGTCATCACTTCATTTAGCCAACCATTTCCACTTGCACTAATTAAGTCAACGACGCGGCCGTTATTAAACGCGTCATCCTCGTCACTGGCTTGACGCGCCACTAATTCAGCTGAAGAACGCGTAATCGCTTTTCGGTAACCCTGCGCACGATTTACTTTCGCATAATCCGTCAATGACATCACCATCCAGCTCGTTGAAACAGAGTTTGGCGAACGAAAATCATCGCCAACAAATGCACCTTTTTCTGCAGCATGCTTGACGAAACGATTAGCGATCAGCGTCGCCGTGTCGTAATACTTCTTATCGCGTGTTACCTTGTATAGCCTTGATAGGGCCGATAGCACTTGTCCAGAGTACAAAAATGACTGCTTTTTTAATTGAATCAATTTTTTCTTGTTTGCACTATAACGTACCACAGGATTCACGCGTCCATCGACATCGACTTTAGTCATCAGCCAATCGCCCGCTGCAATCGCCGCGTTTAGATATTTTGGATCGCGTGTTCTTTCGTTCAATAATAATAATGTAAAGATTGTCTTGGAGGCCGTTCCAACGACAAAACGGCTGTCCTTTACTCTAGTCGTTTTGTTGTATGAATAATGAAATGCACCCGCATTTTCACCCGACTTCTCCTGCATCATTAATAAAAAATCGCCGATGGGTACGACTAAGCTTTCAATGACAGGGTCGGGAAAAGCACTGTTTATTTCTAATAGAGTAAATAAACTTGAAGCCGTATAAATTGTTCTTACAGATTTCTCACGCACGTCGGTTTTCGGATTATATCGCTTGAAAAAGGCGTGCATTTCAGGATCCATCATGCGCAATAAGTATGCTTTCTGAGCCAAGATGCGTTCCTTTAACAGCGGGGTGTCCATAACTCGAACCGGACTAATATTTCCGATCAATTCAGCTGACTTGTCACCATGATCAACAATGGAATATTGGCGCGCGTCTGGCGGGTAATAAAAGGTAATTTTAAAACGCATGCCCCCAAAAGAATTTGAGGCAAAACGTGCTGTCTCTAAGGCCTGAATTGTCGCCTTAATTAAACCTCGGGACAGTGACTTTTCATTCGTTGCGCCCATTCCAATAAGTTTCCCATTGGAATAAATACTAACACTCATTGCCCAATTGATAATTAGATGCCCACCATTATACCAATGTTCATCCATTGCAGAATTGGCGGGTGTTACTTGGTTTTCTAAACCATTAGCTGCAACCTGCTTAACAAAACGCATGACATCATCTCGGAATGCGCTGTTGGTGTCACTATTACTGATCGCAGCATGGGCGATGCTTGAAAAGGCTATTGAAATTACGGCAAAAAATAAATATCTAAAAACCGATAACTTTGTAAATATTTTCATAAAAAACAACACGCTCTTAAGTAAATAATAATAAATCGAAAGGGGATTTTATTTCAGAGTGTACCCAGCGGGCTCATGCAGTCAAGAGTTAAGTGAACTTCCCTTCTACCGCCGCTTAAGGCTTTCTGCAGTTGGCTAGAATTCGCATTGACTGGCATTTTCTATGCTCTATCATGCATTGCAAGTATCACGTGAAGCGGGCCTGTTTTCATGCTTTTATTTTCCCAGCCCTACCTTGGACGCCCGGCTTCAGTGCCTAAGAAAAGTTGCGCGTTTCGAAGCGTTTCTTTTGGTTTTGCTGTACCTAGAGCACCCCGGCTTGGTGCAACTATTTTCTTAATGCGGCATTAAAATCCGTGCCGGACAAGTACGCAAACTTTTTACAGCTTGAAGCAGCAGAGCCGGTTGGCGCATACCGAATCGAACACGTTTCGAGAAAAACGCCGCTCGCACTCATTGCGCCACATGCTGGCAAGATCGAACCCGGTACCTCTGAGCTGTGTCGAGCAATTGCTGGTGGCGACCGAACTTACTATCTATTTGAGGGCTGTAAGGCAAGCAATAATACCCAGCTGCACATTACCAGTCCCGATTCGACGAACCTCAAGGACTGTCCACTGCTAAGTCGGCCCGCGTAGTAGTGACTATTCATGGGCAAGCGGGTGCCGACGAGTTTGTAAATGTCGGGGGAACGGAAGCTTCATTAGGGCGCGTAATAATCGAACGGTTGCGGGCTGAGGGTTACAAGGCGAGTCGCCACAGCAAAGCGGCACTGCAGGGCCTGGATCCTGCAAATATTTGTAATCAAGGATACTCTGGCCGAGGCATCCAACTGGAGATCTCGCGCGGACTTAGAGATAAGCTAGTTGCTTCCGCCGTTGAGATGGAGCGCTTTGCGGCGACAATCAGGGCGAGTCTTGCGACACAGAGGCTATGACAAATGTGGACACGTCGCGCGCAATCAGCGAACTAGAGATATTCCCTTAAATCCTTTGAAGTCATGCGGGACAGCACTCTAAATTGCTGCCGAGCCGCTGCGATACAGCATATAGCTTGCGACCAATACAATCAGCCCAGCAAAAACGCTGTTGAGCAGGCCTTTTTGCAATGCCAAACGGCTGGCCAAGCGCGCACCAATGAACCCGCCGAGCAAACCGCCGGTGATAAACACCCCGGCCAGCGGCCAATCGATCAGGCCAGAGCGTGCGTAGTTCGCCGCCGTGGTCAGGCCAAACGCGCACACCGCGACTAAAGACGATCCGACCGCATAAATAATGGGCATCCGCGTCGCCGCCATCAAGGAGGGCACCACCAAAAAACCGCCGCCGATGCCAAAAAAGCCGGAAAATACGCCGGTCAAACCGCCCAAAGCCAGCAATTTCGGCGCGTTTTCCGGGCTCAACTGCACGCTGGCATCACCGGTGTTTGCGCGGCTTCGAAACATCAGCGCCGCCACGACCAGCATCAGCACAGCAAATAGCGCCAACAATTTTTGCCCGTCCATCAATTTACCTAAGGAGGAGCCGCCAAAAGCGCCGAGCACACCGGCAAGCGCGAATACCCCGGCGCAACCCCATTTCACATTGCCAGCGCGGGCATGATTGAGCACGTTGGCGCCCGCATTGACCGCGACCGCCAGCGCGCTGGTACCGATCGCAATGTGCGGATTGCCGACGCCGACCAAATACACCATCAACGGCACCGCCAAAATTGAGCCGCCACCGCCCACTAAACCGAGCGTCAAGCCCACCAGCGACCCAGAAATAGCGCCCAGCACGATTTGCATCAAGGTTAAGGTCACGGCCTGCGCGCGCCAGACGCTACTAACATGCCTGACGCCACTAACATGTGGCGACCACATTGTGGCTTTGATTCGTCGCTTTCAGGCGCGTCGATAGGGCGCTTAAATCATAGCCTGCGGATTTCGCCAAACTCAGTAGTTCTGGCTCTGATTGCGTGGCCGCTTGTGCCAGCGCCCAAAGGTTGGTGCTGCGCGTGCCGCTACGGCAATAGCCGAAAATCGGCTTCGGCAAGCATGCCATTTCGTTCTGGAATGCGGCAACGGCGGCGTCGGTAAAGTTACAGCCCGTGACTGGAATCAAACGAAACTCAAGCCCGCAAAGGGCCGCTTGATCTGCTATTTCTGCGCTTGCGGTTTGCTCGATGGCTTCGCCGTCGGGACGATTGCAAATGATTGATTTAAAGCCAAGCGCCGCAATTTCGGCGACATCAAGCGCGGCAATCTGCGGCGAGACCGAAAATTCTGCGCTTAGTTTTCGGATATCCATCAGCTAGCTCCTGGGTTGACTGGCATCAGACTGCGGTACAGGGCGCTGCATCAACACGCGGTGCAACAGCATACCAAGCAGCATCGCGGCGACGAAAATCCAGGCTGAGCGTTGTCCTAGCGCGAGCGCTGCAATCGCCGGGCCTGGACAAAACCCAACCAAGCCCCAGCCAATGCCAAACAGCACTGCACCCGTGAGCAAACGCCAATCCAGATCACGCCGAGTGGGCACCTGAAAATTTAGCGCAAACAGCGGCTTTGTCATACGCTTTCGCAGCTGCCAAGCGATTACTGAAGGCACTAAGGCTGCGGCCATGACCAGCGCCAATGAGTAATCCCAGGCACCGGTAACATCCAGAAACGCCAACACGCGCGCCGGGTTGATCATGTCCGAAACCACCATTCCCGCGCCGAAAAGCAAGCCGGCGAATGCCGCAGTAAGCAATTTTTTCATTAGAGCACCCAGCCAAATTGGCGGATCAAAGTGACAGTAAGTGCGGCGACCGCCATGAAAATGAGCGTTGCAACAACGGAGCGCGGTGCCGCGCGCGCCAGCCCGCAAACGCCATGGCCGCTAGTGCAACCGCTGCCCAAGCGCGTGCCAAAGCCGACCAAAAGCCCAGCGGCGATCAATAGTGGCAAGCGATGAGTCACCACGATGTCGGGCATCTTGATCCAGGCGGCGAGCAGCGCGCCTACGAAAATGGCCAATATAAATGCCCGAGCCAGCTGCGGCGCTGGTTCTGGCGGGACCTGGGCGTTTGACTGCAATTCCGACGACAACCCGGTAGCGCTTGCAAGCAAGCCAGAAATGCCGGCAACACGGCCATTCGCCAATAAGTACAGTGCCGCAGAAAGTCCAATCAGTAGCCCGCCGAGCAGCGGGAATAAGGGGTCGAGTGCTTGCATGAGTTTTCCTTTTTTGGCGCTTAAAATAGATTCAGCGGCAGCTTTAAATAACGCGTGCCATTCGCTTCAGGTGGCGGTAGCTGGCCCGCGCGCATATTGACCTGCACCGCAGGCAAGAGCAGTTTTGGCATGGACAGCGTGGCATCCCGGGCGAGGCGCATCGCTACAAATGTTGATTCTGTGATACCCGAGTGCACGTGCACATTCGCTGCCCTTTGTGCACCGATGCTGCTCTCCCACGCATAGTTTTCGCGTCCGGGCGCAAGGTAGTCATGGCACACAAAGGTTCGGCCTGCCTCAGGTAAGGCAAACACGCGCTGTACCGATTGATACAAAACGCTCGCGCTACCACCCGGAAAATCACAGCGCGCGGTGCCGTAGTCGGGCATAAATAAGGTGTCGCCTAAAAAAACTGCATCGCCAATGACATAGGCCGAACAGGCCGGCGTATGTCCGGGCACCGACAGCACACAGCCAGCCAGCGCGCCCAACTCGAAGCGGTCACCGTCATCAAATAGCCGATCAAATTGACTACCGTCGCGGGCAAATTCGGCTTCGGCATTAAACACCGTTGCAAATACCTTTTGTACTTCGACGATGCCCCGCCCGATTGCCAGCGTGCCGCCAAGCTGCGCCTGCAGCCAGGGTGCGGCTGATAAATGATCGGCATGCACGTGGGTCTCCAACAGCCAGGCCGTTTTTAGGCCATGCAAACGGATGTAATCAACCAGCAGTTGCGCCGAGCGCGTCGCGGTTTTGCCTGACGCGGCATCAAAGTCCAAAACGCTGTCAATAATCGCGCAGGCAAGGCTCACCGGGTCATGCACCACATAGCTAAGGGTGCTTGATGCGCCGTCGAAGAATGCCTTGACCGTCGGCTGCAAGCGTGGCTCGCGCACAGCGGCTGCAACAATAGCAATGGCATTGGCGACCGCGCGCTGGGGTGCGGGTTGATCGGGTGTGGGCTGGCGTTCTGGCTTCATTCGCAATAGATCTTGTGCAAGGTTTGCATTACTTAACTCGATTGAAGCAAAATTTACGCTGAAAGCGCGGTAGCCGCTAGTCGAATCGGCGGCGTTAGGCTACGTTTAGGCATGCTCTTGATCTCAACGCGCTATAAAAATCTTGCTTTCGTCCTGCGCGCATTGGCGATAGCGCTGCTAGTCAGCGCCTGTGCGGGTAAAAATTCGCGTGATGGCGAGGGCGAATTCTTGCCGCCGCCTGCTGCGAATAGCTCCGAGCCAAAGCGCACTACCGAATCAAAGCGCACTAATCGCGTATTCACCACAATCACTGGTATTGCGGACCGGGCGATACGCGTGAATGCCTTGAGCGCGGTTGAGCTGCGCGGGCTCAAGCGTAAAGCCAGTGCAAGCGAGGCGCAGATTCGCCGACTGTATCGCCGTGCGCCGAAGCAAATTGCCTTAGCGCTTGAGCCCTTTGGCTACTATCAACCGACGATTACGCCGACGCTGGGCTTTGAGGGCGGCAAATTTCTCGCCAACTTCGCGGTGGATTTAGGCCCGCGCACGCTGATTAAAACGGTCAGCTTTAAGCTCGATGGCCCAGCGGAGCTTGATTTGAGCGTCAACAAAGCCTGGAAAAAAATTGCGCTAAAACCCGGCCAACCCTTGGATCACACGCGCTATGAGGCGGCCAAAAGTGAGGTGCAGCGGGTGCTGTTACAGCGCGGTTATTTGGATGCGGAATTGGTGGAGCACCGGATCGACGTGTCGCGTGCGACGGTCAGCGCGGATGTGGTTCTGACTTGGAACAGCGGTGTGCGCTACGCCTTGGGCGCGACCAAATTCACCGGCGGCCAATTTAGCCCAGAATTTTTGGCGCGCTACATCAGCTATGAGCCCGGGGATTTGTATACGCAAACTCGGCTGTTGACCTTGCAGCAACGCTTGGTTGATGCCGACTATTTCTCGGTGGTGGAGATTTCCCCGGAAACCGAGGAAGCTAAAGACGGGACGGTACCGATTAGTGTTGAGTTGGTACCCGCGAAGCGTTCGATTTATAGCTACGGCGTTAGCTTTGGCACCGATTCCGGCGCGGGTGTCAAAGGCGGCTTGGAGCGGCGCTGGGTCAATAGCCGTGGCCACAAATTTCGCAGTGGTGCTGAGATTAGTCAGCGCCTAAAAACGCTGGTGGCGAACTATGAAGTGCCGCTCGCGGATAAAAACCGCACGACTTACGGCCTCAATTTGAGCTATTTGGATCAGGAAACCGATACCTCGCGCTCGCAACTGACCAAGCTTGGCTTGGCGCGCACCCGGGATTGGAAAGGCTGGGTGCAAACGTATGCGCTGCAGTGGCTTAGCGGCGATTTTGAGATTGGCGACGAGTTCGGCTCCAGTACCTTGTTTTATCCCGAAATTATTCTTTATAAGCGCGAAGCGGACGATTTGGTGTACCCGCGTGCAGGCTATTCCGCCACGCTCAATGCGCGCGCGGGCGTCGAGGGTTTGCTGTCCGACACGAGCTTTGCCAGTGCCAGCATTGATGCACGCTACATTCATGCGCTGTCGGAGAATCAACGGCTACTGGCGCGCGGCACTTTAGGCGCGCTGTACGCGCAAGATTTTGCCGCGATGCCGCCGGAATTGCGGTTTTTCGCCGGCGGTGATCGCAGCATCCGTGGCTATAACTATCAGGAATTGGGGCCTTCGAACGCGGCGGGCATGGTGCGCGGCGGTAAGTATTTAGCGGTGCTTTCCGGCGAATACGAATACGCTTTCAATGAAACTTGGGCGTTGGCTGGCTTTGCCGATGTTGGCAACGCTTTTGATGCGGGCAGCTCAGAGGTTAAAAAAACGCTGGGCACGGGCCTGCGCTGGCGTTCTCCGGTGGGTATCGTGCGCGTTGATTTTGCCTACGCGCTGGACGACGATGTCTCGCCGCTCAAGCTGCATTTGGTGATTGGGCCCGATTTATGATGCGTGATATGAAGCGCGATATGAGCCACAGAGGTTCGACTGCACCCGCACCCGAGCCGCAGGCCAAAACTGGCGCATTCAAACGCTGGCTAAAGCGAATTTTGTTAGCCCTGGCGGCGTTTTTCCTGCTCACGCTGGTTTTTGCCGTTTGGCTATTCAACACCGAGGCCGGGGCGCGTTTTGCCTTTAGATTCCTGCCGGCGGAGTTAACCGTGGCCGGTATTTCCGGCACCTTTGCCAGCTCGATTCAGGTCAATAAGCTGGCCTTTAAAGTTGCGGGCACCGAAATCACCCTGGTCAATGGCAAAATTACCTCGCGCTGGCGCCAGCTATTATCGAAACAGATCGCCATTGACGCACTGGAATTAGATGGCTTGCGCGTGATTCTTAGTGACGTGCCCGGCGCAGCAAATCAACCAACATCAGGCTCGCGCAATCCCCTGCTGCTGTTAAAAAATTTGAAATTGACGAACGTGTTGGTCGAGAAAAATGGCGTAGTGCTGACGCAAATCGACAGCGCCAGCGCGCGCGCGCTGAATCTGCGCGGCGAACGCTTTGAGTTTGAGGATCTGCGCGTCAACGAGCAGCGCGCCACGCTAGCGGCCACCGGCGCGCTAGATTTTTCTGGCAACACGCCCAGCGCACTGAGCTTTGCGATCAAGCACCGCGCCCCAGCAATCGCGGCCAGCGGCAGTGTCTCAGGTACACCAAAAAAACTAGCGTTTTCTGCCGCGCTCGACGCCCCTGATGTGATGAAAATTAGTGGTGTATTGACCGACGCACTTGGCCCACAAATGCAATGGCGCGCGGAGGTCACAGCCACCGATTTGGCGCTCGCCCAATTTGGCATCGTTGCACCGGTGCAAACCTTGAGCGCCGAACTAACCGCGAGCGGTTCCTTGAGCTCGCTAAAATTGCAAGGTTCGCTCGGGCTGGATCAAGACGTTTTTGACGTACGGGCATTGGATATTGAGCGAGTTGCTGCGAACACGCTGAAAATCAGTGCCCTTGAGTTGGCTTTGCCTGGAGCTGGGGCTTTTTCGGCGTCGGGACTATGGCCGCTAGTAACAGCTGCATCGACTGATGGCAAGGCGCTGAGCCCGGGCAAACTCGAACTCAACTGGAGCAAATTCAGCCTGCCAGCACGTTTCGGCTGGCCCGCTGGGCTTGCCAGCACGCGCGGCAGCGTTACGGTGCTTGGCAGCCTTGAGCAGTTTCAAGCTGAGCTCGATCTGGCGCTGCTGCGCACGCAGCCCGCGCAATCAGGGCCGACGTTATCTGGGAATATTCGCGGTAAAGTTTCACGCCAATTGGGCCAGGGCATAGATCAGTTTACTTTCGCGCCGCTGCAGATTGAAAATTCTGAGGGCGGCACTCTAGTCGCGAGTGGTCAGGTATCGGTGCCCGTCGACGAATTGGGCGCGCAGCAAAGTTCCGAGCTAAGTTGGACCTTGGAGCTAATCGCCGACAAGCTCAATCCGGCGCTGATTGCCAGCGACTGGCCCGGCAGTATCGGCTTGAACGTACAAACCACTGGCAAACTCATTGCCGGTAAACCCAGCGCCGATATGCAAATTCGCGCACTCAGCGGCACGCTTAAAGAACAAGCCTTGAGTGGCCAGGGCGCGTTGAAATTTGCGGATAACTACACGCCAACCGGCACGCTGGCGCTGCGTTGGGGCGTCAACGCGGTGGATTTTTCTGCCAATACTAGCGGCGATGTGCAGGCCAATATCGATATTGCAAATCTGGGCGCGTTGCTGGTGGACGCTGGAGGCAGCGTACAAGGCGGCCTGACTTTGCGCCAAGTGAAAGGCGTAAAAAAAGCCGCCACGTTTACGCTTGAAGGTGCGCTGTCGGCGCGTTTACTGCGCTTCAACGGCGTTAGTGCCGACACGCTAGAGATCACCGCTGAACTGTCGTCCAACCTCAGTGCGCCGATTGCACTGGCATTGAAAGCAACGAACTTTGAGCTTGCTGGGCAGCGCATTAAACAAGCGAATCTGGCGATTGCTGGGTCACGCACACAGCATCGCATTAGTACGAATATCGCAGCCGAGCTGGGCGCTTTTGCGTTAGCGGCGCAAGGTGGGTTGATCACGCAAAAGCAAGCGACAACGTGGCGCGGGCAGCTGGCTGAGTTGACCCTGACGCCAGCAGCGCAGCCGGGCAAAACTGCATCAAGTTTAACCCTGCAAACGCCGGTCAAGCTAAGCGCAGCAGCGGATAGCGTCGCGCTCGAACGTGCCTGTTTCGATGGCATCGGCGTCGCGTTTTGCGGCGTTTTGGACTGGGCCAAATCCGGTGCGTCGAAAGCAAACTTAGAACTCATCAAGCTTGATTTAGCGCAAGTGCAGCAAGCGCTGGGCCTCGCTGCCGATGCGCGTATCACCGGCGTGATTGGCGGGCGGCTAAGCGCAGAAATGCTAAGTGGGCAGTTGACCGCGCTCGATGCCAGCATCGCACCCATTGCCGGCAGCCCGTTAAAGCTCACGCTGGCACGCCTAGATAGCGACGATGTCGAGCTAGAAATCAGCGATTTTGGCTTGACTGCAGCAAGCGTTTCGGGTGCGCCGCCGCTGCTGAACTTGCGGCTCAGTGTGAAAGACGCGGGCAGCTTACGAGCGAATAATTTGGTGGTGCGCGGTGGTGAATTGGGCGGCACGCTGGAATTTGATCTGAGTTCCTTAAAAGCATTCAACGGCGTCTCAGAAAGCATTATTAATCCTGACGGCCAGCTCAAAGGCGCTTTGACCCTGGCAGGAACGGCCAGTCAGCCAAATATTCGCGGCAAAATCACGCTCAGCCAGCTCGCGCTGGAATTGCCCGCCGCAGGCTTGAAGTTAAGCTCGGGTGCGATCGAAATTAACTCTGACGGTGATCGCTTGAATGTTGACGGCGCGATCCGCTCCAGCGCAGCTGGCTTAAACGCCGACGTTGGCGATGGTGTGCTGAAGGTTTCCGGCTGGCTGGCACCCTTTGCCAGCGCCAAGGCCGAGCTAAAACTTCAGGGCACCAAGGTGCTGTTGGCCGACACGCCCAGCGTACGGGTGGTGGCATCGCCAGATTTGTTGATTGCGCACACGGCCAAGCTCATCAAAATTACCGGCATCCTAGATTTGCCGAGTGCAAAGCTGCAGCTGGATCGGTTCGAGTCAAACGTTACGCGCTCAGACGATGTGGTCATCGTCGATGAACTCAAGCAAGCGCCCGGCACGCCGATTCAAGCCGATGTAACCGTCACCCTCGGCGATGATGTTTCACTCAAGGGTTTTGGCTTGAACGGTAAGCTGAGCGGGCGCTTAAAAATACGCGAACGCGCCAATAAACCCGCGACCGCGCGCGGTGAAATTGAAGTCAAGGGAACTTATAAAGCCTACGGCCAGGACTTACTGATCGAGCGCGGCAAGCTGCTATTTTCCTCGACGCCCTTGGACGACCCAGGTTTAGACATACGCGCGGTGCGCAAAATCGACTCGGTGCGCGCCGGGGTGCAGGTACGCGGCACCGCACTGCGGCCTGAGTTAACCGTCTGGAGCGTGCCAGTTTTGGAGCAATCGGATGTGCTGAGCTATATTGTGCTCGGGCGTTCGCTCAAAGGCAGCGGTGCCGATAGCGCGCTGGTTGGGCAGGCGGCAAATTCGCTGCGCACGGCGGGCGGCAACTTATTGGCGCGTGGTTTAGGCCAAAAAGTCGGCTTGGAGCTGGGTGTCGAAACCTTGAGCGATATCGGCGGCCCGGCGTTCACCGCTGGAAAATATCTGTCACCCGCGCTGTATGTGGGTTACGGCCAAGGCCTGTTCAACCCGCAAACGCTGTTTATCCTTCGCTACAAGCTCTTTGAGCGCTATGAATTGGAGGCGCTAAGCGGGCGCGAGCAAAAAATTGGTGTTAATTATCGTCGTGAGAAATAAATTTATGAAAATTCAAGGACGCACACTTGCTACTTTCTTGGGCCTTAGCGCTTCAATAAGCCCCGCGTATGCCGCTGATCGCTTGACCGACGCCGCCTTTGCCACACGCTCGGAAATTTTTGCGCCGCACGCGATGGCTGCAACTAGCCAACCGCTGGCGACACAAATCGCATTAGATGTGATGAAAGCGGGCGGCAATGCGGTCGACGCCGCAATTGCAGCGAATGCTGCGCTGGGCTTGATGGAGCCGACCGGCTCAGGCATCGGTGGTGACTTATTTGCCATTGTTTGGGATGCGAAAACCAAGAAGCTCTACGGCTATAACGGCTCAGGTCCTTCGCCTGCGCGCTTGACCATGGCCGAATTTAAGCGGCAAAAACTCGATGAAATCCCCGCTTTTGGGCCGCTTCCCGTGACGGTGCCGGGCGCGGTGGATGGGTGGTTTGCCCTACATGGGCGCTTTGGCAAATTGCCAATGGCGCAGGTACTTGCGCCCAGCATTCGCTATGCGCGCGAAGGTTTTCCAGTCAGTGATGTGATCAGCCACTACTGGCGCTTATCCGTGCCGCGGTTAAAGAGTTACCCTGGCTTTTTGGAGCAATTTACCAAGGACGGCGTGGGCCCAAGCAAAGGCCAGCTCTGGACCAATCCAAATTTGGCCGAAACCTACAGCGCCCTTGCCACGGGTGGCCGTGACGCATTTTATAAAGGCGATATTGCCAAATTAATTGGCAGTTACATGGCCGCGCAAGGCGGCTTTTTGAGCGCCGATGATTTAGCGCGACACAAGGGCGAGTGGGTTGAACCGATCAGCAGTAACTACCGTGGTTACGATGTTTGGGAGCTGCCGCCGAACGGCCAAGGTTTGGCGGCGCTGCAGATTTTGGAGGTCATGGAGCGCTTTGATGTGCGCAAGATGGGTTTCGGCAGCGTCGAATACGTCCACACCTTTGTCGAGGCAAAAAAGCTGGCCTTTAGCGACCGGGCGAAATTTTATGCCGACCCAGATTTCGCAAAAACGCCGATTTCAACGCTGTTAAGCGCCGAATACACCGCTGCGCGTGCGGCGCTCATCAATCCGGAAAAGGCGGCGCTGTCGGTCGCGCCCGGTAACGTGGAGCCGCGAGTGCTCAACGAAGGCGACACGATCTATCTAACCACTGCCGACAGTGATGGCAATCGCGTCAGCTTGATTCAATCGAACTATCGCGGCATGGGCTCGGGTATGGCACCGTATTTGGACGGCCGCGGCTTAGGCTTTATTTTGCAAGATCGCGGCGAGCAGTTTGTGCTCAAAGCCGGGCACGCCAATAGCTACGCCCCGAATAAACGCCCATTCCACACCATTATTCCTGCTTTTATTACTAAAGACGGCGCACCGTGGGTTAGTTTTGGCGTCATGGGTGGCGCAATGCAGCCACAGGGGCACGCCCAGATTGTGATGAACCTAATCGATTTTGATATGAATTTGCAGGAAGCTGGCGATGCGCCACGCATCCAACACGACGGCTCCACCGAACCCGCCGGGCAAAATACCGAAATGATCGACGGCGGTGTGTTGAATTTGGAATCAGAATTCCCCTATGCCGTGATTCGCGCGCTGATGCGCAAAGGCCACCGCATACAGTTTGCCGATGGCCCCTACGGCGGCTACCAAGCGATCATGCGGGATGCTAAATCCGGCGTTTACACCGGTGCCAGTGAATCGCGTAAGGATGGGCAAGCGGCGGGGTACTAGATCTGCGTTGGCGGCGGATCTCCGCCCAAGCGCCTGGGTGCTATTCAAACTGATGGATCGTCATCCCGGAATGCTTTAGTCGGGGATCCAGCCTGCACCTGCGCAGCGAATTGCAATGGTGCAACGCCAGAACAAGCTCTCTGGATTCCCGCCAAAAGCACGCGGGAATGACGAACTCAGTGCGCCGTTGCCCCATTAAATTCGAATCAGCGAAAACCACCGAGACTCCCCTTCAGCTTGAATGGCACCCCAAGCGCCCCAAATTCTCGCAAAAATCACAGAATTCGGTTACTTTAAAGGTTGTGAGCAATTGAGCAACACCCGTGAAAGTTCCCTTCAATGACCTAAAGCGGGTCGCGACGTTTGAGGCAGCATCGCTGCAGGCAGCAGCGGCACGTGTGATCAACAGCGGCTGGTTTGTTATGGGCCCGGAAGTACAGCATTTTGAAGCTGAGTTTGCGCAAGCAATGGGCGGTTCGCATAGCTGTGTGAGCGTTGCGAATGGTTCAGACGCTTTGGGCATCGGACTGCAGGCGCTGGGTGTGGGCCCAGGCGATTTGGTCGCGACAGCCGCAAATGCGGCGATGTATTCGACGCTGGCAATTTTGAGTCTTGGTGCAATTCCGGTGTTTGTCGACAGCAACAGCGAGCACACGCTATCGCTGGAACATTTTCGCATGGTCAGCGCTGCGGGAACGCTCAAAGCGGTTGTGGTGACGCATCTTTATGGGCGGCTTGCCGATATTGAGTCAATTGTGGAGTTGGCCAGAACGCTTAACATCGCGGTGCTTGAAGACTGCGCCCAGGCGCACTTTGCAAAACTGAACAATGCAAAACTGGGCCAGCGTATGGCAGGAACGTTTGGCGACGTTGGTACGTTTAGTTTCTATCCGACGAAAAATCTGGGCGCGCTCGGCGATGCCGGTGCTCTCCTGTGTGCGAACTCAGACTTGGATCAACGCGCACGCGCGCTGCGTCAATATGGCTGGAAAACTAAGTACAGCGTGGAAACGGCGGGCGGGCGCAACTCGCGTTTAGATGAAATGCAGGCTGCGTTCCTACGCGTGCGTCTGACGGGTCTTGGCGCAAGCACGCAAAGGCGTATGGAGATTGCGCAACGCTATTCGCGAGGGATTCGCCATCCGTTGGTGCGCACACCGAAATCGGCGGGCGATGAGTTTGTCGCGCATCTGTATGTTGTGGCGAGCCCCAAACGTGACGCGCTGAAAGCCTATTTGGCGGAATGCGGTATTGGCAGCGAGGTGCACTATCCCAGCCCCGACCATCGCCAGCCAATCATCGCGCAGCGCTATGCGGACGTTTTTTTGCCAAACACCGAGCAGGCGGCGGCAGAAGTACTTTCATTGCCTTGTTTTCCGGAACTTAATGATGCTGAAGTGGACTACGTGATTCACAGTATTAATGCGTGGCCGCATGAATCTTGAGTACACCTGCTGTAGCCTAGTCATTCCAGTCTATAAAAACATCGCGTCTTTGCCGCCGCTATTGAGTGCGCTGCAAGGCATTTCGGCGGAGTTGCTGCAGCGAATTCCCGGCGCTACGCTGGAAGTCGTGTTTGTCGTTGACGCCAGTCCTGATGCCTCGCTTGAGTGGCTGACAGCGCAATTGCCCAGCTGCGGGTTTAAAACGCAGCTATTGCTGCACTCGCGAAATTTTGGCTCGTTCGCCGCCATTCGTTCGGGGCTTGCGGCCGCGACGGGCGAGCTTTTTGCAGTCATGGCGGCAGATTTACAAGAGCCGCCAGAGCTGGTGCTACAGTTTTTTAGTGCCCTGCATTCGGAGCCGCTGGACGTGGTAATTGGCACGCGCGACAGTCGGGAAGACCCCTATTTTTCAAAGCTTGCCTCGCGGCTGTTTTGGGCAACTTACCGGCGCTTTGTGCAGCCCGAAATGCCCAGTGGCGGCATCGATATGTTTGGCTGCAACAGCGCGTTTAAAGTGCGCTTGCTGCAGCTGCAAGAGCGCAATAGTTCACTGGTAGGTTTGCTCATGTGGCTAGGCTTTCGGCGCAAAGTGATTGGCTACCACCGGCGCGCGCGCGAGCACGGAAAAAGCGCTTGGACACTGGGCAAGAAGCTGAACTATCTGCTGGACAGCGTCTTCGCCTTCTCGGATTTGCCGCTGAAATTGCTCATGGGTGTGGGCGCAGCGGCGATGCTGGTCGCGGCGGTTTTGGGCGTGCTAGCGCTCGTGGGGCGCCTGAGTGGACACATTCAAGTGCCTGGCTACACCATGCTGATCATTGCGATTTCGTTTTTTGGGGCACTCAATACCTTTGCGTTGGGCGTTGTCGGAAGCTATGTTTGGCGCGCGTTTGAAAACACTAAAAACCGCCCAATGGCAATTGTTTGCCAACATTTAAGTTTCAACGGATTACCGATCGAATGAGCGATATGCCCGCCATACCAAACGAGCCAACGCTCGTCTCACCCCAGCGTGATTACTTTGTACACGCTTTGGGCGTATGTGAATCCAGCAAGGTCGGCATTGGAAGCCGCGTTTGGGCTTTTGCACACGTGCTAGCCGGTGCCGTGATCGGGCGCGACTGCAATATTTGCGATCATGTATTTATTGAAAATGATGTGCTGATCGGTGATCGCGTGACGCTCAAGTGCGGCGTGCAAATTTGGGATGGGATTACCTTGGAGGACGACGTTTTTATTGGCCCTAACGTCACCTTCACTAACGATCCGTTTCCGCGCAGCAAAGCCTATCCAAGCCATTTCAGTCGCACGCGCGTCGAGCAGGGTGCCTCGATTGGCGGTAACGCCACGATACTGCCGGGCCTGACTATCGGGCGGGGCGCGATGGTCGGTGCGGGCTCGGTGGTGACTCGTTCGGTGCCACCGAATGCGATTGTACTGGGCAATCCCGCGCGAATCTCTGGCTATGTCGGCGAGCCACACGCCATTTCCGCCGCCGCTGCGCCAAATGTTGCGCATTCAATAAATTCTCTGGGTGTGGGCGGTGCCGCGCTGTATCGCCAAGCCTTGATTCACGACATTCGCGGTGATTTGAGCGTGGGTGAGTTCGAGCGCACCGTGCCGTTTACGCCGAAACGCTATTTTTTGGTGTTTGATGTACCAAGCAAAGATGTGCGCGGTGAGCACGCACATATTGCCTGCGCGCAATTTTTAATTTGCGTGAAAGGTTCGGTCCAGTGCGTCGTTGATGATGGCAAAACCCGCACAGAAGTGCTTCTGGACGCGCCGAATCTGGGGCTTTATATGCCGCCTAGGCTTTGGGGTAGCCAATATCGTTATTCCAATGACGCCGTCCTGCTCGTTTTCGCCTCACATTATTATGACGGTGCCGATTACATTCGTGACTACGCTGAGTTCATCCGGTTCGCGCGTGATTTCTGAGCGTTTTTTTCGATTTTTAGTGGTGGGCGGCATTAATACCGCCATTACCTATGTAATTTATCTTTGGCTGCTGACGCTGATGGATTATCGCATTGCCTACAGCGCTAGTTTCTTGTTTGGCATCCTTTTAGCGTTGGTTATGCAGGCCCGCTTTGTTTTTAAAACAAAAATTACCTCAAAAACGGTTTTGGTTTATCCGCTAATATATGGGGTGCAATATATTGTTGGTTTAGCGATTGTGACTATCTCGGTGCAGTATTTAATGATTCCAAAACAATTTGCTTTGGGAATATCGGTTATTCTTTGCGTGCCATTGATGTTCTTGCTAACGCGCGCTGCCCTGAAAACAGACACGTAAAATTCAGTGACTTTCCCTATTGCATTAATTTCCCTATGACATTAATACGTACCGCCGAGCGCGCAGCAATTGCGCTATTGCTTTTCATCGCTTTAATTTTTGCCTTGCAAACATATTCATTGCTTTATAACAGCGGTTTCGAGATGCCGTTGCACGATCAATATTTCACCTTCCAACATTATATTGAAACTAGCTTCCCGACCAACGTCATGACGCCCGAAAACGGCCATCGGCCGATATTTCCGGCCATGGTGCGGGTGGCGGACATTGAATATTTCCACAGTTCGCAAGTGCTGTCGCGCGTCACTGGCACGGGATTGATGACGTTGGTTTGGCTGGTGCTACTGTTTTTGTGTTTGCGCCAGCCTGCCGCCAACGGCGACGCTTCGCGACAACCCGATGCGGCGGCGCTGCCGCAAGCAATGCAAATCAAGCCATTGCGTGCAGCGGTGATTGCATTGCTCGTGACGCTCGCCCTACTTTGGCTGGGCAATGTGCGGATGTTGGCGCACGCGAATGAGCAGCTGCACGTCTATGGCGTTTTACTGGGTTTGGCGCTGGCCATCGGTGCGCAGTATCGAATGCGCGATCAGGTTAATGCCGTTGGATTTTGCGGCATGGTGCTAGCGGCCTTTTTCGCAACCTTTTGTTTTGGCAATGGCCTAGTGGTGTTTCCCACGCTGATGGTGCTGGCGTACTTGCTCAAATGGCCTTGGCGCTGGCAGTGGGCGCTGCTATTCAGCACGGTATTTGCGACGCTGCTGTATTCGCGCTGGCTGCCCGGTACAAGCCAAGTGCCGCCGATCACCAACCTTGCCGCTGGCCTTGCGCTGATGATGAGCTGGCTCAACGGCTGCTTACATGCCGCATGGCTAATTTTTGCGCCCTACGATGATAAAACACTCAACTATATTGGTGCACAAGCGTATCAAACGGCTTGGGTAGGCAAAAGCGCGCAGTGGTTGGGCATGGCACAGCCTGGCGCAAGTGTGCGGCTAACGTTTTGGCTTGGCATGCTAGGTAGCTGCGCTGCGTTGTGCGCGGCGCTGCGCCACACCCGCAGAAAAATTCATTCGCGGCTGCAGTTTGTTGCGCTCGCATTAATGATTTTTTCCGGCGGAACCGCGTGCTTAATCGTTTTATTTCGCGCGCAGTTTCTTATTGAAGCGGGGGAAGGTCAGCTATTTGCGGACCGCTACGTTTCTTGGTCAAGCCTCTGGTGGTTGGGCTTGGCACTGTATGCGCTGAGCATAAAGACAAGCCAGCGCTGGTTTGATCGAGGTGCGGCAATTGGCGCACTGGTGCTTGCTTGGGGCTTGGCTCTTAGCCAGTTTACCAACGCCAGGTGGGCCGATTTGGTTCATCAAAAGTTACAAGAGCAAGGCATGGCGCTGGCTTATGGCTATGAAGATACCGCCGATTTGCAGCGCCAATCCACCATGCCTATAGCCTACACCCGGCGCTCACTGGATTTGTTGCGCGAACATCAATTGGCGCAGTTCAATGCCTTTCGTCCGGTGCAGGCAAGTTATATCCCGCTCAACCCGACGGCTATTCCGGGCGTGCAGATTACTGAGGTGGTGCCAACGGATCGTTTTGTTGAGCGTTCCGGCACCGTGGTTGCAGGCGTGTCGCAATTTTCTGGCACCTTGCCCGCGAATTCCGTAAACGTCGCTTGGCGTCAATTGCTGGTGCTACAGCGGATTGAAAAGTCCGCCGGTGCGATGAAAACCTGCGGCGCTGCCACATTCAGCCACGCCGGCGCATCGCCATCCCCGATGCGAAGCTTGCGCATTGGTGTACAGGCTAAGCGCGGGTTTTTTGGTCTCATTTTTTGTGCAGGCGACGGTAATCTGCGGCTTTATGGAATAGATCAAGGTAATCGTTGGTTTGACTTGGGGGCATTGCCATGATCGCGTTCGCTTAATAAGAACACGAGAGTTCAGTCACTAGACCGCGACGCGCTCAAGTATTACCTCAAAAGCTTGGCCATTTTCATGGCTAGCGTCGAAGCTCACCAACGCTAACCCCATTAGGCTGGCCTTTTGCGTAAAAAACGTCTGAGATAGGTATGCCGTATGGGCTGGCACATGTAGATAGGAATAATCGAGCCAAGCTTGAATTCCATCCGTCGTTTTCCAGCCCGTGGGGCGATAAGGCGCGGTAATAAAGATTTTTCCGCCCGGCGCAAGTTTTGTACTTAGCAGCATCAACATAGCTGCTGGGTCGTTCAGATGTTCAATGACGTGGGTAAGCGATATCAACGAAAACAGGCCCAAGTCCGGCAATGCTTCCACGGCGGCGACCAAGTATTGGTCAACCCACTGACACCGGCTACTGGCTTCAGGTGTCACGTCCTGCGCAATCGTCACGATGCTTGGGTCAAGCGATTTGCAGGCGCGCGCCATCCACGCAAGCCCGGCGCCAACCTCGAGCATTTTTTCGCCAGCTTTGGGCAACAGTTTGCGGTGTTTAAGGCAATTCGTAAGGTATTCAAGGACTAACCCAACCCTCTCTTCACCTTCATAGTGTCCGCCTTCAAACTGCGCAGTGCCTTGATACAGCGTCGTTAGGTCTTGGACGGTCGGCATTGGGTCTAAATAAACCACGTCACAAACATGACACTGCAAGAGCGAAAAATCTGGCGTGTGGAAAGGGCCATGGTGCGTCCAAGGTACGCTACCCACTGCTTTGGCATCACTCGGGCACTTACAAATTGGGCAAATGAGGAGTGCAGGTGGCACTGATGCATTAAAAATTGATTTAAGCCACTGCAATGCCATTTAAATTCCTTTACCCATTGGTTAAGTTACCGAAATTACTCAAAAACCGCCGTTACTAACTTAAACGCCAGCGCGCGTGCGTCTGCGGATGTGCCTGTGCTGGCTGGCACCCAACTGCAGTCTGCAGAAATAACCACTTCCGCACTTTGTTGCGCCTTGAGTACTAGCGGAATTGCAATGTTGCAGCTGCGTCCGCCGGGAATTTCCAGCGTGCCGCGATAGCCGCCGATACTAATGTGTAGCGTTTGCAGCGCAATCGCGTCTGGCACCCAGCAGGCAATGCTGAGGGTTTTGCCGACTCGGGTGGCGGAAAATGTAAAGCCAAATTTTGCTTCGCACCAGCCGTCCGAAAAATAGCCACTGGTTTGCGCGCACAGAACAACAAAACCCTGCAGTGGCACCGCGCTGGCGGCACGTGCTTCCTGCAGCGCCAAACTAGCGTCACTTAGCTGCGCGCTAAATTCCAATTCGCGCCGATACAGATACTTGAGCTGACCTTTCAGCTGCGCAAAACGTTTGCGCAACTCTAAAAATTGCGAATTGGACAGGACGGTGCCGGGTGCCAAGTCGCGTGGCAGGCCGCGCGGCACATACACCGTGCCATGCGACGGTGCAGTCTGCTCGGCTGGCCGGGTGCGGGTGTACAAATAGATTGCAATGGATTTTCGTGTCTCGCCGCGCTTGGTATCAGGCAGCTTAATGGCGGGAAAGCCGTGCCAGGAAACTTCACTGGTTTCAAAGATCGCGCAACGATTGAATTTTGGCACGATCTCCACTTTATCGGCATGCTCGGCGTCCCAAGGATCGCTTTCCAAACATAGGCAACCGCCCCATTCGGAGTGCCATTCTGGGTTCAAATAAAGAATCAAATTAAGGCGGCGGTGCCAGCCGCTTTTTGGCAACACATTAAAATCTACATGCGCATCTAGGGCCTGCCCTTGCACGTTTTCGTGGGTGCCGCCGCCAATGTAGTCAGAATCGTAAAGCAGATCCTTAATGCCAGTCAGCCGCGCAATCGCGCTTAAGAATTCAGCGGTTTGCAAAAACGCATCTAACTCGGCAAAGCTAGGCGAAATGCTCGGCATATCCATTCGTACCGCCTTGCCGCCCACTTGCCCCATTTCATTCAATGCATAGCGCTTCTCAAAGGAAGGGAAATCATGCAGCAACCGTGCGCAAAGTTCGACTTCTAGAAAATTCTCAATAACGATGTGTGGAAAAGGCTGAGCGGCAACGAATAGCGGCTGTAGCCGCGCCAGATCAGTTATGAATTCGTTGGAAAATAGATTTTTCATCGGGGAAGCGTACAGAGTATTCAAAGTTGATGCGAACCAGATGCAGCGACAGTGCGAATACAGCCCAGTTCAATCAGGCGCCAGCCCGACGAACCCCTAAACCTAAAAACCTCAGTTGACCGCTTATTAACTTCGATAAGGCCATAAATTTGTTGAATAATTTCGTCCTTTCGAAGTTCACCTTGTGGGTGACTGACGCTACGAACAAGATTGCACTCTTTTTTGACGCCCCAGCTTCGTTGATTCGTCGTTGCAGGCAATGAGCATGCTGCCGAGTCCGGCCTCGCTGGGACGCCAAAAAAAAGCACACTCTTGTCCGTCCAACTGAGGTTTCTAGGCTAAAGCATTTGCCGTGTGGTTTCTAAGTACGCTAACCATTTAAGTACTAACCCGTAAATCGGTAACACGCTCAGAACTAGCAGCATTTTTTTGGGTGCCGAGATCGCCGTTTGGAAAAAACCGAGCGCACCGATTGACAATGCCGCAAAGCCCAAAATACCAAATCGCGTTTCGGCCGCCACAAAGGCTGTGTAGACGAGCGACAAAGCCAGCAAAGTCATACTGACCACGCCTCGTAATCGCGTTTCCCGTGCTCGCAGCGAAAAAAACATACCGAAACCACCGAGGACAACAACGACCGTACTCAGCAAGGCCCAGCAGCGTCTGCTGGTTGCACTTGAATAGGCGACATATGGCCCCGGGCTATCGTGGATCAGGCCCACCGCCATATGGTTAAGCACCGAACTAATAGCAAGGGATTCGCCGTTCAACAAAGCGGCAGGAAGTGTCGGCGCAACGGTACGGTAATGCGCAGGAATTTGGTACTGAAAGCCGTGCCACGTCCCATCAATTTTTTCTGTGCTGTAGCGATACATTTTTGCGCCCCACAGCAATTGATCCGACTGGACTTCGGCCGAGTGATACGGCGCAAGATCGCCATGCAGGCTATGGTTGCGCCATGATTGCGGTGCCACTAAACCAATACTGATCAACAACGCCACGCAAAGTGCAAGCTTGGATTGTGCTGGCCGTACACCGTCAGTCCACACGCCCAACATCGGCACTATCGCTAAGAGCATCAGCGGTAAGGCGATGAACGCATAGCTTTCCCGCACCATGTAAGCGTAGACGCTAAGCAATACGCACAGCGGCAATCGATAACGCGCCAAGTCACCAACTAGAAGCAATAAAAACACCGGCAAGAACACCATCAATATCGCGCTTTCCTGCATTGGAACCACCAAATGCGCCAGCAAAATGGGGTTGCACCACACCAACGCCGATGCAGCCACCAAGGCCAAGATTTGCCGCTGCACCAGGCGCACTAAGACGCAGTTCGTCAGTAGCCAAAACACAATGACCGCGTTGACGCCGTAGCGTTGCATATCACTAATGCTTAGTACGTTTCCGAGCCAATCGGCAAATGGCAATGCATGGATGTAATAGCTCAGCATCGATGCCAAATAGGAGCGATGGCCCGCATAAGGGTAGGCAGCTAACAAACCATCATTGCGCAGTAATTTTCCGGTTTCCAGGTAATAACCGGCATCGCAGCAGTACTCTAGGGTAGTTATTAACGCACCAGCAACCAACAGTTGCGCGACACTGATCAGCATCGCGACCAGCCATATCGGTTGCACTTTAAACCTATTCGTATGTCGCGTGCTCAATGCGATGTTTTGCAAATAATTTTGCCGTAGGAATCCGGTTCGGATTATCAAGATGCTCTACTCCGCCAACCTCAGCGCCGCCGCATACGGCGGGATCTCGCGCCGTACCCCGGCGGCCACTTGCTTTTGCACCTCCACCCACCAGCGCGGTGTGAACACGTCGCTGTGCGCGTCCATCAAGCCTTTGTGCATCGCGGGCGTTAGCCCTAAAAAGCGTGGGAATTCTTCTGGGAATAGATCGTTCGGCGCAACATAAATTTCGCGGCCGTCGTCGTCATCGCTGGGCGTGGGCAGTTCGCGGAAGCGGCATTCGGTGACGAAACACAGCTCGTCATAGTCATAAAAAATAACGCGGCCACCTTTGGTGACGCCGAAATTCTTTAGCAATAAATCACCGGCAAAAACATTGCTGTAGGCCAAATCTTTCAGCGCTTGGCCGTAATCCACCATCGCCGCCACCGCCAGTTCTTCGGGCACTTCTTTGACATATAGATTCAGCGGGCGAATGCGGCGCTCGATGTATAGATGCGTCAAAACGACATAGTCACCTTCGACGATCACGCTTGAGCCGCAGGTATCGATCAACTCTTGCAGCGCTTCTGGTGCAAAGCGCGCGCGCGGGAATTTTAGGTAGCGAAATTCTTGCGCATCCACCAAGCGCCCAGCGCGGTCGTGCTTGAACACCAGTTGATATTTTTCCAACACATCCTGGCGCACGATGTTTTTCGGCGGGGCAAATTTGTCGCGAATCACTTTGAACACCAGCGGGTAACTGGGAAGCGTAAACACCGCCATCACCATGCCTTTTTCCCCGTCGGCTAATTTAAAGCGATCATCGCGAGCTTCTAAATGCCGGAAAAAGTGCCGGTAGCGTTCGGTTTTGCCTTGCTTGGCACGACCTAGAACCGTGTACAGCTCATCAATCGGTTTGCGTGGCAGTAAAGTGCGCAAAAACACCACCGCATCCCCCACGGTTTCCAAATCTGCTTGGAAATAGCTGCGCGTGTAGCCAAACAGTGCGGCGACATCGTCACGCTGGGTCAGCACCGCATCGGCACGAATGCCGCTGCTGCGTCCTGCTTCAATTTTTCTATTTTCGTCGGCTTCGTCATTTTTCAGCGCAATAGCGATGGGCGAAAATTGCTCATCGCCGAACACGCGCCCGACCAAATAGGCGCGTCGCTCGCGATAGAAAACCGTGGTTAAAAGCTCCACCGCGCGCACCGGCTGTTCACCCCAGTGCGCCAATTGCTTCGCAACCGCCAGTGCGATGCGCGTGGCACAACGTTCGGGATCAGAATACGGGACGGAGAAACCCGCATCATCAAGCACGCTGCGAAACAGTGTGCGCAAGGAGGCCGTGGCGGTGTAGCTCAGGCGCGCGACCGGCCGGGTAATGCGATCACTGGGTTCGATATCGAGCGCAACAAACTCCACGCCCGAATCCACCCCGCGCGTTTTAAAAAAGCGCCGCGTTAAAGTATTGAAGTAGGTTTTGTACAGCTCTTGATCCAAATCTGGGGCGATCAATGCGCTGTAATGGCCTTTGATGGCAGCCCACGTGGTTTTGTCGGTCACGAAATTCGCCAACGCCACGCGCAACTGCGCGCTGGTTTCCTCGATCGTGATGTCATACAGGCCAATGCGCTCCACCGCGTCGCTGCGTGATTCAGTCCATTCGCGCTGCTCAAAACGGGCTTTTGCGCGCTGCGTGACTAACCTAAAGCGTTCGTTGTAGCTGGCAAAGCCGCTGCGAATCACACCGGCTGCAGCCAGTGCGTCAGCGCTGCGTGTGCCGGGTGCGCTTGTGTTGTGCCCAGCCAGCATGACTAACCGCGCTCTACCACTAAAATCGTCAAATCATCGCTAGAGCGCTCTTCGCCAGAAAAGCTAAACACCGCCTCGCGCAGTGCAATCGCCAAATTCTGCGCGCCCGGCGTGCGCGCAATCACTTCGTTGCGCCGCTCAGTGCCGAACAATTCCAGTTTTCGCCCTTTCGCGGATTTGTCCAAACGTTCGGCTTCATCCAGCCCGTCACTGCTGAGAATCAACGCATCGCCCACCGCTAACAACACGCGCTGTTCTTTAGTGTCCAGCACTTTCGACGCGCCCAGCGGCGCACCCGGATCAAAACCCAGCTCCAACACCTTGCCGGCCTTGGTGCGGATGACTGGCGCGCTGTGGCCCGCCAGCGCAACCCGACACGCACCTTTTTCGGCGTTGATGAAAACCGCCGCCATCGTGGCGAATACGCCCGGCTCCAGGGAATCACTGAGCGCGGCATTGATGCGCGATAAAAACACCGCAGGGCCTGAGCATTGGCCAATCAATTCGCGGCTGAGCGCCATAATTTGTGCCATCACAATACTGGCTGACGCGCCTTTGCCAGACACATCCCCGAGCAAAAACGCATATTCCTTTTTTGGCAAGACCTCAATGTCATAAAAATCACCACCGATCACGTAGTGCGGAATGTATTGCACGGCAATTTTAAGGCCATCGGCGGTTTCCGGCGCGGGCCGCAACAGCCTGCGCTGAATCCGTTGCCCCAACTTTAGATCGTCGTTGGTAATCATCAAACGCGCATCTTCCGGCGCACGATCCAAAAGCGGGCCGAGTACGCGCGCGCCGACGCGCAGGGTGTCGGCGATTTCACCGGTGAAAAACGCGACGTTGGATTCCAAATAGACCGCGCCACCGGGAAATACCACGCTGTCTAGCGGCAAACACACGACAAAAGCGGGCAAATTGCCTTGAATGTTCAGTTGTGCGTTCAAACCCGCCAATGCGGGGCCATCCAAAATCAGCGCGCCGCTGGTGTGGATGCCCAATGCACCCGCGATGGCACCATAGAATTCCCCCGCCATCACGCGGCCATCGGTTATGCCGCCAATCAATCTGCCGCACGGGTCTAACAGCGCGGCTTGACTTAGGCTGGGCATCATGGACAGAAAAATATTGCTGACGTGCTGTGCGCGCTCTGCCAATGGCCGTGGTTTGGTCAGAATTTCTAACAAGCCCGCCAACAAATCTTCCACCCGTTCCAAGGGCACCATGGCGGGTAGGTTTTCGCCCTCTTCCAGCTCGCGTGTGGACATGGTCATCAGCGATGGACTGATAGCCTGACTCGCCTTAGCTATTGGCGCGATTGCAGTCGGCGCGTGTTTGTTGAAATAGATCGCGTTGACCTTGCCGAGTTCAACCGAATCGCCTTCGCGCAGCGTCTGCGGCCCCGTAATTTTTACGCCGTTGACGCGCGTGCCATTTGCCGAACCCATATCGATCAGCACCATTTGCGCGCCGCTCAATACCAGTTGTGCATGTTGGCGTGACACGGTTGGGTGTTCGATCTGAATCGCAACGCCTGCCTCCCGGCCGATTAAACCGCCAGCTGCGACGTCAATGTCGAAAATGCCGCGTCCGGGTAAATCTAATATACGAAGTTGTGGCATGGAGGGCTGGCGCGCCTTACTCTAGGGATTCGATTCGCGAGTGTAAGGGTAGTGATATGACTGTCGCATTTTATTGTGTGTTGATCGCAGCATTTTTGCCCATTCTGTTCACCGGGGTTGCCAAATTCTCCGGTAAGGGCTTTAACAACAACAGCGTCCGCGATTTTCAAGCCAGCCTAACTGGCATGCGGCAACGCGCGCACTGGGCGCACCTGAACTCTTTTGAGGCGTTCCCACCTTTCGCCGCCGCTGTCGTTATTGCGCATCTGGCGCACGGCGCGAATCAAACCGTGAACCAGCTAGCGATTGCCTTTGTAATGCTGCGTTTGCTTTATGGCGCGCTCTACATTGCTGATTACGCCAGCATGCGTTCGGTGGTATGGCTGGCGGCGGTGGGCTGTTGGGTTGCGATGTATTTTGTTTGAGGTGAAGTGCGTCATGCGCCAACGGCTTCGGCTCGGTGGAATTCAATCGCCTCAGTCAGCGTAACTCGAAGAGTGTCAAGTAGCTCAACTCGGGTTTCTTCTTGGCAATTCACCCCGGACACTTCTTCAATCCAGCCGATCCAACAGTTGTTTTGCTGTTTGACGACGGCGGTGTAAGTCTGGTGCATCTGCGACTCCTATTGATTAGGCCGAGAATAACGTACTGCGGCTGGCGTGGTGTTGTGGTGGATGCTGATTGGGCGGCGCGATTCAAACTGAAAGGGAATCTCGGTAGTTTTCGCTGATTGGAATTTAATGGGGCGACGGCGCACTGAGCTCGTCATTCCCGCGTGCTTTTGGCGGGAATCCAGGGAGTTTGTTTTGGCGTTGCACCATTGCAATTCGCTGTACTCTGCGCAAGTGCAGGCTGGATCCCCGACTAAAACATTCGGGGATGACGATCCATCAGTTTAAATGGCACCCACAGCCTGGGGCAACGCCCCAGGGAATAGAAACCACCAATGACTAAGGGCTGAAAACCCGACCTATCGGTTCGAGTTGCGCGTGATGGATCGGGCTTTCAGCCCTAAACCGTTAGAACCAACAGACCTGGGGCGTTGCCCCAGGCTGTGATAGTTCGCGCCTTTGGCGCTTAACCAATTGCGCCGAGTTGGCTTAATGGTTAATGGCTTTACTCCCCGGTGATGTCGTCGCTTTTGAAAGCAAATTCTACTGATGACCTGGGCTTGCCGTTGTTGCGCACGCTATACTAGACAGATTGGATCAAAACAGAACTTCAAAAAGTTATGACGCTTTTGAGCTTTATGAAAATAGGTTTGATTTGCTGCGCGCTGCTACTAAGCGCCGCACCGCTTGCCGCAGCAAAACCGTTTGTCGCACTGGACGCTGTATTACTCGATGCCACAAACATGAGCGCAGCGGAGCGGGCGCAGGTCAAGGCGAATCAATCCGGCTGGTGGCTCGGGCTAGATACAAAAATATTGGTCGCGGCCCAGCCTAAAGTGATCCAGAACCTGAGCGCGCAATTTCCTGTGCTTGAGCGATTTTACCGCGTCACACCGGAATCATTCTCTTTGCAGTCCATGGCGTGCGACGAACGGGATGCCAAGCTGCATTTGCCCGCCATCGCCAAAGTTGGGCGCGGTAATTTAGTGCGTACGCCGATCAATTTTTTAGGGCTGCGCAGCGTCAGCGGGCTGGTTGCGATTACGCCGGGCTTGGAAGTGCTTGGTGCGCGTCAAAATGCGCGTAGTAAAGCGCTCAATCCAGCGTTTCAGCCTTTGATCGCGCGCATTAGCCCGACGCGCTGGTTTAATGCGTTAAGCACGCTGGCAAGTTGGAAGCGCAATAGCTACAGCAGCGAAATTGATCTGGCACGCGATTGGCTTGCGGCGGAATTTGGCGCTTTGGAATTGACCGTCAGCACGCCTAGTTTCACGGTTGCAGGCACCACGCAGGCGGAAAACGTGGTGGCCACATTGCTTGGTACGACCCTGCCGGATGAATGGATTTTGGTTGGTGCGCACTACGACTCCAGAAATACAGTGGGCAACAATACTTCCAACCCCTCGCCAGGCGCGGAGGACAACGCTTCCGGCTGTGCGGCGGTGCTTGAGCTGGCGCGGGTGATGGCGGATTTAAAGCCCAAGCGCACGCTTAAACTTGTCTGTTTTGCCGGCGAAGAACAGGGCTTACTCGGTAGCGAAGCCTACGCCGCAAGTTTGGTTAGCAGTGGCGAGCTGGGCAAAATAAAGCTCGCGGTCATTATGGACATGATTGGCTATTCCAGCACCAACGCTTTGGATGTGCTGCTAGAAACCTCCAGCGCGCTTGCGGCGGTGTTGCCGCAGTTTCAACAAGCCGCCGCCGACTATTCCCCCAGCATGACCGTCAGTACCACCTTGGCCCCGTTTGGCTCCGATCACATGCCCTTTATCAACCGCGCCGTACCGACGCTGCTGCTGATCGAAAACGAGTGGAACAGTTATCCGCACTATCACAAAGCCACCGATATACCCGCGAATGTCACCAACGCGCTACTCCAAGGGCCGGCGATTATGCGCATGGAGCTAGCTGTGATCGCCACGCGCGCCGAAGTTGAGTTGCCGCTAACGGTGGATGGCTTCGAGTAGGAAAAGCGCGGTTCGAGGCTTATGCAGCAAAACCCGCAAAGTTGCTGGCGGCTGACGCTACGCAGCAAAAATAAAACCCGCCAATGCGGGTTTTATTTTTGACTACGATAATTTCGCTGGATGAAGTAAGAAACCTTACTTCGCCCTTAGCGCATCACGAATTTCACGCAACAGCACTTCTTGTGCGGGCGGTTCGGCAGCAGGTGCGGCGGCTTCTTTTTTCTTCAGCGTGTTCATCGCTTTAATGACCAGGAAAAGGCAAAACGCGATTATTGTGAATTGAATGAGCGCGTTGATGAATTCGCCATAGCCAATATTCACGCCTGGTGTGGTCACTTTTCCATCCGTCATTACTTCCACAACTATCGGGTAGGATTGTTTTGCGAAGTCAATGCCACCGGTTAAAAAGCCAATAATCGGCATCATGATTTTGTCGACTAATGTTGAAACAATCTTGCCAAAAGCACCGCCGATAATCACACCTACTGCCAAGTCCACAACGTTGCCGCGCATTGCGAAATCTTTAAATTCCGAAAGCATACCCATAACTTTAACTCCGATTTTGTACTGACTATTTTCGCGCGGTCGCGCAAACTCAACGCGGTGCGCGAGCATGCCAAAAGTAATTAGGTAGGCTGGCTTTTACAAGCACGCGTGATGGATGTTTACAACTTTGTAATCTTCAGCGTGCAGTCGGGTCGGCGGCGGCTGGTTCCGGGTTCGCGGTGGTCCAAATGCGATCCACAACGGTTTCCACCCCCAAACGGTTTCGCACACGAATTTCGGTGTAGGGCGCGGTGATGATCGCGCGGCCCTTAACGCCGGTAAACTCGCTGTTCGGATAGCCCTGAAATACCCTGCTGAGGCCAGCGCGGCGCGTAAACGCAAGGCTTTGTTGGGCGTGGCCGGGGCTAGCAGCATAAATTTCAACCAGCCCAAAGGCGTCCAATGTCCAGCCAGAGATTTCGATGCTTTGGCCGGCATAAGCTTTGAGTGGATGGTCCCACGCGGCAATCGCTGCAGGCTGTAGGCAAAGAATGAGGCTCAGCGTGCCACTGGCAATAACCGCCATCACAAATCGGCCGATACCAATGCGTCGTGCATTTGCGGCTAGCACCAGCAAAAGTGCGACCAGCGCAACGGTGGATAGATGCGCGTGACGCGGCAATTCGGTATAGCCATCGCCCAACAATGAAATAAGCAGCGGCAGCGTCAGTGAAATAAACAGCAGCGATAACGTCAATCGAAAAGCAGGCGAATTCCGGGCTTGGCAGGCACCAAGCACAGCGAAACAGAGCGCAAAAAGTGTCAGTCCTAGATAGCTTGGGTAGGGCAGCTTAGGCGCCAAGTCGGCGATGCTCCAAAAGGGTGCACGCGCCATTTCAGCACCCGCAACTTCGCCGACATAGCGCATGCGCCAGCCGCGCGATTGCGCCAATGCATTCGCCAACACCCGAAATGCGAGTTGCGGATGTGTAGCCAAGATTGAGGCTAGCCGTGCGCGGGAAAAGCGATAGGCTTCTGGGCAGTCGCGACTAACGTCGCTACCGCGGCGTAGGTACCAGCTGGAAAACGCCAGCTCACCGCAGTGCGCAGGTAGTCCCAACGCTTGTGCAAGCTTTGCGGCGTCAGGTGCCGATGGCAAAATCGTAAAAAACAAGGTGTTGCTGGCATTGGCCCTGGCCACGCCCGCCAACGCATGCTGATTGCGCGCGGCAACGGCCGTGCCCAATGCGATCGGCAATAGCAAAGCCAGCGCCAGCGCACGCGGAACTCTGGCCTGCATGTTTTTCCAAGGCAAAACAGATTGCGCTTCGCCACGCCAGTCAAAATACAGCACCACCAAGGCGAGTACGACCGCAAGCGGCGCATGCGGCACACGTGCACAAGCCAAAGCAGCCAGCCCCAACATCAAGGCGGCAAGTGCCTGGCGTTTCTGAGTTGGATGCGCGCCTGTCAAACGCCAAGCCAGCGCCCCAGCGATCGACAAATACAGGCCCAAAACCGCACCAAATTCGGTGTAAAGCGTGTTGGCGTAGAGCATCACGTGCGGGTCGGCCAGCACCACTGCTGCCACTAACGCATTCATTGCAGCGATGCGCGGATCGCGCCAAAGCAGCGCGCTAAGCCACAAAATTGCCGCCAACAGTAGCGCGGTTTTTACCGCGCCGATCCAGCGCAGATCGACAGCGCTGCCAGCAATCGCCACACGCTGCAGCGTTAATGCGACCGCGACGAACGCAACATCGGTACTCCAATAGCAATTACTGCGATCAAATACTCGACGCTGATAAACTGGAACGGGCGCCTTGACCGTTGCCAGCGCTAGGTCAGCGTCGCTTAGTTTTTCCGCCGCCGATCCAGGCCATAAATCCAAGCACGCAGAGCTGCGCAGCATGTCGTATTGATTGGCATAGCCGAGCACCGGCGTATGCAACACCAGAGTCAGCATGCGCAACGCCGCCAGCAATATCAGCAGGACGGTGGTGAGTTTAAATAGCGCGTTTGCTTGCACGACTGTAGGCCCGGCTATACTGCCCAAAGCACGACCGCCAGCGTTGCACTGACGCTCAAATAGCTGGCTGGATCACGCAAGGCATGCACGACTGGGTCGCTGTGCATTTGCCCGCGCAGTGCAATCAGCCAAAGCCGCGACATTGCATAAATCACGATCGGAAGTAGCAAACTCAGCCGTGCGGGGTGGCTGTAGTGCAGGCGCATTTCGCTGCTGTCTAGATAAAGCACCAGCACTACCGCCGCAGCCATGATCGCGGCGGTGCCCAGCCCAATCAGCAGCGGCAGGTCATTTTGCTGATAAGCACGCTGGCTAACTTCGATATGTCCACGCGCCAAATCTTTAAGCTCAATCACGCGTTTGAGCAACGCCAAGGACAGAAACAGAAATAGCGTAAACGCCGCCAGCCAAAAACTTAAATACACACCGATTGCCGCCGCACCCGCGCCAACGCGCAACACATATAAACCGGCCAGCAGCATCACATCAACCAGTGCTAAGCGCTTAAGGCCCACGCAATAGGCCAATGACGCCACCGCATACGCGGCCAAGATCAGCTGGAATTTTGCACCTAAGCGCAGGCTGAGCAGGGCCGCAAGCGCCAGCCAAGCAATAGCAATAACCGGCCCGGCCCAAAGTGGCAACGCACCACTGGCGAGCGGACGCTGCGCTTTGCTTGGGTGCGCGCGATCACTGGTGACATCGAGCGTGTCGTTAAAGGCATATACCGCCGAGGCCGCCGCACAAAAGGCAAAAAAGGCGAGCAGACTTTGTTGCAGCGCCAAGGCATCGGTGTAGCGTTGCGCCGTCAGAAGCGCGGTCAGCACCAGTAGGTTTTTAACCCACTGATGCACTCGGGCTAGTTTTACGATGGCGAACAGCATGGCTTAGGTTTTTGCGGTTAGGCGTTCTAAATACTCGTCCACATTCACTTCAATCTCGCGCGGACGCCGGTTGAGCAAGTCTTGAATACGCGGTATCGGGCTGGCGCGCACTTGCGCCATCGGCCCGGTCATCAGCACCTGGCCTTGATCCAGCACGGTAATTTTGTCGGCGATTTTGAACGCGCTTTCCAACTCATGCGTGACCACGACGATCGTCATGCCCATCGCCTCGCGCAGGCGCAGGATCAGCTCATCCAGCTCAGCGGAAACCACCGGGTCTAAACCTGCGGAAGGCTCATCAAAAAACAAGAGTTTCGGATCCATCACAATCGCACGCGCCAATGCCGCGCGTTTGATCATGCCGCCAGAAAGTTGGCTAGGCATCAAATCTTGAAAGCCACCCAGGCTCACCACCTCAAGCTTCAGTCGGCTCATAATGCGGATGGTGTTTTCGTCGAGCTTGAAGTGCTCGCGCAGTGGCAATGCGACGTTTTCGCCCACGGTCATTGAGGTAAACAGCGCGCCACCTTGAAAGCTCACACCCATTTCGCGCTTGAATTCCAGCAGTTCTTTCGCGCTCAGCGAATTGATGTTTTTACCGAGTAATTCAATGCTGCCGCTGGTGGGCTGGTGCAGCCCGAGCAAATGCCGCAGCAGGGTGGATTTGCCGGAACCCGAGCCGCCCATAATCACCCGGATTTCGTTGTGCTCAACGGTAAAATCGACGTTATCTAAGATTTTACGATGCCCATAGTGCGTCGTTAGCCCGCGCACCTCGATGGCAAATTCAGAATTCGTATTGTCTAGGGATGCAGAGGCCATGCGCGAAGTATGCCGGGTTTAATATGCTAGTTCGCTGATGTTTTACGCTGCGAACACCAAAGCCAACTCCTGCGCCGTCAACACGCGCCATGCCCCCACCGCTAGATCGCCCAAGCTTAGCTGCCCAATTTGTTCGCGATGCAGGCTTTCCACGTGATTACCCAGCGCCGCAAACATGCGCCGCACTTGATGATAGCGGCCTTCGGTGATGATCACCCGCACCTTGTTTTCGTCGATGCGGAGCAAAATTGCCGGGCGCAGCGACGTGGCCTCGCCATCTAGCATCAAACTACCGCTGGCGAAAACCGCTGCTTCATCACCACGCAGTGGCTGCGCAAGTTCGGCAATATAGCTTTTCGGCAAATGTGTCTTCGGCGCAGTAATTCGATGCTGCAATTGGCCATCGTCGGTCAATAGCAATAAGCCGGAAGTCGGCCGATCTAGCCGACCTACGGGCGCAATAATCGGATTACGCAAACGAAATCTAGGCGGTAATAAGTCATACACGAGCTGATTTGGATCGCGTGTTGAACAGGTATAGCCGCAGGGCTTGTGCAACATCAAAACTACGCCCGGTGGCGGATCAATGCGTTCGCCGTCCAGCAGCAGCTGGGTAAGTTCGCAGCTGCTTTTCGCATGCAGCACCGTGCCTGAGGCATCGCAAATTCGCCCGTTGTCAAACATCGCCTGCACCGTGCGGCGCGAGCCATAGCCCAAATTGCCGATGGTTTTCAGTAGCTTCATCGAATCGCCTCGAATACCTTAAAGCCTTGATCTTGCACCAAAGTGTGCACCTGGCTAAATTTTTGTTTTAACGCCGCCTCGTAAGCCAAATGCTGATTCGCAACCATAAAAAACCGCCCGCCCCGCCGCAATGCTGCGCTAGCGGTGGCGATAAAGCTCAAGCCTAAATCAGGCTGATCGGCGCGGCCAACGTGAAACGGTGGATTCGACACGATGAAATCAAAATCCTTCTGCGCCAGGCCTAAGCGGACGTCATGCCAATGAAAGCCCAGCGCGCGTGGATTTAGGCCGCCGACCTTGAAATCAGACAAATTGGTGCGCGCTAAGCTCAGGGCACGATGTTCCGCCTCGTAGCAATCTAATGTGGTGATCGCTGGATTAGTTTGCAGTGCGAAGCGCGATAAATAGCCGTAGCCACAGCCCAAATCCGCGCCATGCCCGGCCAAGTCACCTGGCAAATGCGCGGCTAACAGCGCCGAGCCTTGATCAATGCGATCCCAAGCGAAAACGCCGGGGCGGCTGATAAATACGCCGTCCAAAATTGCCCTTGGTGCATCCAACTGCTGCCAAGCAAGTGCCAGCTCAGGATTTAGATGTGCAGCCGCGGCCCAGACCACTCGGCACTTAAATTTGGACTCGTGCCGCACGTGGCTAAACAAAGTCTCGCAATCGGCCTGCAGTGAACGCGCGCCCTCAGTGTTTTGCTGCGCGCTCAATAAGACCCCCGCTGGTGTCAGGCGCAGCGCCGCCTGCGTCAACAGCGCTCGGGTTTCTGTGCGTTGGCGGCTAGGCAACACCAAAATGCGCTCAAATAATTGCTGCTCAGGGCCGCAATCACTTAAATCGGCGTGCACGAGATGCCCGTTTGCGGTCAGGGCATCTGCCCACGGCTTGAAACTTTGCACGCATACTAAATCGCGAAAGTCGCGCAATTCGCCAGAGTAGCGCGCACGCAGGAATAGCGTGGCGCTTTGTGTGGCTGGAAGGTGTTGCTGCAGCGCCCAGTGGAGCGCGGTGATCGTGGTATCGGTCACTTAAAAGTCGGTCGAATTAGGCGAATTGAAGCTTAGCGCAGCCTTAGCCCGTCAGCGCAGGCTTGAATCCGCAATTCTGGTGCGAAAAGCTGGGGCTTGGTGCGCAACAGGTTTTGGCACTGCCATCCTTTCAACCAATTTCTGCTAGCGCCAAAGCAAGTGTGGGGTAGCGAAAAGCAAATCCCAGCTGCAGCGCTTTGCTCGGCACAATTTCTGCGCCTTCCAACAACAGCGGTGCACGTAGGCCCAACACAGGACGCAGGGCAAACGCCGGAATACGCCACAGCATCGGGCGCCGCAGTTGTTTCGCCTGTATTTTCGCAAATTCCTGGTTCGTCACTGCATTGGGCGCGACGGCGTTGACCGCACCACTCATCCCCGCGTCAAAACTGGCGCGCGCCAGCATCACGACCACGTCATCTAAATGGATCCACGCGAAATATTGTTGACCCTTTGCTACCACCGCGCCGCCACCGAATAACGTCGCCAAACGCATCAATGGATATACGCCGCCGCCTTTGCCCAGCACCACGCCGATGCGCAAATTCACCACGCGCACACCAAAGGCGCTGGCGGCCAGGGCTTTCGCCTCAATTGCTTGGCACAGTTCAGCCGCAAAACCTAGGCCGGGTCCGGCGCTTTCATCAAGCACCTTTGCTGAGATTGTCGGGTAAAAACCGACCGCACTGGCCTGTACCCAGGCTTTAGGCGGAGTTTTAGCGCGCGCTAGAAACGCGAGTAGTTCCTCAGCAATAGCGACTCGACTCGCCATCAACACGTGCTTACGCGCGTCAGTCCAAGGCCAGGCCATCACATTAGCGCCCGCCAAATGCACAATCGCATCGAACTGCGCGTCGTCGGCGATCTCATCTGCAGACCGGTGCGCGCTTACGGCACCCAAAATTTTCAACGCTTGCTTGGGGTTTCGTGACAGCACCGTCACCTGCACGCCGGCAGCCTGCGCGGATTTTACCAACGCGCGCCCAATAAAACCGGTAGCACCCGTAATCAACAGCCGCTTAATTCCACCAAAATCATCCATCGCCGCATCCTGTTGGGCACGGGGATCAAGCCCGCGAATTTTTGTCATTGACCTCAGATACTAGGCACTCATCGTTGCTGCAATGCCCGATCAAACCATACCCAAGGTATTTCGTTAGCGCACCGCTGACCGCCAAGCGGTTATTGGCAAGTTTGGCGTAAAGCTTATCGAAGACAAAGCGAAGGCCAGGTAAATCCGTATGATTCAGCGCGCGTGCCAGCGGCGTTTTCGCGCCTACCGCGCGATACAGCAGGCGAATCGCGTCCATACCAATATGCCAGTGGCCGGCTAAATCGCGCACGTGCAGCGTGGTTTCCAGGGCTTCTGGCGCGAAGCCCCAAGCGTGTGCCGAGAAATCGGCGTCACGAATGTTGATTAACTTGATTCGATTCGCTTGATCGCCAGCCTTTAGCGCCAAAAGCTCGGTGCGACACAGTGGGCAATCGTGGTCATAGAGCACAATAATCGTGGGTGAGCGTAGCTTAGGCATAGCGCGATTCCTCTATATTAGAACTTTGATTTCATTGTTTCGCTAACGTCAGATAATGATTTGTCTGATGTTTCAGAAATTACTGAAAGTATAGATCAATTTTAGGGCGTTTTAACGCCTTTGATTGGGCTTTTCTATTGCAAGCAAGGGCAGCGCGGCGGCAATTGCACGCCGGATTTGCCAAATTTAGCGGCGCCCAGGCCGCCGAATCGCACTAATCGGCACGCTTGCGATCTCGGCACCCTCCGTGCGGATTGGCGCGCCGGGCGGCGGCGCGTAGGCGTGCGCGAAGACGACTTCATAGGTGGCACTCACGCGGCCATCTGGATCCACCGGATAGTGGTTAATCATCTGTGCAATGGCATCCTTACCGCCCAAACCGGTGCGCCGAGCGTTCAAGGCATTGGTGGCACCGATGGCTTTCAGTTCTGCCAGCAGTGCCCGCACATTCGGGTAGCTCAGCGTGTAGCGTTCGGTGCTGAGCACCGGATCTTTAAAACCAGCACGCAACAGCGCATCACCGACATCGTGCATATCCAAAAACCGATTGACGTGCGCGCCTTGATCCACCTGCGCCCAGGCTTGGCGCAACTCGATCAGTGTGTCCGGGCCAAAACTTGTGAACGCGACGAGTGCGTCAACTTTGAGTACGCGCCGCCACTCAGCGAACAGCGCGGCTAAATCCAAGCACCACTGAATGCAAAGATTGGAATACAGCACATCGGTGCATTCGCGCGCGATCGGCAGCATCGCGGCATCGCCCGCCACGCGGTGTATTGCTGCTTCAGCAAATGGATTCCAGCGTGATTTCACCGGAATTTGCGCCAGCATCGGCAGGGCAAAATCAAGCGCAACGATTTGCGCGTTTGGGAAAGCCCGACGCAACGCCAGAGCGCCCCGACCCGGGCCGCAGCCTATGTCCAAGATGCGCTGTGGCGGCGCTTTTATGGTGTCTAAACGTTCTAGCAGTTGATCTTCGACGGCATTTTGCAGCGCCGCCGCCGCTAAATAGCTGCCGGCGGCGCGGCCAAAATGCGCCCTGACGGCGCGCCTAGAAAGCGCTGCGGCGTCCACTAGATGGCTGCGTTATTGTACGTGCGAATCTTGTTTGCCGTGTCGCCTGATCGGCGAGACTCATTCGGCGGTTTCTTTGCTCAATAACCAGTGCGCAAGCAGGCTAACCGGCCGACCGGTAGCACTACCCTTGCGTCCACTATCCCACGCGGTACCCGCGATGTCCAAATGCGCCCAGCGCTGGCCTTCGGTGAAGCGTGCTAAAAAACAACCCGCCGTAATCGCGCCGCCGCCTTTGCCGCCAATGTTGGCAAAATCGGCATAGCCTGTGTCCAACTGAGATTGATAGTCCTCCCACAGCGGCAAACGCCACGCACGGTCGTGCATTTGCTCGCCCGAACTCAGCAGCTCCGCCGCCAAATCATCATGCTTACTCATTAAGCCGGTCGCGACGCTGCCAAGCGCAACCACACAGGCACCGGTTAGAGTAGCGATATCAATCAATACTGCCGGTTTGTAGCGCTGCGTGTAGGTCAGCGCGTCGCAAAGAATTAAGCGGCCTTCGGCATCGGTATTGAGCACTTCTACCATGTGCCCGGCCATGGTTTTCACCACATCGGATGGCCGATACGAATTGCCATCACACATATTTTCGACTGCCGGCGCCACGCCGATCACATTGAGCTTGGGCTTGATTCGGGCAATGGTTTCCATCAGGCCAAGCACACTGGCCGCGCCACACATATCGAACTTCATTTCTTCTAAGCCAGCGCTGGGCTTAATGTTCACGCCGCCGGTATCAAAAGTAACGCCTTTGCCGACAAACACATAGGGTTTGTCTTCACCCGCGCCGTTGTAGCGCATGATGATCATTTTCGGCGCATTCGCACTGCCCTGGGCTACCGCAAGCAAGGAGCCCATGCCTAGCTCGGCCATCGCCTCGCGCTCAAGCACTTCAACGGAAATGTTTTCTGCCGCGAAACGCGCGCCCCAGGCCTGCGCTTGCTCGGCCAAAAATGCCGGTGTGCAGATATTGGGCGGCAAATTGCCCAGTTCACGCGCTAGTTTTACGCCTGCGGCCATTGCCAAGGATTTTGCTAAGGTTGCGTCGAGCGCGATTGGCGCGGTGAAACTGAGCGCTTTTAGTTTGTCATCGCCCTTGTTTTTGAGCGTCGCGGTATAGCGGTAGTGTGCGTAGTCCGCCAACAACAGTGCCTGCGTCAACTTCCACTCGACATCTTTGCCCGGCACTTCAATTTCGATTAGGTAGGAAACCGCATCTGTCGCTGACGCCGATTTGAGCGCGCGCTGCGCGTCCTTATTCACTTTGATGTACTTCGCCGCATCAAACTTGCGCTGCTCGCCCAAGCCGACGACCAAAATTCGGCTGGTTTTAAGGCCGCTCAGATTAAACAACATCTGCGTTTGGCCCAGCTTGCCACTGAGATCGCCGGACTCAATCAACTGTTTGATCGCGCCGCCACAAAGCTCATCAAACTCGGCGCACGCGCTGGTTAACATCCGATCATCATATAAACCAACCACCGCACACTGCGCAGCAAGCTCTTTGGGGCGGGTTTGATTTAAAGCGTAGTTCATTTTGGTAATTTCCAAGACTGCGAAAGAACTCGACTTTAACACCGGCGTTCGGGTTTAGCAGTGATGAATAGACATACAAAGTAAAAGTGCTTGATTGAAATTCGTTGAAGCTGAAGGCCCAGCATCTTTGATTGACTTGTCGCTTGATTAAAACGCCAGCGAATGCGAGCTTCCCGGCGAGCCCTTTTTGCAAACCTGCGCTACAACAAACCTAGATGAGTCCAATTCTCAGCCGCTATCTGATCCGTGAAATCGCTGCCGCCATGTTTGCGACCGCAGTGCTGCTGTTGGTGGTGATCTTTTGTGGGCTGCTGACCGATGTGTTGAGCAAAATCACCCAAGGGCGTTTTCCGGCCGGCTTGATTTTGACGCAAATGGCGCTGCGCGTGCCGATGGCGCTGAGTTTGCTATTGCCGCTTGCTGGCTTTATTGGTGTTATTTTGGCGTACTCGCGGCTGTATCGGGATTCTGAGCTTGCCGTGCTGCGTGCGAGCGGCTTTTCTGAGCTGGGTTTGTTACGCCCAGTATTTAGTTTTGCGCTACCGATGGCGCTGGTGATTGCAGGTATTTCACTGTATCTAGCACCGACAGCGCAACGCATTGCGATTGATCAAGCCGAGCTTGCGAACCGGCAAGTAGCGATTGCGGGCATGGAACCCGGCAGCTTTGTCCAACTGAAAAGCAGCAATGCGGTGATATTTGCTGGCGAATTGGTCGCCAATAAAGCCTTCCGCGATGTTTTGATCGTGCGCACGATGCCTGTTGATGCCGAAGGCCACGAGCAATTGCAGATTGTGCGTGCCAAAAGCGGCGTACTTGGCTCGGAAAATAAGAACGCACCGACGGTATTGCGCTTAAGTGAAGGCCAACGCACAGATATCGTGCTCGGTCAAAACAATATTGAGCGCGCAGCGTTCAAACAAGCGGATCTAGTGCTGCCAGAAAGCCTGCAGCAGCGGCGCGGCTATATGCCGCAAGATTTGCCGACACAGACGTTGCTTTCCACGCTGGCTGGCCGCGCCGAGCTACAAGCGCGTATCAGTGCACCGATTATGCTTGTTTTGCTTATGCTGCTGGCGCCCGCACTGGCACGCAGTGCGCCAAGGCAGGTACGCTATGACCGCATTGTCATTGGCGTGTTGCTGTATTTAGTTTACTCACAAGCCATCGAGTTGGCTAAACGCGCCATGGCGCTGGGCAAAACACCGGAATTGCTCGGTGTTTGGTGGGTACACGGCCTATTTTTAGTGGGGCTAATCGTGGTTTATCGGGCACAGCTTGTATTGGCCTGGCGTGCACGCAGCGAAATCAAGCAATTAAGCATGAGCACCGCCAAGTGAAGCGCGGCACCGCGCTCATCTATCGCCATGTCGTGCCGATGGTGTTGCTAGCGTGGCTGGTGCTAATCGCCGTCACGGCGTTGCTAACCGTCAAAGATGAGCTGGCCAAGCTTGGCGGCGGCTATGAATTCAGCAATTTGTTGATGTATTTGGCCTTGACGACACCGCGTCGCGCCTATGAATACTTCGTCTATGCCGGGGTGATGGGCACGGTGATGGGGCTGGGTCAATTGGCGCAAAGCAGTGAATTAGTCGCGCTGCAATCACTCGGGCTATCGAAACGCGCCATTGTGCTGCGCGCGATGGCGGCCTTGGGTTTGATGACGTTTGCAATCATGGCGTTGGGCGAACTATGGGGCAGCACGGGCGATCGGAAAGCCCAGCAAATTTTATCGACGTCGCGCAATCAAGGCATGAGTTTTAGCACCGGCAACAGCCTTTGGATTAAAGACGGCCCGGTATTTATTAATGCAAAAACCGCGATTGCCAGCGAAAACGGCCAGAATGTTGAGCTTTGGGGCGTGCGTATTTTGAACTTTGACGCGGGTGTCGATTTGACCCGCGTGGTTAGCGCGAAAACTGCGACGCACCTGGCAAACCAGGGTTGGCTGCTCAAAGACGTGATTGATCAAAACTTTCAGCCAGAATCGGCAAGCTTGTCGAAACAAACGGAGCTGCTATGGCCATCGATACTGGAACCGGGCCAAATTGCCGCACGCGCGCTCAAGCCCTCGCACCAAAGCATCGCGGAGCTGGCGCAAAACGTCGCGTATGCGCGCGCGAATCAGCTCGATGAATTAGCCTTTAGCTCGGCGATGTGGACGCGTATTTGTTTTCCGTTGGCAGTGCTGTCCTTGGCGTTGGCGGCCGCTTCGTTTGCTTTTACGTCCCTGCGTAGTGGCGGTTTGGGCCGAAGTATCTTTATCGGCATAATGATTGCGATTGTGTTTTTTGTCGGCCAGCGCATCGCTGCGAATTTATTTGCGACGTTTCACTGGCCAATGCTGCTGGCCAATGCATTGCCACCGGTGTTGATTGCCAGCTGGGCGCTTTGGCGGCTGTCGCGGCGATAATGCACTTCGACGCAGAATGGCTAAAATATTAAATTTTTAGGAATACCCTGATGAGCTTGACTGAAGAATTTGTACGCGCGCGCCTTGGCGAATTTATCGACGTCCATACCGAATCGAATTTGGTGCAGGCGGGCGCAGTAAAGGGCATTGGCATCTCTGGCTCAAAAGTCAGTATCGAGTTACGTTTAAGCTATCCGGCGAAGCGCTTTGGCGAGTTACTGGCTGAGCAAGTGCGCGAACACCTGCTTTTGAGCAGCGAAATTTCCGCCGCCGTGGTGGACGTCAGCTGGGTCGTGCACGCGCATAAAGTGCAAAAAGAACTGACACCGCTAGCGGGCGTGAAAAACATTATCGCGATTGCTTCGGGTAAAGGCGGCGTTGGTAAAAGTACGACTGCGGCGAATTTAGCGTTGGCACTAGCCAGCGAAGGCGCGCGCGTTGGCGTGTTGGACGCCGATATTTATGGTCCGAGCCAAGTGCTGATGCTGGGTATTACGACCCGCGCAGAAAGCAAAGACGGCGGCTATACGTTAGCGCCGAAGCAAAACTACGGTCTGGAAATGATGTCGATTGGTTTAATGGCCGGCGACGACACGCCGATGGTTTTGCGTGGCCCGATGGTCACCAAGGCCCTGATGGAAATGCTTTTACAAACGCAGTGGGGCTCAAGCTTTGCCACGCCAGGTATCGAAGGCAGTGGCGGCTTGGATTATTTGGTGATCGATTTGCCACCCGGCACCGGCGATATCCAACTCACGCTCTGCCAACGGGTGCCGGTATCGGGCGCATTGATCGTGACCACGCCGCAAGATTTGGCGCTGTTAGACGCCAAAAAAGCGCTGAAGATGTTCGAGAAAGTTGATGTTCCGGTGCTTGGGATTGTCGAAAATATGGCGACACATATCTGCACCATTTGCGGCCACGAGGAAGCAATTTTCGGTGCCGGTGGCGGCGCAAAAATGGCCGGCGAATATCACGTGGCGCTGCTTGGGCAATTGCCGCTGGCGATGCGCATACGCGCCGCCGCCGATTCCGGTGCGCCCACCGTCGTTAGCGATCCCGACAGCGAGCTTGCCGAGCGCTACCGCATGATCGCGCGTAAAACCGCCGCACGATTGGGCCAGTCCGCACGCAATAAGGCCATCGCGTTCCCTAAAATCGTGATTCAGAATACTTAAAACCCGCGCCGGTAATTTTATGTAGCTACCACTAGACGTGTAGCCATGAAATTCTTTCATCTCCAGATGTGTGCCGGCACCCGGCGCAGCAAAAGAAAACCCGCACATTTGCACGCGCGGGTTTTTTATTCACTGCAGTTGCGCTCAAAACGCAACGCGGCGGTTTACTTCTCTGGAACGATAATAACTTTGACAGCGCACTGGACTTCAGCGTGCAAGCTTACTTGCACATCGAACTCACCGACGCGGCGCAACGGGCCTTCACCCATCATCACTTCGCTCTTTTCTAACGGTGTGCCGGCAGCGGTGAAGGCTTCCGCAACATCGCGTGGGCCGACCGAACCGAACAACTTACCTTCGGCCGAGGCATTTGCCTTGATCGTAACGGAGGCATTTTCCAACTGCGTCTTACGACGTTCGGCAGCGCCCAGGAGTGAATCCGCTTTCGCTTGATATTCGGCGCGACGCTTTTCAAACTCTTGCACATTGTTGGCCGTAGCCGGAACAGCCTTGCCGTAAGGGATCAAGAAGTTGCGGCCGAAACCGGCGCGTACAACTACTTTGTCGCCCAAACTGCCTAGGCTTTTTACTTTCTGCAACAAAATCACTTCCATGGTCTAGCTCCTAGATGTGATTGTCGGTGTAAGGAATCAATGCCAAGTAGCGCGCTGTTTTCACGGCGGTCGCCAGCTGACGTTGATACTTCGCTTTGGTACCCGTGATGCGGCTCGGCACAATTTTGCCGGTTTCGCTCACGAACTGACGAAGCAACCCTAAGTCTTTGTAATCCACCGATAAGATGCCTTCAGCGGTGAACTTACAGAATTTCTTGCGACGGAAAAAACGCGAACTTGCGCTACGATCCTTCGGCTTACCCTTTCCTTTACCTTTAGGCTTCATTGTCGCCAGTCCCTATGCCTTCTTCGCCACTGAAATCGTCATCACGACGACGACCCGGTTTTTCATCTTT
>JANNYA010000037.1:0-7631 GCA_031409855.1 Rhodanobacteraceae bacterium | reverse complement strand
GCACGTTCGCGTTGGTGCCGGATTCGATAATAGGATCGGTTAGATTGCGTACTTTCAGCCGGATTTTCTCGAAACCTAGGATTTTATTGGTAGCGGTGATGATCGGATAGCCATCGGCGTTGACGGTGTGCGGCTGACCTAAATCGACGACACCGAACAGTTTTTGCGGGTTGGGTTCGATTTCTAGTTTGCCGCGAAAGAAGAAGTTGATCAGGCCGGTGGTGTAGGCGATCGCACGCGGGGCGAGCATGTCTTGGATTTGGACGTAATTGTTGAGCGTCAAATGCCCGCGGCCTTTGGTGTCGGTCACGCCCGCAAGCAATTCCCAGATTCGCACTGAGGCAATCGGTGCTTTGCCACTCTGTAGGTTTGGGTCAATGTAGCTAGGTGCAACGGCATCGGGCACTTGCCAATATAGGGCCTCGAACCTTAGGTTCGCCGGAAAGCCGGGTTCGCTGGTCACAAATGCATCGCCACGAACCAGACTGAGGTCGCTCAGCAACGGCGGTGGGCTCTGAAAATCACCTGCAAAGTCGCCTTCGGTATAAAAGCCGCGATTGGTATAGTCCGCCAAACCACGCCGACTATTTACGTTGCTGTCTTCGCTGCGTGTGGTGAAAAATTTGCGCTGCACTGAAAATTTGGGGATGGGGTAGGCGTTCGCAGTCCAGATGGCTGTGCTTGCCGGCGACCTTTGCCCGCCTTCACCGAACATCGCAGTCCACTTTTCGTCATCACAAAGATTTGAAAACGAGTATTGCGGCGTTAGCCCAACGTTGAAGGGAACCGTCACGCGGTAATTCGCGAAGTTCTCAAAGGTTCGTGTCGCCACGTCCTGATTGCCCAGCCCTTCTTCAACCAGACTGCCATTGCACAGAAACGAATGCGGCTCGGCACGCACATGCTGCGGGCTGGCGCTGTCTTGCAGCAGATGCACGATATGGCCAATGGATTTCAGCGTGCTGGCCCATAGATTCTGGCGAAAATTGGAATAGCGACGTGTCAACAGTTCACTAAAAGGCTGGCCCCCGCTTACGGGAGCTTCCTTGAAGGTCAGAGCAAGCCAGTAAAATCGGCGTGCGTCCATGTAGCTGAAATGGTTCCCGCGTGATGGATCGGGCATTTGACTGTTTTCCCAACCCGCATCGTCCTCAACCCCTAAAGCCCAGGTGGTGGAGCGGGTGGCACCCAAGCCAGCAGCGGCATTACCTAAGCCGTGTGTGTCGTTTCTGGGGTCATAAAAATGGTGTAGGGAACGGTATTCGTCAATCCAGGGGTCTTGATCCGGCGTCAAATTTGGATTGTCGTATTTGCCGAATTTATAGTCATCTTCGCGAATCGCGCCGCGCATGAGCCAGCCCTCGAATCGAAGCCATGCGGTCTGTCCAAGCGTGTTTGCAGCGGCGGGCAAGAGCCCCGTATAAAGCGGCGGCATCGAACGTTGTTCAAATAGTGTCGGGCAACGCGCAAGTGAATCCGCACCGCCTTGACCCCCCAGCCAATTGCCCCGAGCATCTATGTAGTGATCCTTCCCGCCGAATTGCCCAGAACTCGTCGTGCGTGTGCATCCTTGCGATTCGATTTGATTAAATGGTCGATCAAGTGGAAGTCGGTCAAAGCCAAGTCTGAAATATAAATCTTTCGATTCGGGAGAAATGTTATTTAGTATCGATTGGTTAAATGAAGTCGAGGTGAAAAAGCCGTGTGTTTCTAAATTGAAGGCTTGCGCATCTGAGGTCAATTCACAGGCAAGTAAAACTACTAAGCAGCTAACTTTCATTGCCGATCTCCGTTATTGCTATTTTTAAATAAGGCTCTATCCAAGCACAGAATACTCTTTGCTCAGCTTCATTCAGAGGTACGCTCGTCATAAATTCTTGGCTATTTATATGTTTCGGAAGCAAATTTTTCATTTCTTCCCAAGGCCTGCGCCCCTCAGGCAGCAAGCCAAAGGCTCGTGACATCCAGTCGAACGTGGATGTTTTTGCCTTGGGTTCGATACTATCCCAAAATGGATTGCAGAAAAACTTTGTTGAGGAAATAGCTCGAAGTCGATTTGTCAATGCGATTTTATCAGCTTCTAACCCTAGATTGTCTGAGCCCGGCTCATCACAAGACCTCCCAACAAAACCAAGACTCTGTTCGACAAATTCAGGAAAACTTAAATATCTAATAAAATACCTGCGTCTGTTTGTAGGATTATTTCTAAAGTCATGAAAACCAGCGACAGGCATTATTTTTGTCCAATGGTGGCTCCATCGATCTGACATTATAGGCTGATGGTAAACATAGCCATTTTTAATTAATTCATTTTCAAATCCTGGCATGGTTCCAAGTCGATTGACATCGTAGGGAATATAAGAAGTGATATGTTGCGCATCAGGCATGCCATATTCATATTCAAAAAACTGATAGCCTGGCACAAAATAAGTTGGGATCGGGTCCACCCGCCAGGATGGATCTTTGGCTGTGGTGCGAAACCAACCGTCCGCACCGGTGCGACCGAGGACGCCGCGTGGACAGGTGGTCATGCCGCGGTCGGTGGGCTTACCGCGCCAGGCAAAATTGATCCAGCCACCTTCAATAGGCTTTGTGGTTTCGGCGTCAATGAACTGCCATTCGGCAACGGCCAAGGGTTTTTCGACCCGGCTACAGCCCAAGGTGATTAAGACAATGAACATGCCCAGAAGAATCCGATTCTTCGTCTGAAAACATTTCATGGAAACCTCCTAGAGGTAGTTAATGCGCCAAACACCATTTTCATCGCGCCTAAAGCGCATCGAGAAGGCTTTGAATTCGGCGGGGTTTACGGTCGGTATACCAATAACCAATTCCGCCGAATTGCGTGACAACTGACCATTGATGATCTGCCCTAGCTTGTTGGCGGTCGCAATTAGGGTGTTGGACGATGCCAAGCTCGTCCAAAGTGCTTGCATTTCCGCACGCTGCGCGCCCGACGACTGCGTGTTGAGCGCGAGCGGAATCTGGCTATTTTGCAGTCGCGATTTCATTGCGTAATAAACCCCGCACAGCGTTTGCCGGGTGTAGGCCAAACTTTGAATTAATACCCGCGCAGTGTCTTCTTGCACCACCAGCGGCGTGCCCATATTGCCATCGTCAAAACTGACGCGAGCCCGCGCCGCATAAAGGCCAGGATTTTCATAGGCATATTCAAGCCGTGCGGGCGGTGTCGCGCTATCGACGTCAAAAATGCCATCGCCGTTGTAGTCAATTTCAACCCGCGCCACAACCGTTTGATTCGGCGGCAACCGAGTTGCCAAAACAAAGGGCATGACGGTGGGTGCGTAGTCGCCCGGGCTGCGTGCTGCGAACACGACCGCGGAAAGGGCGGCGGCGCTGTAGGTTACCGTGCGCATTTGCGTGACCGGCGCGGCATCGGTGCTGGCGTAGCGAATGCTCAGTGTGTTGATGCCAGGATCGAGCGGAATTCTGGGCGACACAAAAGCGCTGCCATTGGTCAACGCCGGGACGCCATTGACCGAGACGCCGGTGTTTGCCGGGCCGAGATAGGAACCGTAAATTTGGATCGCATCCACGCCGACGGTGCTACCCGCTGTTGGCCCTTGGATCGTAATGCTGAGCATTGTGTTCTCGACTGGCAAGATCACCGATGCGGGTTGCTCGCCCGATTCAAAGCCGCTGCGTGCAAGTGAAACGGGGAAGCCGCATTGCTCTTGCGCGCTGGCGATGCCAGAAATCAACATTGCTGAAATTAATAACAGTTTTTTCATAAGTTAACCTTAAATAAAGCAAGCGCCTAGTTCGAGCTTGCTCTTAAATTGTCGAGAGTTGCAAGCGATTTGATGGGTAATTGCGTCTAGGCATATCTCCCAATTCGGGAGAATGGCGGATTCAACGAAAACTGACAGGATTAAATATCTCTGGATTTTTCCCTTGCCATCACCGCATCGCCCTGCGAACCGACAGCTGATCAAGTTGCTAGCAGAAATTCGTGCGGAAAAACGTATGGTGCAAACGGAGCTTGCGGCGCGCTTAGGGAAACCAGCGTCGTATGTGGCGAAGGTTGAGCTGGGCGACCGTCGTATTGATGTGATTGAATTTATTGAATATTGCCAAGCGCTCGGAATTTCACCCAGAACCGCGTTTGTGCGTGTTTTAGGAAAAATTGCCGAACTTTGAAGTGCTGGCACGGATGCAATGTTCTTGCAACCTACCCGATGAAGCGGGCCTTCAGCCCTTGGACTTTTTCTATCGACACCCTGGGGCGTTGCCCCAGGCTGATATGGAACGCGCTTACAGCGCTAAAACTGCAACTTGACTTAAAGTTAATAGTATTGGGGTGGGGTGGCGGACACCGTCGAGCGCAGCGTCGTATTGATCGGTATCATGGGGCGCATTCTTAGCCCAAAGCCAGATCGAAATGACTCAAACACTCCGTCAAAGCACGCTATTTCAAAGCGCTAAAGTATTGATTTTAGGGCTATTTTTAACCGCCCCACTATGCGCCGCACCACTCCCCACCGGCGTAACCGCTGGCCCCAGCTATGGCGGCATGAGCGAATATCGCCTGGCCAATGGCCTGACTGTGCTGCTGTATCCAGACGAGAGTAAGGCGAAATTATTGGTCAATGTGACTTATAAAGTCGGTAGCAAGCACGAAAATTACGGCGAAACCGGCATGGCGCATTTGCTGGAGCATCTGTTGTTCAAAGGCTCGCCGGGTTTTGAAAATATCGATACCGAATTTTCTAAGCGCGGCATGCAAAACAATGGCTCGACCTGGATGGACCGCACCAATTACTTTGAAGTGATGCCCGCCACTGGCGATAACTTGGAGTGGGCGATAAAAATGGAGGCCAGCCGCATGACCGGCGCCTACATTGCGAAAAAGGATCTGGATTCCGAAATGACGGTGGTGCGCAATGAGATGGAGCGCGGTGAAACCGAGCCCGTTCGGGTGGCATTGAAGTCCATGCTGGCGCAGGCGTTTATGTGGCACAACTACGGCAACAACTCGATAGGCGCGCGCGCGGATGTGGAAAACGTGCCGATCGAAAAACTGCAGGCGTTTTACCGAACCTACTATCAGCCCGACAACGCGGTGCTGATTGTGGCGGGGCCGATTGCGGTGGATAAGACGCTGGGCATAATCGCAAAAGCATTCTCGAGTATTAAAAAGCCTAGCCGCAGCCTGCCAGTTTTCTACACCAAAGAGCCCACCCAAGACGGCGAGCGCGAGTCCACCATTCGCCGCATTGCGGGCACGCCGCTAATTATGCTGGGCTATCACCTACCCGGTGGCGCGCACCCGGACGCCACCGCAATGAATGTCGTATTGCGCATTTTGGCTGATGAAAATACCGGCAGATTACGCACCAGTTTGGTCAATTCCGGGCTTGCCACCAGCGCACAAGCATTTCCACTGGCGTTTCAGGAAAGCTCGATCGCGACGTTTATTTTGAGCTTCGATAAAAAACAAGATGTAGCGAAAGCGAAAACTTTGGGCTTAAGCGATATTGAAGCGCCTGCGCCGTTTACTGAAGCAGAATTTCAACGTGCCAAGCGCGCCTATCAAAACGAGCTGAAGTCGAGTTTGGACGATGTTTCCCAGGTAGGCTTGAGCCTATCGGAGTACATAGCACTCGGCGATTGGCGCTTGTTTTTCGTGGAACCCGAACAGCTCAACGCCTTAACGCTAAAAGACTTAAACCGCGTGGCGCAAACGTATTTGATTGCGTCCAATCGCACGGCAGTGAACTATTTGCCGCTCGATGCCGGCGCAGGCGTGCCAAAGCGCGCTGAAATTCCGCCGCCGCCGGTGCTTGCAGCACAATTGGCTAGCCTCAAGCCTGATGAAAAAGGTGCGGTTGCTGCAGGCGAACAGCTCGATGTAAGCCCGTTAGCGCTGGAACCACGCATCAAACGCAGCCAAATTCGCGCTGGTTTTGACATCATTACCTTGACCAAGAAATCGCGCAATCAAGCGGTGAATTTCAATTTGAGCCTGCGCATGGGCGATGAAAAGTCCCTTACCGGAAAAACGCACGCGCTGGAAGCAGCGGCGGCAATGCTGAGTCGCGGCACAGTTAGCCTGGATCGCATTGCTTTCACCGACGCTTTGGATGCGAATGAGGCGGAATTGAGCATTGCTTCCAGCGGTCAAAATTTAGTTGTTAGCGGCCGCGCCACCTCAAACACCTTGCTAAAAACATTGGCACTTGTGGAAGACGCATTAAAGCACCCGCGTTTTGATGCAACAGAATTTGCCGCCTGGCGCAAAGAAGAACTTAGCGGTTTAGAAAGCGCTGAAACCAACCCGCAGGCGCTGGCCAGCAATGCGATGAGCATCGCCACCAACCCGTATGCCAAAGGCCATCCGGCGGCAGCGGAAACATTTGCAGAAACGCATGCCGCGATCGGCGCGCTGAGCTTGGCGGAGGTTGCAAAGGCACATGCGGAATTTATTGGCGCGGCGAATTTCAGCGCCACCGTGGTTGGTGAGTTCGACGAAACCGCCACGATTGCTGCGCTCAAAGGCCAATTTGAAGCCTGGCGCGCGTCCAAGTCCTACCGCGAAATCCCTGAACTAGCCAATCGCACCCCAGCTAAACACACCTGGATCAACACCCCGGATCAGGCGAACGGCATGTTGATCGCATCATTGCCGATTGCTTTGCAAGACACGCACCCTGATTTCGCCCTTGCAACCATTGCCAATTATATTTTTGGCGGCAGCGGCTTGGACAGCCGAATCATGGAGCGTTTGCGCCAGAAAGATGGCGTTTCCTATGGCGGTGGCACCGGCTTGGGCGTCAGTAGCCGCACACAAGCCTCGCTCTGGCAAGCCTATGCGATTGCTGCCCCGGAAAATTTATTGCCCAGTGAAAAAGCGGTGTTAGAGGAGTTAAAGCGTTTTCACTCACAGGGCATCACTGCTGAGGAACTTGCCAAAGCCAAGACCGGCATTATCAAAAGCAAACGCGTCGCCTGGGCCGACGACGCGCGGCTAGCAGGTGTATTAGCCGCACAAGTGGAATATCAGCGCACTATGGCCTTTTCCGCCAACGTCGAAAGCCAAATTGCTGCGGCAACTTTGACGCAGGTCAATAGCTACATTAAAAAAACGATTTCGCCTGACGCGTGGGGTTTTGTGTTGGCTGGGGATCAGGCGAAGGTGGGTAAGTAGTGATTTGCGAGCCATTGCTAATTTGGCTTGAGGGCGTTGCTATGGCAAAACAAAATGAGTATAGACTATGATCTATTACCTCCTGTGGCAACGCTATGAGCCAAATCGCAAAACTATTTTTGAATGGCCGTAGCCAAGCCGTCCGCTTGCCTGCGGCATTTCGTTTTGAGGCGAAAGAGGTGTTTGTTCGCTTAGACGATCAAACGGGTGATGTGATTCTTTCGCGCAAGCCGTCTGATTGGGTAAGTTTTTTTGAAGCTGCGCGAGGTTTGAACGTGCCGAGCGATTTTTTAGCTGCCTCGGAGCGCGCGCAATCGGCAACTGTTGAAGCCAGTGGTGACCCTTTTGCGCAGTGGCAGGAATGAAACGCTACCTGCTAGACACCAACACCGTCAGCTTTTTGATACGAATGCAGCCAGAAGTGCTAACACACGTCGCCAACGTTCCGATGGCCGCGTTATCC
>JANNYA010000036.1:0-9865 GCA_031409855.1 Rhodanobacteraceae bacterium | reverse complement strand
CAAGCTCAACCCCTTTGCTTGGCGACCATAGCGGTGTGGTACCACCCGATCCCATCCCGAACTCGGAAGTGAAACGCACCAGCGCCAATGGTAGTGTGCATCTAGCACGCGAGAGTAGGTCATCGCCAAGCACTTTAATATTTAATAGCAACAACATAACGCCCTCAGTTCGAAAGATCTGAGGGCGTTTTTGTGTCTGTAATCTTTAGCTTCGTCGTTGAAATTTCGTCGTCAGACCCAATTTGCTTGCTCAACTATTCTGGATATTAACTATGTCTGCTACCAACCCAACACGCCATGTGCGACTTTTGATTTTAGGCTCGGGCCCAGCAGGCTATACCGCTGCAGTCTATGCTGCACGCGCTAATTTGAAGCCGGTATTGGTGACTGGTTCTATGCCCGGTGGTCAATTGACGATTACCACTGAAGTAGAAAATTGGCCCGGTGATGCGCATGGCTTAACTGGGCCAGCACTGATGGAGCGAATGCAGGCGCACGCCGAGCATTTTGGTACGGAGATTATTTATGATCATATTCATACGGCAAAACTAGATCAACGGCCGTTTCAGTTGATTGGCGACAACATCACTTTGACATGCGACGCGCTGATTATTGCCACCGGCGCGTCGGCAAAATACTTAGGAATTGAGTCGGAAACGAAGTTTCAAGGCAAGGGTGTTTCCGCTTGTGCAACGTGCGACGGCTTTTTTTACAAAAACCAAAATGTTGTCGTTATTGGTGGCGGGAATACTGCGGTAGAAGAAGCGCTTTATCTCTCCAACATTGCCAAACATGTGACGGTCGTGCATCGACGTGACAAATTCCGCAGCGAAAAGATTTTGCAGGATCGCTTATTTGCGAAGCCGAACGTTACTGTACTTTGGAACCACGCGGTTGATGAAATTTTAGGCGACCACACCGGTTCGACCGGCGTGCGCGTCAAAAGTACCGAATCAGGCGCAACTCAGACGATTGAAGCACCCGGCGTATTTATCGCGATTGGACATAGCCCGAATACTTCGCTTTTCACCGATCAGCTTGAGATGAAGAACGGCTACTTGAAGGTGAAAACGGGTTTAGACGGGATGGCAACGCTTACTAGCGTAGAGGGCGTATTTGCGGCCGGCGATGTGACCGATCAAGTTTATCGTCAAGCCATTACATCTGCGGGCACAGGCTGTATGGCTGCGCTTGATGCAGATAAGTGGCTTGAAGCTAACGCCCACTAAACTCGAAAAATGAAGTTAAGGAATTTATTGCGCGGTCAATACGCGCAGTAAATCTGCATCGTTTGCTGACATCGCCAGCGCATGCGCAGGTTGCGCCAAAAGTGTAGCCAGTCCCTCAGGAACTGGCACCTTCGCACCAATAAGCGGTTCTACGATCGAATCAAACTTTGCCGGATGCGCTGTCGCTGCGATTAGCCATAGACTGTTAGGTTGCTGTACTTGAATTTGCTCAAACGCGGCAAATGCGCAAGCAGTATGTGGGCAAATAATATGGCCATAGCGATCCGGGGCGGCGCGTACTTGCTGCGCAATTTCTTCGTCAGACACACTAATTCCAAAAGTGTTTTCAAGTTTAGGAAACATATGCTGTAACCGCTCAAAATTACTTGGCGCGCCCACATCCATGGCGTTGGCGAGCGTTGCCAGGCTAGCTTTTGGTGAGTACGAACCGGTGTTTAAATAATCCGTTAGCACTCGGTTCGCGTTACTAGCAAGGCATATTTGCGCGATTGGTGCACCCATTGCGCGCGCCATGATTGCACCCAAGCCATTGCCTAAGTTACCGCTTGGAATAACTAGATTGACGGCAGAACCGTGTTTGACTTGCCAACGTAAGCTGGCATCGACGTAATAAGCCATTTGTGGCAGCAAACGACCTAAACTGATGGAGTTTGCAGAAATAAGACTGACCTTTTCGCGTAACGCAGGGTTAGAAAATGCGCTTTTTACCATGGCCTGGCAGTCATCAAAACTTCCCTGTACAGCGTAGGTGCTGACGTTGCCGCCGAAGGCACCTAACTGATGCGCTTGACGCGCTGAAACTCGTCCCTCGGGATATAAAATAACGACCCTAAAGCCCGGCAAGCGATGAAACGCAGCAGCCACAGCACCGCCGGTATCGCCCGATGTTGCGACCAGCACGATTGAATCTTGATAGTCAGCAGCATTACTGCGCAGACGCACTAAGCAGGCCGCCAAAAATCGTGCCGCGAAATCTTTAAACGCAGCGGTTGGACCATGAAACAACTCCAACACTGCAGCGTTATTTGTTCTTGCATCAGTCCCTTTCAACGCGACCTGAGGCATCGGCAAATTTAGCGACTCTGCGCAAATTTGTTCTAGCTCAGGCGCCAAGCTTGAGCCCTGAAAAAATGGTGCAAGCGCCAATGCCGCTGTTTCTGCCAAGCTTGATGCTGGTGCGGAAAATCCAATTTTTGGCAACGTTCTCGGCACATAAAGTCCGCCATCTGCAGCCAAACCGGCGTTCAGCGCGGCATCTAAGTTCAACCCAATGCGCGCTTGATCGCGTGTGCTGTAGTAATCCATATTGTTCCTAATTTTTTATGCCTGTCTGGTCAGCGCGACATAGCGCTCAAGGCAGACGAGTGCCGCACCTGATGCCAAAATTTCACGTGCTTTGGCGACGCCGGCACCAATATTAGTGCACGCCCCGGCGATATAGAGGCCCGCTGCTGCATTCAACGTGACAATTTCAGTCGCAGCCGCCGCTTGTCCGGCATTGTGGCCAGCGAGTACGTGACGCACCAAGCTTAGACTTTCCCCGGCATTTGCCACCTTCAACAGCGCCATGGGATAGGCGTGCATGCCAAGCGCCTGTGGTTCAATGGTGAACTCTCTTAGCGTGCCTTCGTTTAGTTCGCAAGCAAAACTGGGTGCGGAAATTGAGAGTTCATCCATGCCATCGGCGGAATGTACTACTAGAGCGCGTTTGGATCCGAGCATTCTTAACACCTCGGCCATTGGGCGCAGCCAACGTCGGTCATATACGCCGACCACGTTATAGCGCGCCGCCGCCGGATTGGTGAGTGGCCCAAGCAAATTAAACACGGTGCGAATGCCGAGTTCGCGGCGGATGGGGCTAGCGTGCTTCATCGCTGCGTGATGCTGGGGTGCGAACATAAAGCCAAAATTGACTTCATCGATACAGCGCGCTATTTGATCCGGGCTCAGATCAAGTTTTGCACCTGCGGCTTCCAAAACATCGGCGCTGCCGGAATTGCTCGAAACCGAGCGATTGCCATGCTTTGCCACTTTCACGCCGGCTGCAGCACAGACAAAACTGGCAGCAGTCGATACGTTAAAGCTGGAAACACCATCGCCACCCGTGCCAACGATATCCAGCACCTCACCTTCAAAGGGCATCGGCACGGCTTCTGCCAGTTCGCGCATCACGCTTGCGGCTGCAGCAATTTCGATTGCAGTTTCGCCTTTCATGCGCAGTGCCACCAAAAATGCCGCAGTACGCGCAGGGGTGCTGCCGCCCTGCATAATTTCACCGACGGCGGCGCGCATATCCATTTCGCTTAAATCTTGGCGGTCAACCAATTTTTTTAGCGCCAGAGTAATTTGAAAAGACGTGTGCCCGGCTGATCCAGGTTGGTCCACTGCGCTATTCATGCAGCCTCCGCAATCAGTGCATCGGTGTGTTTCTTGGTATCCAGATGGGCGCGCAAAAAATTGTGCAACAGGTTTTTACCTTCCCGGGTCAATATCGACTCGGGATGAAACTGCACGCCTTCGACGCTTAAAGTTCGGTGCCGCAAGCCCATAATTTCATCCATTTCCCCGGACTCAGTTTGCGTCCACGCAGTGATTTCTAAGCACTCAGGTAAGCTTGATTTTTCAACAATCAACGAATGATAGCGGGTGGCTTCAAATGGATTTGGCAAGCCTTGAAACACGCCCTTACCGCTGTGGTGCATCATTGAAGTTTTCCCATGCATCACCTTGCGTGCGCGAATGACTTTACCGCCGAACGCTTGACCTATACTTTGATGGCCCAAACACACACCAAAAATAGGAACTTTGCCTGACAGTGATTCGATCAGCCCGAGTGAAATACCGGCATCATCCGGCGTGCACGGCCCAGGCGAAATCACAATTTGCGATGGCTTTAACGCCACCACGTCGGCCACGGTTAGCGCGTCATTGCGATGCACCCTCACCTGAGCGCCCAGCTCGCTAAAATACTGCACTAAGTTGTAGGTAAAACTGTCGTAGTTATCGATCATTAAAAGCATAGTTGCGTCTTCAAGAGGGTCAAGTAGCGTGCAAAATCGGCCACTAGTCGCTAAGTTAGCCTGTAACGATAACGCATGACGCCTCATTTACAAAAGCAAAGTGGGATAAATCAATGGCAATAGAAGAAAAATCGAGTGCTACGCCTTGGACGGGGCGCATTGATGCCGCTGAAGGCCCACGCGCATTGCGATGGCACCAGCGCGTGCGCTGCGAGCGTGGCGAAATCACGACGCCGGGCGTCGCGTTACTTGGTTTTGCCTGCGACGCCGGGGTTGCGCGCAATCAGGGGCGCGTGGGTGCCGCAGCTGGGCCGTTAAGTTTGCGCTCGGCCCTGGCAAATATGGCTTGGCAGCACGGGGAATCGCCAGTGTTTGATGCTGGTGATGTGGTCTGTTTAGGTGATGAATTAGAGTCGGCGCAAAGCGCTTTTGGCGAGCGGCTTGCTGCGCTGCTGGCAGACGGTTTTCGCCCCATCGGGCTCGGTGGCGGCCATGAAACTGCTTTCGGCAGTTGGTTGGGCCTTGCCGCATTTGCCGCCAAGCAAAAACGCGTGCCGCGCATAGGCATTATCAATTTTGACGCGCATTTTGATTTGCGCACATCGGATCGTGCTAGTTCCGGTACGCCATTCAAACAAATCAGCGATGACTGCACGCGGCGTGGCTGGCCATTCCAGTACGCCTGTTTAGGCATCGCCGAGACCGCGAATACCGCAGCATTGTTCAATCAAGCAGGGCGTTTGGGCGTTTGGTGGGAAACCGATAGCGTGACGCAAAATGCCGACAGCCCCGAACTTTTGGCAAAGCTGGAGCGTTTCACAAGGGGCGTTGATTGGCTCTACGTCAGTATTTGCTTGGACGTACTTCCCGCAGCGACTGCACCGGGTGTTTCCGCACCTGCGGGCTTTGGCATGCCATTATCGGTGCTTGAGTCATTGCTAAAAAACTTAAAGCAAAGCGGCAAAGTACGCTACACCGACGTGGTTGAATTAAATCCAAAGTTTGATATTGACCAACGCACCGCAAAGGTGGCGGCGCGTTTGGTGTGGGTCATGGCGCGCTGAAGTAGCGCTCTTCCACGTCGCCCACCGCGTTATTCCAAATACAAAATGAGCTCGGTTTTCACCGATTCCGGCTCCACCGTGGTTGGGTCATCAACGAATGCGAATACCAGCGGCTCTTTCGCTTTGTAGCCGTAAACCTCGGCGTAGGCGCGCAGTAAATTGGCGGTGTTTTCCAAACGGTCGTACATGCCGGTGTGCACGGCGTACAACACTTTGCTTGCAGGTAATGTTTCAGCAGTGACCAATCCTTGGCTTTTAAGCTCGGCCGACGTGCTTAACGCGGGTTGAAAGTAGTAAATGCCTTCCTTACGGCCCAGATCAAAACCCAGTGGCGCACTCGCTACCGCTTCAGCATTTTGTGCGGTCAATTCCGCGCTCAATGCCCCATAAGCTAATGCATAGGCGCTACTTATTTCCAGCAGCGTGTCTTTTGCTTGCGCATCAATTCTAATGATTGGACGTGCATCGACGTTTTGTACTTGCACCGCGAAATTGCCAAACTTGGCGTTCGGCAGTTTTTCCACGCGCGTCTTCAAAGTGGCAAGGCCGACTTCGTAATCTGGCCCGACAAAGTGATCCATCAATAAATTCATCCATCGGCCAGGAATGGACGCCGAAATAGTGGTGCCGGCATCCGACTCAAACGCCCACCGCACTAAAGTTGAATCGCCTTTGGCCTCAAGCGCGTAAAAAGCTTTGCCACCACCGCCGTCAAAAACCAAGTCCACTACGATCAGTTCGTTTTCCTTAGCCTCCAGTACTGTTTGAGAGCCGTCACCCAGAATTTTGCTACTCCACGCCATTTTTGCGCCGACACCGGTTTCTGGGCCGGAATATGTGTATTGGCTAGCTGTGTCTTTTGCAACGTAGGGGCTCCATTCGTTGTAGCGTTTGAAGCCATTGACAAATTGATAAATAAAACTTGCCGGGCGAGCAATCTCGATTTCACGCTCGACTCGGGTTTTGGCCGGCAAAAAAAGGCCGCCAATGAATAACACCGTGATCAAAGCAAGCAGTATTTTTAGCAGTAGTTTCATTTAGCGCTCTGATTTTAGTGACGATGGAGTGATCGCCAAATTATCGCTGGCAAGTACCTTCGCGTAAAGACGGACGTGCTCGATAGCTACCTGTTTCATCGTGCGCACCGTGCCGATATTCGCGCGCGCGCGCTCAAGCACTGAACGATCTTGCGCAATCAACTCGAGCGCCTTGGCCCACGCGTCGATGTCCCCTGCGGGCACTAGCCAACCGTTTTCTTCGTGCTGCACGAGTTCTGCAATGCCACCCTGGTGGCTGCCGATTACCGGAAGCTGTTGCGAATATGCTTCTAACACCACCAACGGCCCTGTTTCCATCACAATCGAAGGCGCGGCAAGTAAATCGGCCTGCTGAAACATTGCAAGTAAGGGCGCACCAGAAAGATTGACGTGGAAGCGCACCGTGGCGCCCAGCGCCAAATTTTCTAATCGCGCTGCCAAAGCACGATCCTGGTCGCTGGAAATTCCCAGGCTCAAGTCAAGCTCGATCGGCAGGGTGCAACGCTTGAGTGCAGCAATCAAAATATCGAAGCCTTTATTCGGATCACAGCGCCCGAGTGCAAACACTTTTAATGGCGCGTGTACGTCGGGTGCTTTGAATGCGCGAGTTGCCTGCATATCAGCGCGCAAGCCCTGACGATTCATGCTCAGACGTGCAGTGTTAATGCCGTTAAGTTTTAACGCGTCCTCAATCCAAGCGCAGACGGCAATGACATGATCACAGGCGTCAAAAAACGCGGATTGTTCCAATTGCGCACGCTTTAGCCGGGCGCGAAAGGACAGCGCAAAAGCAATTTTTGCGGGCGCGACTTTGCTTGCGGCTTGCAATACCGACATCGGCAAGCGCGCCAAACCCTGTGTCGCGAGTTTTGGTACACCAAGCCCGTGCAGGGCGCATTGAGTGCATCGATCTAAGCTTACTAAACCATCGCAGGGTTTCACGCCGAACTCCAGCATCGTACCGCGTTGGCAAAAAGACGTCGGCGTGTGCACCGTGTAGATCACCTTGATTCCTAGCGCACGTGCGCGGCGCAGCACATGGCTGTTGAGCATTGGCGTGCGCGCATGAATATGCAAAATTCGCGGTGCCGCAAGCTCTAATACCTTCACCCAGCGCGCAGTTGCATCGCTATTTTCTTCGCCATACAGCTGGGCTGTGGTCAGATTTGCCGCGATGCGATAAACGTCGATGCCGGAGACTTGATAGTGCTGGTTGCGTGCGCCGGGTGCCGCTATTGCACAGCGCAGCCCAAGAGTCGTGGCTTCTTGTACCAAGGACTGCGCATAAACCTCCGTGCCGCCCAGCGGTTCGGGTGTGTATACATAGACGACGTGCAATACGTCGATGGCATTCGGCGCGCCTAGCGCTACGTCGGCGTCAGCGCGGGTCATAAAATAGCGGGCATGTGGTGAAAAGTAGGGCGGCAAGAGGCGGCGCAAGGTTAGCGTAATGCTGATCGTTGGGCGCAGTTGGTTAAAAGGAAAGCCTCACACACGACCCTTCGGGGCAAACTGCCTGCTCGTTTCTGCCATGGTGAGTAATTTTCTAGCTGAACGTTTGAACTTCCGCAGCTTGCGTACTTCCGCAATTTCCACCTAGCCTTCGCCAAATTTTACAAAAATTAGGCGATTTATGACATTTGTTCGATTAGTGTTTACCGCGCACCGTTCTAGTCAATCTGCAGGCGGGCAAAATGTTTAGACATTTCAGCACGCTCATCGCCCTAGTTTTCGCGCTGCTCGCATCGTTTGCGGTCTATGCGCAAGTATTGCCACCCAACGCCGGCATTTGCATCAACGGCCCGCTGCCGCCGTTTCAATCCGGAACCACGCCCAGCAATCCCGGCCGTTGGAGCAATCCAGATCGCCCGGGTTTGAGCTGGGATTTCACTTTTAATCCTGACACGGCGAACAACAGTAACGGAGGCACCTTGACCGCGCTTTGGTACGGATTTACCCAAGCGGGCGATCCAGTTTGGTATATCAGCCATTCCGTCCAATACAGCAATTTGAGTTCTAACTGGCAAGCACCGCTGTATCGTGCGATTCAAACCGCTGGCGGCACTTCCGGCATCGGCGAGACGGTCGGCAGCATGGCGGTCAGCTTTGTGCCGGGCCAGCCCGAGCACATGGCGGTCAGTTGGCAATTGAATTCGATGACGACGCCCGTCACTGAATGCGTTCAACGCTTAGGCAGTGATGGCAATCCAAGTCGCACCAACGTGCAAGAAGTCGGCCCGCCGTATTCTGGCCTGTGGTATGCGCCAGCAAATTCCGGCTGGGGCTATCAGGCCTTGATTGATGCACGCCCGGCCGCCAGCGGGTCAGTGCCAGAATTTCGTGAGTCGAACATTGTTTCGCTGTACGACGCTGCGGGTCAGCCGGTTTGGCTTGCGACAGACAGCGTCGGTAGCAATGGCCAATGGAGTTCCACGCCGCCGCCCCTGGCGCAGACTGAGGTGGCACTCAAATATGTGCGGGCAACCTACGATGTAACTGCGGCGCAGGTGAGTTGTGTCAGCAATTGCACGGTTGAAGTGCCCATAAACTCCGGCGGCGTGGCGAAATTTTGGCGCAGCTACAGTGATCCGGCGACCGGCACGGTCGGCGTGCAGGTGATCGGCAATTACGTCAGTGGTGCAAGTACGCGCGCAATAAATTTTTCTCGACCGCCCAACGTTGCACCGACGGTAATGTATGCCAGCCAAAAGTTGACGCAACCCACCAATATTATTGCCAGCCCAACCAATTGCTTACCCAGTGATACGCAAGCGGGCTATTGCTTTGTCGCTGTGTCGTGGGCTGTACGATTAAACAGCCCGTACCCGACCTATGACGCGCTACCTTTTGTGCGTGATTTGGATTTACCGTTAAATTCAATCAATTCTGTGCTGCCGGTTGCGACGACGAGTTCCGGCTCGAGAAATTACCCATTGACCATTGGCAAACGCGTCAAGTTTGTGCTGCGTACGTCTTCGGGCTTTGAAATCGCGCAGTCGAGTGAAATTCGCGCGCTGTCGCCGAAGTTGGACGATCCGGCCTATGCGTTTGAAGGCCTTGTGGACTATATTCCCGCGCCGCAAGCCACCTATGCCGGCACCGGCGGCGGCTCAGGCGGCACGAGTGGCGGTCAAGCCAGCTATTCGATCCCGATTCAAATGGCACCGGGCCGGCACGGTATGCAGCCGAGTGTTTCCTTGAACTATTCCAGCCGCGCGGGCAATGGTGTGGCGGGCATGGGTTGGAGCGTATCGGCAGTTTCCTCACTACATCGCTGCCCGAAAACGCGCGATCAGGATGGGGTCAGTTCGGTGGTGAATTTCAGCGTGAACGATAGGCTGTGTTTAGACGGCCAGCGGCTGGTGCTCAAAGACGCAACGGCGGCCTACGGCGTCGTCAACGCGGAATATCGCACCGAGCTGGACAGTCAGACCAAGGTGGTGCAGTTCGGCGGCAATTTGGCATCTGATCAGACCTATTTTGTCGTGTACCGG
>JANNYA010000035.1:0-21937 GCA_031409855.1 Rhodanobacteraceae bacterium | reverse complement strand
GAATTGCCCGGTTGCCGTTGGAGTCACTTGGCTGTTGTAACGCCGCGTCGCAAGACCCTTGCTCTTTAGTTTGTGGTTCCAAATAACTTCAGCGCCGTTTTGCGGCACAGGAAAAGGAATCCCTTCGGCGGAATCAATAACACCGTCAGATGCGCCAACTACTTTGGCAGTTAAGGCGTTTTTCTTAGTCATTTCATAAACGCGTGCGGTGAAAGCCCCGCTACGACGCGCCGGGTAAACTGGCAAAGCGTAGGTACGGTACTTTGCGAACATAGCCAGCTCACCGGCGGTCAGTTTAGCCCGATAAGTCGCAAGATTAGCCGCAGTAATGATGAAAAGGGGCTTATCAGCTGGATAAGGGTCTGGATGGCGCATTCCTGCGCGATATCCGGCGATCGGCTTGGCTATTCCGCCCGTCCAGGCGGGAATAGTCCCTTCTTTATTTCCCGCTTTTTCGCCACCTATTGGCGTTAGGTCGACACCCAAGCGATTCGCCTGCGCTGCAGGCACGGCCGCATGGCTTACGCTGGCGACAAAAGCAAAAGCGAGTGCTACAGACAACTTTATGATTTTCATATCAGATCCCTAGTAGTGCTGAGTCAATCAATAACATTGTTTTCTGCCAAAGTTTGCGGGTTCAACAGAACCCGCAAACGTTAGCTGATACTAAAAGGCGTACTTGGCAGAAACCGCGACAAAATCGCGATCACTGACTAGATTGAAGATCCCTGCCCCATAAAAGCGAGTGTAGGAAAGATCAGCCGACCATTGATTTAGATAGTTTGCCTCCACACCCAAGGTCAAAGATTTACGATCTTCAACAAAGTTACCACCTGGGCCAGGCGTTGTACCCTTGACGTCATGGTTAAAGGCAAATCGTGGGCTGACCGTAAATGCGGACCCGGCAAAGTTGTTGTAGTCGGCACGGGCCGCTAAACGATAGCCCCATGAAAACGGCGTCGCAAAACCACCCACTTGCCGTTGCGGGTTGCGCGAATTACCGCTTAAAAAGTCCGCACCACCGCCCGTATCAGTGCCGTCGCCGTTGTAGCGCAGGATGCCTGGGTCTGGCAGATCCCATACTTTAGTGAAACCAAACTCAGCGACTGCGGAGATTTGATCGGCAGAGATGAAGTTTTCTGGTCCAAACACCTTGGTCGTGGTGAACTGCAGCTGCGACACTTCATGTCGGTTCCATCCTGGAACTGGCGCGCCCGGCGTTAAATCGCCGTATTGGCTGTAAAAACGATTGAATGGTGCCGCTAATATACGATTGAGTGGGCTAAGCGCGGCAAACAACAGCTCGACATCATCGATTTGATAGGGTTGATTTGGTCGATAGCTCAACTCGCCTTGGATCGCAATGCCGGATTCTTCAAGGGTGGTGTTGAATGACAGGCCATATAAGTCAATGCCACTTGGGTATTCAATAAAATAACGCGCAGAGTTTGCTGCACCACTGGTGACAGCGATACCGCTAGCGAACGGCAATCGGCTGTGATAGTTCAAATAAAACAGGCCAAATTCCGTGTTGTTTAAATCTGGTGCGAAGTAACGAAACGCCACACCGTATTGGCCCGTATCGCTTGCATAGCGGTCTGGCAGACGTGGAACTGCCGTAGCACAAGCCGCAGCTGCACCTGGATCACGTATTAATGTTGGACGCTGCAAACAATCAATAAAATTTGCCGGCTCATCAGTCGTGCCAAAACCCAACATTACATAACGCGCACCGAGCGAACCAAAATCATTAGTGCTGAAGTAGGTTCCTGACGGTTCAGGCTCGGTTTGTTCAAACTCAAGCATGTAAAGCGCTTCCATCGACAGGTTTTCATTGAAACTAATGCTGCCCCAAACCATATCGATTGGTAAAAAGGCTTCTTTTAGCTCGGCACCAGCAATTCGCAATTTCGAGAGATCGATTGGGTTAATAACGTTTATGCCGTTTTGCAGAAAGGTACTTTCGCCCCAGCTAACGACTTGGCGACCAACACGAACTGACGCGTCATAGTCCGCCATACCAAAGTTGTAAAAGACAAATGCATCAAGCAAGACAATGTCTTTGCCAACCTTAGTTTTCGCAAGAGTGGTCAACGAGCCAATGTTACTTGCAGCGGTGTCGCTGAACGTAGGTCGGTTCTGATTCTCAAAATCATAGAACCCTGTCCAACGCACTAATCCGCCAAAATCTGGGCCATAACTGAAACCAAATTCTTGCGTTATTTTCGCAGTATTAGCGAAAGGCTGGCCTTTGTCGTAATTTAAATTACCGTCATCACCGTTGACTGAGAAGCGTCCTGGGGCCGAGCGTTGCAGAGCATTCGGTAAACCAGAAATTGGTACGATTCCGAGTCCCTGACAAAGGGAAATATTGCATTTGCCAATTAAGTTAGGATCGCGCTCTTGCACGCGCACTGAAACGCCATAAGACAAAGTAGTGTCAACGTTGAGACTAAAATCGCCATTCTCGTAGTTGTAGGCAAAGGCGGAACCGGCAATGCAGCTACTTAATGCAGTCGCGAGGAGTGTACGCATTAGCAAACGCTGAGGCTGAACGCGCTGATTTACGGGCCGTTGATTAGATGTTTTCATCATGGGAAGTCCTTAAAAGAGTCGCGCTTAGTTGGTTTTGATGACGGACGAGTTGGTTATCGGCACTACAGTCCCGCCGGTTGCCACCATCGTTGCCATCTGCGTTTGCATTTCAACCGTGGTCGGGCCGTCTTTCGCAGGATTTAATAGCGAACCGTGATCACCCTTGATGAAGCGCACAATCCCTTTGATGCCCGTTGCGCTTTGCGTCGAAGTAGTGATTGCGGTCAATCCCATTGTTGCAACTAATGGCTCAGTGCCAGCAAGCGGCGCACCAGCAACGGTATTTGGAATCACCGCATCAGGGCAACCATTTGCCGGGGCATTCGCGATCGGTGCACCGGTCGCAGTCGTCAACGCGCAGCTCGGGTCTGACGCTGGCAAAGTGCCCACAACTTCCTGGAACAAGATGCGATCACTTGCGCCCAAAGCCTTTGCCCAGTTGAGTGGATCACCCGCATCAACGACTGTCTGCGTCACGGTGAAGTATTGATCGAAGCTGGATGTGCCCGGCGATAAGCCAGCACCCGCCAACAGTCCGGCCCGAATACGTGGGCCAAATGTAGGTGAGCCGTTGAGCAACTGCGCAATTGCGCCACCACCGACACTGAGCACACCGACATTAACGGTGCTTTCAAGTGCCATCGCTGGGATTAAGTTGATTGAACCCAAGGATTGGCCGGTATAGGCAATTTTGGTGACGTCAAAGTCTGGCAGCGCATCACCGTCGATGTCCATCACGGAAAGATTCTTCACCAGCTGCAGCAAATCTGCTTGCGCTTGGCGATTATTGTCGCGCGAGGTCAGCAAACTACCCAAATTAATAAAGTGCGTACCGGACGCATCAACTCGGCCATCAGCGCCGGATGCACCGGTGGTGTTGCTGACTAAGTCAACGTCAAATGTGCGCTCAATGGACAACGGCGCAAACGGCGTGCCTTCAATGTAAAACGGGCTGGTGCTGTCTAGGCCGTGTAAGGGCTGATCAATCGCAATAACCGCACGCCCTGTGCTTGCGTACGTGGTTGAAATTGCCAACATATCGGTGCGATTGCGAGTGATGCCGTGGTTGAAAATCACTACCGGCCATCCGGTTACAGGCTTGACTTGGTTTGAGGCAGCATTTGGCACTGTCATCAGCACTGGCACGTTTAGTACGGAATTTCGCACCGGAGTAGAGTTTGAGAAGGTCAAATTGGTTGATGTTGGATCAATTTGAGGATTTGCACCTGCGCGCGCGCGCCAGAATCCAGTCAATACTGCAGAAGCAGGACTTGCTGCAGCGCCTGCAGCAGCGCCTTCAGGCACCACGCCTGGCGCTGTTAGGTAGTAAGCAACCGGCGTAACACCAATATATACGTCAGCAGTTGCAGGCAATCCTAAGCCAAGCAAACCCGTATTGAGTGGCGTCTTCACGATTGTTGATGTGCGAGCTGTCGCAATCCTTCGGACAGATTCAAGCACTGGCGTTACGCTTTGCGTGGTTGCAGACCAGCTTAAGATAATATTGTCGCGTACCACACCCGCACCAGCAGCCAAGGTCTCCTGCGCATTGACTAACAGGCGCACAGGCTCAAGTGCGCACGCATTTGCAACCGGCAAAAGTGGGTCAGTGCTGGTTGCATTAAAGGTTGCCGGTGCGCAACTGCCGTTTACTAAAGTAGCGGTACGCTTTGCGATGAAATAGGTTGTATCTGGCGTTGCGTCGTTACCTGCAAGGTCTTTAATACCTTTTGTAAGTACGACCATGTAGGTTTTTAGCGTCAAAACAGAACCTACAAGCGTAGTGGCATCCAATACTTTTAGCGGCACAACTGCTAAGCGTATCCCAGTTTTGCCGTTATTTGGATTCACTGGCACTGTAGCTGTTGGTGCAATTGTTTCAGTGCTGCGCGAGATCGCGGTGACGTAATCGACGTTTGGTACCAGCTCGCGCACGATGGCAGTGACACCAATGCTTGCTGGCGATGGCCGCGTTACTTCAAAGAAACGCACGGTTTGACCGGCAACTACGGTCGCGGGATCAATTGCCGCCGAGAATGTCGTTGACCAGGGTGCGTTGGTGCTAAAACCGTCAAGCGCGCTTAGCGCAACTGCCGGATCACCGGTATTTGCCGCGTTAGCGACCGGCGGATTCAGCGTACCGTCGGTACTACCGCCAAAAAGCAGGTTATTCGGAAACGGCAGAAAACCTAAAGCGGAGTCAAACTGCGCAGTAATCACACCGGTAACGGTTGAACCGCTGGTGTTGGGTGGAGGTGTAGTTGCCACTGATGGGCTATTGGTACCTGATGAACAGGCGGCGAGCATCGCGGTTGCGATAGCGGCTGATAAAATCTTAAACGACTGCATGTACGCCTTCCTTTAGCGGCATGGTTGATGTTGCTGATTTAGCCAGAGCTTACAATTCAACGCAATAGAAATTTCAACTATTCGATGCTGCAAATGCACACACTTCGTGCCACCCCTTGCGCGCACAATCGAACGCAGAAAAAAAGCCGCGTAAAATCAACGCGGCCTTTGTTTTATTTGGATTTTCGTGCGCGTTTGCGCTTTTGGTATTTGTTACTTCGCGTGCATCAAAGCCTGTGCCGTATCCAACATGCGATTGCTAAAACCCCATTCGTTGTCGTACCAGGAACATACTTTTACAAGCGTACCCCCCATGACTTTGGTGAGCGTGCTGTCATAGATCGACGAATGCGGGTTGTGGTTGAAATCGACGCTGACCAGCGGCTTCTTATTCGACGCTAGAATGCCTTTCATCGGGCCTGCTGCAGCGGCTAAAACCAGTGCATCAATTTCCGCATTCGTGGTGGCGCGCGCGGCGACGAACACTAAATCGACAACGGACACATTTATAGTAGGAACGCGCATGGCAAAGCCATCGAGCCTGCCGTTGAGTTCGGGCAACACCAGCCCAACCGCTGCGGCGGCGCCGGTTTTGGTGGGGATTTGGCTCATGGTGGCGCTGCGCGCACGGCGCAGATCGCTGTGGAACACATCGGTCAATACTTGATCGTTGGTGTAGGCGTGAATCGTGGTCATTAAGCCATGCACGATGCCGATATTGTCATGCAGAACTTTTGCCAGCGGCGCTAAACAGTTGGTGGTGCAAGAGGCATTGGACACCACGGTATCGCTAGCTTTCAAGACGTCGTGATTGACGCCAAAGACGATAGTGGCGTCGACATCAGCGCCACCGGGCGAGGAAATCAAAACTTTTTTCGCGCCACCGGCGATGTGCGCACCGGCTTTGGCTTTGCTGGTGAACAAACCGGTGCATTCCAACACCACATCCACATTCAGCGCGGCCCAGGGTAGTTTCGCCGGGTCACGCTCGGCAAATACTTTGATGCGATCGCCTTTGACGATCAAATCACCGGCGTCTACCGTGACATCAAAAGGAAAGCGGCCGTGTGCGGTGTCATATTGCAGCAAATGCGCATTGGTTTCGGCATCGCCTAAGTCATTGATAGCGACGATGTCAAATTCACCATTGCGGCCACTTTCAAAAAGCGCGCGCGCGATGTTTCGACCGATACGGCCAAAGCCGTTGATTGCAATTTTGATGGCCATTGATGTGGCTCCTAGCTTCGAGAAAGAATCGCGATTGTGCCTTTGTCGCGGCAAATTCGCACGCCATCGAATGCATAAATCGAAGGCGATCAGCGCCGTCACATCCATGCTCAGCTAACGATGGCTATACTGGCTGGCCGCTACTTTGGAAACTTACCTTTGAGTACGACCGCAATTTTGAGTAGATGCTTGCGCATTTGCCGCAGCATTCCCGGCTGCCCAGTGCTTTTAGGCTGGCCTAAATGCTAAAAATAGGGCTGATGCGGGTTTTGTACACGCTTTTAATGTATCTGGTGACGCCGATCATTCTGTACCGCTTGGCGTTTCGTGGCTTGCGTAACCGGGATTATTTCTGGCGCTGGCGCGAGCGTTTCGGCTTTTTTGCCTGCCCAAAAATGCAAGACACGATTTGGGTGCATGCGGTGAGCGTGGGCGAGTTCAACGCGGCGGTGCCGTTGATTGAAGCGTTGATCAAGCGTTTTCCTGAGCGGCCAATGGTTGTGACCACGATTACCCCAACTGGATCGGCGCGCGTGCAAAGCGTGTTGGGCAAACGCGTATTTCACGTGTATTTACCCTATGACTTGCCTGGCTCAGTAAGGCGCTTTTTGGACCGCACCAAGCCAAAACTGGCGGTGGTGATGGAAACCGAAATCTGGCCAAATCTATATTTGAGCTGTTCTGCGCGCAAAATTCCTATTTTGATTGCCAATGCGCGCTTATCCGAGCGCAGCTTGCGCGGCTATGGCCCGGCGAAAGCCCTGGCTGGACATTGTGTGCGCGCCGCCGCGTGGATTGCGGCGCAAAGCAAAGTCGACGCCGAGCGCTTTTTGCGCCTCGGCGCGGAACCGTCGCGGCTAGAATTGGTGGGCAATATCAAGTTCGATATGAAATTGCCGCCGGGAATCAATCAAGTCGGGCTGGATCTGCGCGCCGGCTGGGGAGCGAACCGCCCGGTTTGGGTGGCGGCAAGCACGCACGAGGGTGAGGAATCTGCAGTGTTAGAAGCACATGCGCTGGTGCTGCGGCAATTTCCGGACGCGCTTTTGATCTTCGTGCCGCGCCACCCGGAACGCTTCAAGTTAGTAACGACGCATTGTCGCAGCATTGGTTTTCGCACCAGCACACGTTCGGAAAACCAAACGCCGGAGGGCAGTACACAGTGTTTTGTGTTGGACAGCATGGGTGAACTGCTGAATTTTTTTGCGGCCTCAGACGTTGCATTTGTGGGCGGCAGCCTAAGCGATATCGGTGGGCACAATATGTTGGAACCGGCAGGTTTGGGCGTTCCTGTGATTGTCGGGCCACATACCTATAATTTTGAGGAAATTGCGGATCGCATGATCGGCGATGGCGCGGCAATTAGAGTTACGAGCGGCGAAGAGTTAGGTGCAGCGCTCTGCAAAATCTTAAAATACAGCGCGACCCGCGATGCGATGGGGGAAGCTGGCCTGCGTGTTGTGGTCAGCGAACGCGGGGCGTTGGAGCGGCTGCTGGGGCGCGCGGTGGCGCTACTTCAAGTATGAGTAACGTAGCGCAAGTCCGGGGCAATCGTGGCAAATGGTTGATTTTGCTAATTTTAATCTTGAGTTGCGGCGCAATTTTACCGCTCAGCTGGCATGCGATTCAGGCGCAGCTTGCCCAACAACGCACTATGAAAGCATTAAAAAAATCGCTCACTGAGATTGAAAGTGCGCTCAAAACTGAGCGCTGTCGCAACGCGGTGTTGGCACCGGCGAACGCGCTAGTCGCGCAAGCGCGCAGCGTTGATGGCGTGTTTTCTCAGCTTAGTCAGGCACCGGGTGAATTTGCCCACTTGAGCCGCGCACTTGTGCGCAGCAGCGCGCAGTTTGCTTTACTGGCAAAAATACGCGATTGCGACCAGTTGAAATTGAATTTCCCGGCGCTTAAACAGCGCTGCACTACCTGCCATGAGCTATTCGATCCACAGCGCACTAAGAAACCCATGTAACGCTGACAAGGCGCAGTCACTGAACCACAATGACGCGGCGGTTCATGGTGCACCGGCACCTCGCATCATCAGGCCAGCGCCACTAGGCGAGCTGGCTTTGCAACCTTGCCCGGCAAGCACGGGTTGCAGTGCCTGTCCCATGAGTTCGCCTGCTGGCGGATCGAAATTTGACAGCACCACCAGCCAAGTCTTTTCGTCTGGGTAAACCCAAAACCCGGTGTTACTGCCGACTGATCCTCCAGCTTGCCCGAATCGCCAGGGGCTGCCTAGACGCGGGAAAAGAGCCTTTTTTACGGCTGCGCTAAGAAACTGATCACCAAGCAAGGCTGCGGCGAACGCTTCCATGTCTGCGGCGCTGCTGAGGGCATCGCCAGCACTCGAGGCCTTGAATTCAGGGAATTCCATCCGCGGGCGCGGATTGGTAGCAGGCGCTTGTCCGGGGCCGGCCAGACGCGTCAAAGGCACCGCCGCCGTGGCGTCTGGCTCGAAGCCTGACGACTTCATTTTTAAAGGTTTGAAGACATGTTTCACCACATAGCCCCGATAGTTTTCCCCCGAGACTGACTCGATTACGGCACCCAGCAAAAAATAGCCGCCGTTCGAGTATTCCTCACGGCTCCCGGGCACAAAACTTAAAGGTTTGCCAGAAATCAAAGCTACAAGATCACGCGCCGTATTCGCGCCGGCCATAACCGGCGCATCCGCCATCTCCGGCCGTGTCATCGGTGCCACGCCGCTACGATGGTCTAACAGTTGGGCTATCGTTATTGGCGTGAACGTATCTGGCAGCTCTGGCAGATAGTCACGAACCGACGCATCCAGTTTGAGCTTGCCATTTTGCAACAGTTGCCCCACCGCCACCTGAGTGAAAAGTTTGCCCACCGAAGCAAGCCGGAAAGGGGTGTCACGCACGATCTGGCGTTTACCATCGGCATCGGCAAATCCGCTCTTGTGGAAGTAGCGTGAATTGCCTTTGCTCGCCGCGATCACGCCGTTGAAGGGAGCGAGTTTGGACTGCTCGGCAACGCACTCACCTAGTGCCTGCGGCAAAGGCGACGCTGCAGCGAGATTGGCCAAGGAAAGCAGCGCCAGACTAAAAATGCTTCGTTTCATAGCGATCAATTCTTTTTTTCGAGGGATGCGCTAGCGTAGACTTCTCTCTACTCGCCATGAAATACGAGAATATGAGTAGCTCCATAACGATCCAAGACCCGCGCGCCGCAGCGGTTTTTACACAGTCGCATTTGCGCAGGATCCTGCTTCAATTTGCCTTACAGCCGCGAAGCATCGCGGAAGTTGCGAGTGATTTGCAGATCGATATTAAGCAGCTGCATCAGATCGTTTGCAAATTCCATCGATTGGGTCTGGTTGTCGTCGCACACGAGCGCAAGCGCGCTGGCAGAGCGATTCGGCTTTACCAGGCGACCGCAAAAAGCTATTTCATTCCCGCTGCTGCCACGCCGGGACTCTTCAGCCTAGGCCTCGCAAAAGAGTTGCGAGAGGCGCTGGCATTCGACGCCGCTAAATCAGTTAGGGGCATGCTGTTTTCACTCGATGACGACGGCCGTGTACTGGGTCAAGTGGTAGAAAACCCTGGTGCAGCGTTCGTGCCACTGGACAGCTGGCGCATTCTGCGCCTGAGCGCATCGCGCGCGGCTCAGCTGAAGCAAGAGATATTCAACGTTCTTGACCGTTTTCAAAGCGAAATAGACACTTCTGGGCAAGTTTTTCTTGTTCACGCGGGTATGGCGCGGCGCCTGGAACACCGCGGCGCCACCGACAACCTTAAACCGCGAGCAAACCCTGGCTGAAGATTCACTACATCAATGGCTATTGCATGCGGGCCACATCGGGCAGGGCACAAAAGCTACCAAGTTTGATACCCTGCGCTGCTGAAAAAAAGGAAGACCACCATGAATGCCCCGCACAAAGCAATTGATGTCAGGCCAATTGAGCCTTCGGAAGTACTTAATGACGATCTGCGGCGATCGTTTACCAATTCCAAGAAAATCTATGTGCAGGGCTCGCGCCCTGATATCCAAGTGCCGATGCGGGAAATTTCACTGACCGATACGCCGAAAATGTTTGGCGCAGAATCGAACGGCAGCTTGACTGTGTATGACACCGCGGGGCCATTCACGGACCCAAATATTGAGATTGATCTGGCGAAAGGCTTGCCAGACATTCGCGCGCCGTGGATCAACGAGCGCGGCGATTTCAGTATTTTGCCCGGGCCCAGCTCGCACTTTGGCACCGCGCGCGCAGCGGATGCAAAAACCGCGCATATTCGTTTCCCAGCGCCGCCGAAGCCGAAAGTGGCGAAATCCGGCATCAATGTCAGTCAAATGCATTACGCGCGCAAAAACATCATCACGCCGGAAATGGAGTTTGTCGCGATCCGTGAAAATCAACGCATTGATGAGTTAATCGACAAGGGTTTGATCGATAAGCGTTTGTTGCGCCACCACCCTGGGCAAAGCTTTGGCGCTAGTTTGCCAAACCGCATCACGCCGGAATTTGTGCGCTCGGAAGTGGCGCGTGGCCGTGCGATTATTCCGAATAATATCAACCACCCAGAATCCGAGCCGATGATTATTGGCCGCAACTTCTTGGTGAAAGTAAACGCCAATATCGGTAATTCCGCAGTGACCAGTTCGATCTCGGAAGAAGTTGAAAAAATGGTGTGGGCGATCCGCTGGGGTGCCGATACCGTGATGGATTTGTCTACGGGTAAACACATCCATGAGACGCGCGAGTGGATCATGCGTAACTCGCCGGTGCCGATTGGTACGGTGCCAATTTATCAAGCGCTAGAAAAGGTTAACGGCAAAGCGGAAGACCTGACCTGGGAGATTTTCCGCGACACGCTGATCGAGCAAGCGGAGCAGGGCGTGGACTACTTCACCATCCATTCTGGCGTGCGCTTGGCCTATGTGCCGCTGACTGCGAAACGCGTGACCGGTATCGTCAGTCGAGGCGGTTCGATCATGGCGAAATGGTGTTTGTCACATCACAAAGAAAGCTTCCTCTACACCCGTTTTGAGGAAATTTGCGAAATTATGAAAGCTTACGACGTGGCTTTCAGCTTGGGCGATGGCTTGCGCCCCGGTTCGATCGCAGATGCGAATGACGAAGCGCAATTTGCCGAGCTAGAAACGCTGGGTGAACTGACGCAGGTGGCGTGGAAGCACGATGTCCAGGTGATGATCGAAGGCCCGGGCCATGTGCCGATTCAGTTGATCAAAGAGAACATGGAAAAGCAGCTCAAACACTGCGACGAAGCGCCGTTCTATACGCTTGGGCCACTCACCACCGACATTGCACCTGGCTATGATCACATTACCTCCGCTATTGGTGCGGCGATGATTGGCTGGTTCGGCACCGCGATGCTGTGCTACGTCACGCCCAAAGAGCATTTAGGTTTGCCGAATAAACACGATGTGCGCGAAGGCATCGTCACCTACAAAATCGCCGCACACGCGGCTGATTTAGCGAAAGGCCACCCGATTTCGCAAATTCGCGACAATGCACTGAGCAAGGCGCGCTTTGAGTTCCGCTGGGACGATCAGTTCAACCTGAGCCTAGATCCGGATAAGTCAAAAGAATTCCACGACGAAACCCTGCCCAAAGATGCGTTTAAAACCGCGCACTTCTGTTCGATGTGCGGCCCGCATTTTTGCTCGATGAAAATCACCCAAGATGTGCGCGAATATGCGGCGGAAAAAGGCTTGGATGAGGCGGCTGCGTTGGAAGCTGGCATGGCGGAAAAGTCCCAGGAATTTTTGACGGCGGGGGCGGAGTTGTATAGTCAGGCTTGATGTTCGTGAATTTCCTGGACAACGGAGGCGATGCATCGTCCTAGCTGATTTCGCATGGCGTAGCATCGGCTTTACTCAAATATACTTGCGAGTCCCCAAAATGCGAAATCTTTTAACAGCCAGCCTACTATGTATCAGCGCGCCACTGGCAGCCCAGGTGCAATTCACCGCGACAACGACACCGGTGGCGCTTGAGCCTGGGCAGAGCACAACTTTTTCTTTGGTTTTTAGCAACCCAAACAGCGCGCCAGTGCTACCGCAGCAGTTGCGCGCCAGATTCTTTTCATTGTCCGCCCCGTTTGGCACTGATTTCGACGTGACGCCAATCGCGGGCGCATGTGGTGATTGGGAAGATGATGTTGAATCACCGGGATTTTTTAGCAACCGGATAGTACGTTTTAGCGTGCCGGAAGTGGCAGCTGACGCCAGTATTGAATGCACGTATCGAATTGCGCGTCGAACGACTGTGCCGCGCAATATGGATTTGCGATTTACCGATTCGGCGCAACCGAGCTTGTTGGTCGCGCGAGTGCCGATCGGCGTTTTGACCGATATTGGTGCAACCGCGCAACTTTTGTACAGCGCTGCCAGTGGCACCACATTTATTCATCGTTACCGCATCACGATCAACAATAATGGCGCGTTTGATACCAGTAGGTATGGGTTTGGTGTCTGTGATATGGGAGGTGTGCCGCGTGTACGGATGAACTTTCCAGGTGGCTGCAACCCGGACGCTAGCGGTTTGGTCTGCTTTGCCGTTGGCGTTCCCCAGCAGTTTAAAGGCGGGCTGTTACCAGCAGGCGGGCAAAGCAGCTGTGAACTTGAAACCTTTGGCGCAGGGCCAACACCAACCTTACCCCGGTTTGCTTTGAGCGATTTTTTGACGCGCGACTCGGATGGCGCTGCGATGTTGGATATCAACCCCGCAAATGATCAGCTTCGAGTCGTCGCTGGAGCCCCACTAGTCGCCGCGCCTGGACTATCAACCTTCGCGGCTTTGGGCTGTGCACTGTTGTTGTTAGCGGTCGCGATCGTAAATCTTAAACGGCGTTAACGCTAAGCGAAGAAACAAATGCAGTCGGCGGCTTTCGGAAGTAGCCGCTTAGCCACGCACTCAGGCAAAATAGCCGCATGGAAATTCGACCCGATGCGTTTACCCGCCATTTGAGCGGCAGTCTTAAATTCGCCTATTTATTGTGTGGTGACGAGCCGTTGCTGGTGCTAGAGGCGTCCGACCAATTGCGCACCGCAGCCCGCGCGGCTGGGTTTATTGAGCGCCATGTGTTTGATGTCAATAGCACGCTGGATTGGGCGGACGTGCGCTATGAAGCGCAGGCGATGGGGCTTTTTGCCTCACAAAAACTAATTGAACTACGCTTGAGTAGCGGCAAAATCGACGCGGAAGGCACCGAGTTGATCAGCAACTGGTGCAAAGATCCGCCTGAGGGCATCTTGCTGTTGGTGATTTGCCCAGAGTGGAAAAAAGATTTGGAGCGCGCGGCGTGGGTGCGTGCGCTCAACGAGGTCGGCGCGCAACTCATTTTTTGGCCGTTAAAACGCGAAGAATTGCCGCCTTGGCTGGTGCGCCGCGCTGCACTCTCAGGATTAAAGCTAGAACAAGACGCAGCGGCGGAATTGGCGGATCGCGTTGAGGGCAATTTACTCGCGGCGAAGCAAGAACTGGACGGTTTAACATTGCTCCTGGCGGCGAAAGTACAGGGTGGCATGGCGGCAGCGGCGGCTAGCTATATCAGTGCGACGGATGTTGAAGAATTTGTTGCGGATGGCGCACGTTTTAATTCCAACAGTGTGGCGGATGCGGCGCTGATAGGGGATGCGGAACGCGCGGTGCGGGTGTTGCGTGCCTTGGCGCAAGAGGGCGAAGAAACTTTTATGATTTTGAGCACGCTGGTGCGCCAAATCGAGTTGGTCTATGAGCTTAGCGCGGCGAAAGCCAGCGGTGGCATGGCAGCGGTTTCGCGGCTTTACCCAATGCGCGGGGTTTGGCCGGCGCGGCAAAAATTCTATGAGCGTGCACTCGCGCGCGCACCGCTGCAGGATTGGCAAAAGCGCGTGGTGGAAAGTGCCGCAGTCGATCAAACCGTGAAAGGGCGGCGCGCGGGGGATCCGTGGCTGGCGTTGGAACGGTTGGTTTTACGTGTGGCGTTGAGCCCGGAAAAAGCCGCACATTTCGCGGCCTTTTAGCGTGATGCGCAGACAATTTGACGTTGCTATCGTCGGCGCAGGCTTTGCCGGCATTGCTTGCGCGATTTCCCTGGTACGGCGCAATCCCGCGCTCAATATCGTGCTTTTGGATCCCGCCACCACCCTGCCCGCTGGGCTGGCGTTTGCGGGCGCACGCGCCGAGCACCTATTGAATGTGCGCGCCGATCAAATGAGCCTAGATGGCGCGCAGCCGCTACATTTTTGCGACTATCTTGCAGAACAGGCGCTGGCAAATCACGATCCTATAAAAACCAGGGACGAAAGCCACGTTGTCATCGGCGAAAGTTTTGCACCGCGTGCGCGCTATTGCGACTACGTGCGCGATGTTTTTCGCCAGGCTCAGCGCGATGCGGCGGCGGGTGGCGGTGAGATTTTGCCGGTGCGCATGCAGGTAAGCGAAATTTCGCGGGTGGATCAGAACTACTTAATTTCTGGCGCTCTCGGCATCAATAACGACGCTAGTGAAATGCTGCAGCTGCAAGCACCGCAGGTGATCCTGGCGCTAGGTGCAGGCGAAACAAAAACCCTGGTCACGCATGCACGTTGGCACCACGGGCCTTGGCGTTTGATAGAGCTACCTGCGCATACGCCGGATGATACGGCGTTAATTATTGGCAGCGGCCTGACCGGTATCGATAGCGCGCAGACATTGCATCGATTGGGCTGGCGCGGTGCCATTGAAATGCTGTCGCCGAATGCCAGGCTACCGGCGGCAAACCTTGCGCGCGCCCTGCCGACTTGGCAGCTCGCGCCGAATTTTGTCCAGCTTAGCCAAACGCCGCGGCTTTTTTTGCGCGCCCTGCGGGCCGAGCTTGCACGCGCAAAGGTTGACGCTGTCGATTGGCGCGCGGTACTGAATGCCTTGCGCACGATTACCGCAGAAATTTTTGTCAGCTGGACGCCACGCCAGCGCACCTCGATACTCAGGCGCGCGGGGTCGATTTGGGGCACGCACCGGCATCGGATGCCACCCAGTGTGGCGGCGCTGATTCATACGCTGGAAGCCACCGGCAAGCTTACCCGGCTCAGTGGCCGTTTTATTGACGTTAGCGTTTGTGGCGAAACGGCGCTGCAGGTTCGGGTATCCGCTGACGGCGCGACGAGTACGCAGGACTACGCGCTCGTCATCGATGCGCGTGGGCCGAATTACCGCACCTCGGACTGGCCTCTGATCACTAAACTAATCGGCGCTGGCTTGCTGAAAGCCAGCCTGAGCGGCTTTGGCTTAGCTGTTGATCGCGATGGCCGCGTCGGAAAACATATCTATACCCTAGGGGTTTTGACCTACGGTGAGCGCTTAGAAACCATGGCAGTGCCAGAAATTCGGGAGCAGGCGGAGCGCATTGCGGCGCTGATTTTGGCGCAAGGCGCGGAAAATGACGCGCCAAGTATTAAGGCAAGCCCTTATCCATCAAATTATTCTCAATCAAATGCCGCGTGTGCTGATAGCCAATTTCTATCGCGCGATCAAAGCTTTGCCAATCCAGCAACTCCAATTGATCCACGGGTGGCTTAATCATGCAATCGCAGTGTTTACGGTTGTTATCTGCGGTGCTGGCGGAGTTGACCATGCCCGAACGCAGCAAAATTTGTAGGATCGAAGGGCGTGGGCGCACGCCGCGAAACCAATCGCGCATCATCTTCCAAACCGGCGGCAAATCGGCTTCATCGACTTGGGCTTTGATCGCGTAATTGCCGGCAATATCGACCGCGATCACGCGGCCGTAAAGCCCGCGCCGCATCACATCCACCGGCAAATTATTGATCACGCCACCGTCGACCAACACCTCGCCATCATGAAACACTGGCGATAAAATGCCTGGGATGGCAATACTGGCGCGCAACGCCCGCCAGAGTGGGCCTTCGCGATGTTCTTTGAGTATGCCGCGCGTTAAATTGGTACTGACGCAGTAATACGGCAGCGGCAAGTCTTCAATCAACGTATCGCCATATTGTTGCTTTAGCCGCGCGGTGACTTTACGCCCGGCAACGAGCGCGACGAAGGGAATGGTGTAATCGCGCAGCGGATTGGTTTCGACAAAGCTGGCGTGATAGCGCTGATACAGCTCCTCATCGCTCCACTGCAACGCCACGCCTGCCGCCACAATCGCGCCGATGCTGGTGCCGCCCACGGCATCAATTTGCAAGCCATTTTCGCGCAAGGCGCGCACCACACCTAAATGCGCAAAACCGCGCGCGCCGCCGCCGCCGAGCACCAAACCGGTGGCGTTGCCCGTTAAAAATCGGGCGATGCGTTCGGTGTCTTCAGTGCAACCCACGTGATGGATCAACGCGTTCGGGTGGTTCGCGCGCCAAGCATTTGCCTGGCCAGCCAGTATTTTTCGCTCGTGCAGCAAAATCAAACGCTCACGTTTTAATAAATCACGCTGCTGCACCTTGGCAATCGCCTGCCCGTTTGCAAACGACGGGGCTGGCAGCTCGTTCGGCGCGATCACGTGCAAAATTTCATCGGCTTGCCGACGGCAAAGTTCAAACCACGGGCCAAAATTCGTCTCGGCCAAATAAAGCACGAACCGGTGCCGCTGCTCAAGCGCGTGAAAATAGCCGCTCGATTCATTCGCTGCCTGCGTTTGCGTAATCAAGGCCACACCGCCAAAGCGCATCAGCGCCTGGCTCAAGGTATGCGCAAACGCCGCCATATTGGCACCCTGCCCGGCCGGCACGATTGCAAACGTGCGCCCCTGACGATCGCGTTTGCGCCCGCCCGCTTGCGAAGCTTCCAGCCGCTGAAACGCAACCCTGGCGATTTGCAGCATCGCGCTCGGCTCGCTCGCCATCAGCGCTTCAAAGTCACTGCGCTTAAACCGCAGCACTTCACAATCGCGAATCGCGCGCACGGTGGCGGTGCGTGGCTTGCCGGACAGCATCGCCATCTCGCCCACGGTTTCCCCAGCCAACACTTGCCCGACCCATTTAGGCTCAAGCGCTGTCAATTGTTCGGATGGCGTATGCAGCACCGCCAGCGCGCCACTCAGCAAAATATAAAGTGCATCAGCTATTTCATTTTGCTGAAACAAATCGGTACCAGAGGCAATCCACTGCACCTCCAGGCGTTCTGAAATAATTGCAAGCGCGGCTTCGTCTAGCCCTGAAAACAGGCTTAAGCTGCGCAGATCGATGTCGCCAAAGCGGGGGTCGTGGGTCATGTCGACTACAATACTATCGAATGCCGCCCGGAACTAGTTTGCAGCTAAACTTCGGGCTTTGCGGCATAGCGACACAGGCCAAGAGCGATGAATTATTACTGGGCTATGCTCGATATTGCGCCGACCAACGACATTAAGGTGATTAAGCGCGCGTATGCAACGCAGCTCAAAAGCCATCGCCCAGAGGATAATGCCGAACGTTTTCAGCGGCTACGCGAAGCCTATGAATGGGCGTGCCAGATTGGCATACATCAAGCTGAGCACTGGCAAGAGGATGATGACGAGGATTCTGATTACGACATTTTCCCCAAAATCCTGGCCAGTGTGCCGACGCACTTTCCAATCACGTTCGAGCCAGCCCCGTCGCCAAGTTTTCCTGTCATCGCGCCAGAGCCCAATCAACAGCCGGATGACGCTGCAGCGCTGCCAACGCGCCCGCTTGATGTTTCCGCGCCAGTAACGAATATCGCGTATGTGCAAGACACGGAACTGGTAAGCCGCCGCATGCGTTCAATGCCTGAATTTGTTGCCGCGTTCTGGGCGCAAGCGCAACAAGTGCAGTCCGTACGTGATCTGCAAGTTTGGCTGCAAGCGCAAGCAGAGTATGAAGCGCTTCAGATGCGAGAGCGTTTGGCGGAAAGTTTGGCCGATGCATTGACTGAGCAAATGTGGCCATGGCCAGCGGTGCTTGCGGTGGCAGAGCTTTTGGATTGGGGCACGATTGGCAATTTAGTGGGGCACGAACTTAATCAGGCCGTGCAGCTGGCGCATTTGCAGCAGCGGGCAGCAATGACAAAACCGCCACGCTGGTATCAATTTTTATCGAAAACAGCGACCGCACATTTTTTACTGACGCCGTTTTCTTGGCCCAAGGCACTATTTTCTGCGCTTTTGCCACGCACGCAACATGTTGACGAGCTTAGCGACGAAATCGGGCGGGCGGGCGTCGCGCCGAGTCAAGTTTTTAACCCCGAACAAATCGAATTTCAACGCAAATTACGCGAGATCGACTTCAATTTGCCACGCATATCTTATGCACTGGTGCGCTTAGTCGGCTGGCCGGTGCTTTTTTCGCTGCTGTTTGTGGGAAGCGAGCCCATCGCGCCGCTTGTAGGCTTGGCATTTGGCCTACTGTGTTTTGCACTTTGGGCCGGTTTCGTGGCGAATCGCTTACTCTTTCGCACCCTTTGGACGCCAAGCCCGTCGGGCACGAATGCAAAGACTTTTTGGCTCAGCATTGGCATAACCTTGGCGATTACAGGCATCAGTGCGGCTTTTCAGTGGCCTAATTTTGCGGTGTTGCTGGCTGTGTTTCTACTATTTGCTGTGGCGCAGGATGCCTCTACCGCGTTTGCGTCAGCAGTACTCGGCAGCCTCTGTGCGTTCGTGGCTGCGGTGGCAATTTGGCCAACGCAAGCGCCTGAGAAATTTTTGATTACGGGGCCGATTACGCTCAGTCTAGTGATGATGAGCCTATATTTTTATCAACGTCGGCTGCCCGCTGAAAAACTACTGGCAAGTTTAAATCCGCTTAAGCGCGTAAAGCCTATAGCGCTGCCGGTAGTGCAGAACTTCAACTGGTGGTGGATTGTTGCAGGGGTATTGTTGATGCGCTTGCTGGCTGTTGGACACTAGCCTTATCTGCCCAAATCTGCGTTGAGTTCGTCAATGGCACGCCGATGTTCATTCACAAAAGTCCGCATCGCAGCAAGCCAGCTAAAATCGTAGTGTGACTGTGCGAGGTTCGCCAACATTGCTAGCAGCACTGATCGGTTGCTATCAAGGTATTCCAGGTGGCGAATAATCGACTCTGGCGCACGGATCGGTACGATGTAGCCGGTTTTCCCCTCCGCCACCACGTCGGATGCCGCGCAATTTTCGGTGCAAATCACCGGCAGGCCGGCCATCAACGCCTGCACCAAAACGACGGCAAAGCCATCTTGAATCGTCGGGTGCAAAAACACATCCGCTTGCGCGTACAAATCCGGCAATGCTTGCTGCGCAACCCGCGGTAGCAGCTCAAGTGATCCAAGCTGGCTCAATTTAGAGTGCGCATCGTGCGCTACGGTGCCAACAAAACGAAAACGCATGCGACTTGACAGCGCGTTAAGCACTTTTACTAAATCAAAAACGCCTTTCTGTGCCGATACAGTCCCCACCAATAAAACTGTCAGCGGTGCGCCGCTTACAATTCGCTCCGCACGCCGCTGTCGCTGTTCTTTGCTGGCATTAAAGTCGCCCGCATGCGCACCGGCCGGGCCAAATAACAACCGTTGCGCGGGAACACCTTGCTCAATAAAGCTGCGCCGCGCAAAGCTGGACATCACCACGACGCGGTCACAAAGCGCGTATTCGCGTAGCTCGCGCGCAATCATCCAGGCGCTGGGCAATTCAATGCTTTGCTGCATACGCTGCGCTTCTTGCACCAGCAGCAGATTTTGCACCGCAATGTGCGCCGAACCGCGCAGCAAGGTTTTCAAGCCTTTGATGCCGGGATGCTGCAGCACTTCTTCTGCCACGCCACTAAACACATGCACCACGTCGAAGGCACCGTGGCGCTGCACGTGCTTGGCAATGGCTTTAGCGACTCGACGCCCAAAAAATTGGTGCAGGGGCGGTTCAAGGTAGTTCCCTAAACCTAAATACCGCGCGAGGCGGCTCAATACGCCGTGTACCAAAAGAGTGTGTATACGCTGGCGCGGGATGGCAAACGGCTTGGCGACAAACGCAGGTAAATTGGTAAAAACTTCAACATCGTGGCCTAGCTCAAGCAACGCCCGTGCGGCGTCGAAGGCATGAAAACGCCCGTGCACGGCAATCGCGATCCTTAATTTTCGCACGGGCGAGGTCTGATTCATGCTTTTCTAAAGGCGACTACACCCGCCCGTATCGATCCTCAAAACGCACGATGTCATCTTCGCCAAAATACGCGCCACACTGTACTTCAATCAAAGAAATTGGCTCGCTGGTCGTGTTTTCCAATCGGTGTTTGGTTTCAACGGGGATTTCCACCGATTGATTGGCATGCAGCAGCATTTCGCGCTCGCCCACCGTCACTTTTGCCACGCCGCGCACCACCGTCCAATGCTCGGTGCGCTGATGATGCATTTGCAGCGACAGCACCTGCCCAGGATTTACCGTCAAGCGCTTGACCTTACAATCAGGCGCATCCTCAAGCACCGTGTAGCTGCCCCAGGGGCGATAAACCGTGTGGTGCACAATCGCCGCCTGATGCGCCTGTGCTTTCAGCGCATCCACCACTTGTTTCACACCCTGGGCGCGCTCTCGATGTGCCACCAATACCGCATCGCCGGTATCGATCACCACCAAATCTGAAGCGCCGACCACGCCGACCATACGCCCACTACTTTGCACAAAGCAGCGCTCGCTATCGACCAACACCGCCGGGCCTTGCACGGCATTGCCAGCGGCGTCTGGCTCACTCAATTCGCTGAGCGACTTCCATGAACCAATGTCATTCCAATCAAAACTCGCTTTGACTACGGCGCGGCGCGGCGCGCGCTCCATAATCGCGTAGTCAAAGGAAATATCGTTGATCGCGGCAAAAGTGTCCGCGTTGAAGTGCAAAGGTTCAGTGGTTTGCAGTCTTGCCTGCGCATAACAGGCCTCACATTGCGCCAATAATTCCGGCGCAATCTCGAGCGCCGTTTCTAAAAGCGCGTCGGCACGAAAACAAAACATGCCGGAATTCCAAACAAACGTGCCGCTCGCCAGATAGGTTTCTGCCGTTGCCGCGTCGGGCTTTTCGACGAAGCGCGCGACCAAATCACCATTGTTGTCAATTGCCCCACCCAGTTCGATGTAGCCGAACCCGGTTTCCGCGCGCGTTGGCGTAATGCCAAAGGTGACAATATATTTGCGCTCGGCCAAACTAGAGGCGCGCTGCACGGCACTTTTAAAGCCATCTAAATCGCGGATTAAATGATCCGCAGGTAGCGCCAATAATTGTGTCGACGGGCCATATTTCTCCGCTGCCGCAAGCGCTGCTAAAATTAACGCGGGTGCGGTATTGCGCCCCATCGGCTCCAGCAAATAGTGCGCACGATCCGCGTCAATCAAAGGCGCATAGGCATCGCGCGTCAAAAAGTAGTGGTCGCGATTAGTCACGGTATAAACCGCACCGGGCACCGCGACCGCGATTGCGCGTTTCAAAGTCTTGCTGAGCAGCGTATCGCCGTCGCTGAGCGTCATAAACGGCTTCGGGAAGGCCTGGCGCGATACCGGCCAAAGCCGCGTACCGGCACCACCGGAAAGAATCACTGGAATAAGCATGGGCGCGCAATGTCGCTGTAAAAATCAATCGCAAGTGTCGATCAAGTACGCCGGTGCATGCAAGCGCGGCGAGGGACTTGAATTACGCACAGATTGGCGGCACCTTTAGCCTTGATTCTTTACGGTATAAAAACGAGTGACTCCTCAAATGGATTTAACTGAACATCCCGATGCGGTCGGCTTTGAATTCCCATCAGATACCGTTTTAATTGCATTTGGTCCGGCGACCGCGGATTTTCGCGTTCGCCTTGACCAAGCGCTGGAATTTGCTGGTGCAAAACGAACGAATG
>JANNYA010000034.1:0-6821 GCA_031409855.1 Rhodanobacteraceae bacterium | reverse complement strand
TCACCCAACGAAAAATTCTTTTGCGCTCGCCGGGTTTGCTTTCATCAAAAATTGGTTGTGGCGCGATCAAGATGTGGCGGATGCGTACTTCTGCGTGCGGCTTGGCATCGAGTGCAAACGCGCAGTGACCACAAGCAAGTAAGAACAACGAAGCCAGTGCTTTTTGAATGTAGTTTGACATCAGTCAGACGGCCGTGTGACGGGCCTACAAGCCTAGAGTTCAACCTGTATCAAATGCTTTCATCAGAGTTAAAAGTAAGTTAGACCGCATGCCCGAACCAACCGATACAATAATCTTTGCTGCTGTTTTGCCAATCTCGGCCGACAATACGCTCGATCTGAGGACCGTGCGCCGAATTCGCAACCTGATCGGCTAACGGCCCGCCCGGTTGCCAGACAATTACCTCTAAAGGGATCTGAGATGTGGAACTTATGGCGTATGCGAATCAGAGTGCGTGTCATCGCACTCGGCTGCGAGCTCTGATTTTTTAGCGGCCAATTCAAGCGCTGTCAGAGCCATAACATCGATCTCTTGCGCCTCTTTTGCGGCTTGAACTGAATTCACATCAGCTGATGGCAAAGCGCGGAGTCCGTTTGCAGCTGTAACCGCTCCAACCGAACTCAAATGCGACGACACCATGGCTCCGCCGGGAAAGCGTACTACGTAAGTCCGAGGGCTGCCTTCAATTGGAACAATCTCATACCCGTTGACGATCATCGCGAAAACTCCTCATGTATCGTCTGGATAATGCCACGATAAAATAGGTTATCGTGGCTTTCCAGCTCAGCCGCGCATCACCACAACGCTGCGTCCACTCTCAGAACTCAGCTGCTCGACACTCATGCGCTCGAGCCATTCTGGCGCGTGGGTGCGTTGATCAAAGATCACCAGAAAACCATCGGGTAGCGCATGACGTGCGAGGTAGCCGTCCAGCTGCAGGACGCCTTCGGCTAGTGGGTTTGGCTGCTTATCGCGCCAAACCTTAACTTCAATCGCCATGCGCACGTCATTATGTACCACCAGCAAATCCATACGCCCGGAGCCAGCGGCATATTCGCGCTCAATGCGACCAGCGCCGTTTACGACACGCTGTAGGTAAGCCATCAGTACCAGCGTCGGCGCCGCTTCGTGGTACTTCACGGTATTCATCATCGCTTCGCCCTGCGCCAGCCAGAACGCGAAAAAGTTGGCCATGAATTGCGCTGGATTCAGTCTGCCATCGATGCCTTTCCAGCTGGATTTAAGCATGTCGATGTGAATGAACGATTGCGCTGTTGCGCTGAGTACACGCGGCAAAACTTCAGTATAAATCCCATTTGCTGGCTCTAAGCCTGTTGCACTTTGCCGAATCAAACCTAAGTCAAGCAAATATTGCCGGTCGGCGTCGTTCGGAGCGGAAATTTGTCCCGTTAGCATGGGTTCGATTACTTCACGCACGCGCGGTTCCTTTAGCTTGTCGACCAATTGATCCAGGTGCGAATCATTGCGCAAAATCAAGGCTTCGCGCGCCGCGCGCATTTTTGCTTCGTCGATCACGATTGAGCGATCGCGATTTTCTGGCGTTTTCCACACCGCTTGTTCGGCCAGTGCGTTCACTAACCACGGCTGGCCTTGGGTGGCGACCCAAGCGACTTCAATTGCCTCTGGAGTAAATTGCTGGCCAGTCGCGGCGGTGTGCTGCGCGTAGAGCGCAAGCAATTCTTCGCGGCTAAAATTACCCAGTCGCAAAGACTCTGCCTTGATATTGAATGCACTGCCGCCGGTGATTACCTCGCCATCGCTCGTAGTCATGCGATAGTCGCGCACGTCGCGTATGCCGCACAGCACAATCGATTGCGGAAAGGATTTTGGCCGGTTTTGATATCCAGATCTGATTTGGCGCAACAACGAAATTAGGCTGTCACCAATAAGTGAGTCAACTTCATCCAAAAACAGCACGACAGGTTTATTTACCGAGCTAGACAGCAACTGTAACGTGGCGCCAAGCGCGTCAAATGCACCGCGAGCTAGTAACTGTTCCCGTTGATCTTCTATTGCGCTCGCCTGCAAAGTACGCATAGCCTCCCGAGCAATATTAGACACCATGCCGCTAACTGCCCCGGCAACATTGTTACGCGCCGCTTGTGCGCCTTCTATGTTGACGTAAAGCGCTGCAAACTTTTCCTGCGCATTTAAGTAATCACGCATGGCCAATAAACACGTCGTTTTGCCCGTTTGTCGTGGTGCATGCAAAACAAAGTAGCGCTGCTGGGCGATTAAATCCTCAATCATGTGCTGATCAATGCGCACCAATGGGTCAAGCTCATAGTGCAGGCTGGCGATGTTTGGCCCGGCGGTATTGAAATGTTTTTCGATATGCGCGGCTTTCGGTTCCGGCAATTCTGGGTGATTAGACACGACGCTCCTTTGTCACTTTTGCTGTAGCCCGACGCTCACAGAAGTGGCGTGGCTGACTCCTAATAGTCGTCCACGCCTGGCAAGACTAACCGATCTAGGCTTAGGCTTTCTGTAATAGGTTCAAGCAAACCCGACTGCCAAAAAGAACGTCTGATTGGGTTTTTCAGCGGCACAATGCGTAAACTGGCGACTGCTGGCACATCGCCATAAGGAACTTATGAATTCAGATGACTTTCAAACCAAATGCGCAGTCTTTTTAATGTTTTTGTTGCTTGGCTTCGGCACTCTCGCTCTTGATAACTACGGTGGCCCTGCTGGAAAAGCGATTTTGGCCGCCGGAATCGGTTTGTTTGCAGCAGGCTCGACGATTATGGTGTGGCGCGAAGTGGGCTGGCGTGTAGCCATTCCGGCGGCGCTCATTGGCTCGTCGGCATTTTTGCGCGAGTTGATTATCGCTGTCCGATCCACAATTCCGTGGAGTGAGGTTGTGCCTGGCTACCCGTGGTATCTCACAAACACAACTTACTACGGCGCTTGCATCGGATTATTCGGCTTGGGCATTGCTTTTGCGTGCATGGCGGTTTTGAGTTATGAGCCAGAGTGGCTTTCTGAATGGCTGGATTGAGCCGAGCAAGTCGCTGGTTATTCCTTAGCCGCATTGGCATGCGCGAACGAACGTTTTCTAAACCTGAAAAAAAACCACCGGGTTAGCGGTGGTTTTTCTTAATACGTGTAAACCATATCAAACTAAGCTGGCAAAAGCTCCAGACGTTTTTCGATGCGTTGCAGCTTGCCATCGTGGCGATCAAGGCGTACTTGCACACCTGCAAGATCCTCATGCAAGCCGGCAAGTTCGCGGTGCACACCTACCAGCTGATGTTCAACACTTGAGATCCGCGATTTGACGTCACTAAACTCTGTTTTCATTTCTGATCGTAGAGTCGCAACATCGTTGCGCAAGTCAACCAAATGACGCAACAGTAAGTTTTCAACGTTATCTGTCATTTTCATACTCCTAGTCTATCAACAAAGCTCAACAGTCGCCGAGCATGAAAATTTCGCCGTTCTGCACCGAGCACGCCACTGCACAGCTTCTTCTGTTTTTGCCGGATAACGATCCGCCGCATCCAGAACACTCACTGCGCAGGAAATGTACGTCGGCCCCATGCCGTCTGACATATCTTTGTAGCCCCAGCACCCGCGATCCCGATCCAGCAAATCACAGATGACGTAGCTGTACCCTCGGTGCAAAATGGCCTGCCATCGAACGCGCAAACCATCCTCTACAGTGAGCACAGGCTCGCTTAGAACTACACATCTTTGTCAAAACGTGACCGATCCAAATACCCCAATAGGTCGTCGATGCACTTCCACTGTTTTGAAAATTCCCAGCCCATGATCTACGCCGCCTTCAGCTGCATCAGGGATTCGGCCGCATTCCAAAGCGCCCGATTGAGCGACACCGTTTGATCGATGCCTTTCACTTCACGCGTTGTAATGCGCCGACTTGACCGATTGAGCCGATCGCGACCCCAGGCTTTAACGCCGCCTCGAATCACATTCTCCTGAATCCGATTCATCACCGAAAACAAGTCGTTGTTCGTATCCGCTTGACGCCGTGGCGCAAGCAAATGTTCCAACTTGATCCAACCGGCCATTTCCGATGCGCCAAAACGTTCGGCGTGTGCCGTGGTAGCAAGCAATCGACACTCGTCTTGCGAGAGCATCACTTTGCCCATTTCCTGCGCACGCGTTAGCGCCTTTCTTGATTCGTCGATGACGGTGTAGCTTCCTTCAATGACATCACGCACCTGGTCTTTTTGGTGCATGACGCGGATTTGGGAATACATATCACCCACCATCAAACCGTTGAAACATACAAATCGAAATAAGCCACCGATTAACTGATAGCTGGACGAGCCGTCGTGACTGTTGAGCATCACGACTTCGGGAACCATGCCGGCAATGGCCTCACCTTCACGGCGAAATCGAAGCATGTGCTTGGTGTGCTGCTGGCGATCTTCATTGCGTGACTTGGCTTGAATGGCATGCGTGGGGTGAAAACCCGCTTTCTGCAAACCGGCGATAACTTCGCTGGTCGGCACAAATCCGTATCGATCACTGCGACTTTCGTGCGCCGATTGCGCGAACGCCGCCGGTGCCAATTGTTGCAGTGACTGATTGCTCAAAACATCAAAACCGATTGCTGCTGACATGGTAACTCTCCTAGATTGATAAATCGGGAGAGCACGCCCGTAGGGAGTGATCCCGACGGGTGGTGTTGCTGGATGGACTTCGCCTGCTTATTCAGCCCTGCGCAGATTGGGCTTATTCCAGATTACGGTTCTGGCGACCGTTGAAACTTGTGTTCCCCGTTATATATGTCTTGCTGGAATCACGCGTAACTTGACCATCGCATCGGGCTGCCGTCCCATAATACCGCGTGAGCGCAACCGTCCTTAAACTGACAATCAGCGGATAACCGCTTTCTTTCCGGTGCCCCAATAAAGCTGCCGACGGTAGGAACGACCGTGCCCGTCATCGCCAGTGGCTTTTCAGTACGAATGCCGGAAACCTGGCGAACTTCGATAGTCCAAGGCCCCACAACAGTCACAACCTGATAAAAATCAACATTTGTTTGTTCGTAACCCCATGACGCGACAAAAATAGTGCCCAGTTTGACGCCGAGCGGCGGGGTTTCAATTGCACGCAACAAAGCGCTTCGAAGTCTATCCAATGATCGTTCTTGAATCGCTAAAACGAGATCCTTGCCGTTTTTGACATCGCCAACGATGTTTTCAACGACTTCAAAATAACTACCTAAGGCGTAATGGTTGTAATACTTTCCGCGACTCAAGCGGCGATCATATTGGGTGACGCAGCTCAACAGTTTCATGTTTAAGCGTTCGATTGATAATTCATTGCTTTCCATGTTGCTCTCCAATTAAAATAATCGGGAGCAAGCCCCGCAGGGAGTGATCCCGACGGGTGGTGTTGCTAAGTAGACTTCGTTTTACGTGCTGCTTGCGCGGTTCAAATTCCGCTTCCTTAATCGTTCAAGTTGCCTTTCCAACAGTGGTCGTAGAGCGGCCACAATTGCCTTTTTCATGCCCTCATCGAGCTGCAGCGAGCCATAGCTCGTTTCAAGTGCATAGGCACTGTCGAGTTGTTTGGAAAGCGCGTAGCTAAGTTTAAGTTCCTCGTCCATGTATTTCTCCAGTTGCGTGATTCATGGCAATTGCTTTGCGCGGTTAATCTTCATCTTGCAGCATCAACGTCATCACGGGCCTTGGATCATCCCCAGGGCCGACGACACACTTAATCGTGAAACCCAACGTGAGAAATTTGAGCTGATCGCAACCTGGTGCCGCCTTTTTTATTTCGAGATGCAGTTGCGCCAGAATCTGTCTAAGGTTCTCGGTGTTCTCGGCGTTGCAGCTGTTCCACAGCGCACTCGTCATCGCCATTGGAAAAACGAACCGTTGCCGTCTTGCCTGTTCGGTAATGTCGACTAAAACGCCATCTTCAATCGCTTGCGCGCGTGTATAGGTCGAAATAGGTTCGCCAAATAGTTCATGGGTCATGGTGTTGCTCTCCTGGTGAAGCCGAAGAACAACCCCGTTCGGGAGTGTTCCCGACGGGTTGGTAAAACTGACGATGCGAGTCGTCTGACGTGGAGAAAACAAACCGCCGGTTCAGGGCGATTTGGCTTCAATCAAAAGATCATTTGCAAGTAGCTCGACGCGATGCCAGCAGAAAACGCCAGCGCCGCTGCAGCGATAAGAACGCCAGGCAATTTGCTTGGTTTGACCGATCGCTCAACCTTATCAATGCGCGCATCCAGGTGTTTTTGAAGGATTTCAAGCCACGCCGATTGCGCTGAATGAGCCGCAAACATTGCTTTTAGATTTTGCTTGAGTTCCGAACATTCAAGAACAACTGCATTGAGTGCTTCGACTGGATCTTGCGGCGCGATTAATTGTTCCGCTGCGCGATTCAAGGCTCGAACATTTGAAAATTGCTTGTGCATGGTGACTCTCCTAGACGGTTAAATCGAGAGAGCACGCCCGCTGGGCATGATCCCGACGGGTGGTGTTGCTGGATGGACTTCGCTCTGCGTATTCAGCCCTTGCGCAGATTGGGCTTGTTCCAGATTGCGGTTCTGGCGACCGTTGAAACAGCAAACAAAATAATTTGCGCGCAACCTATTTTGTTTGACGTCTATGCTGACAGGGGTGAAGGACTCTAGCTGTGGAGTGCACAGTAGAGCCCTTCTCTAACTTCCCCATCTGACAAACTACTTGTCACCTAAGATAACATTCATAGGTCGACAAGGAAAATAGCATGAAAAAGCAAGCAAAATATAGTCAAGAACGGCGCGACCAAGCATTACAGCGCGTCGCGTTGCGCAGCGATAGTCAAA
>JANNYA010000033.1:0-6989 GCA_031409855.1 Rhodanobacteraceae bacterium | reverse complement strand
GTTTTGGTGCAATGCCGCCAGCAATGCCGTTACCGGCATCGACGACGACGCGCAGCGGATTTTCTAATTGGATATCGCCACTGATTTTGTCGATGTATTCTTCAGTTACGTCCATCGACTGCAGTGAGCCAGCGCCTTCGGTAAAACGCGTGGCACTGATTCGGGTATACAAATCTTGAATAGACTGTTCGGCAAGTGTTTCACCGCCAATCATCATTTTAAAACCGTTGTAGTCCGGCGGATTGTGCGAGCCGGTGACCATGACGCCACTGCCCGTGTTGAGCTGATAGGTCGCGAAATACAGCACCGGAGTGGGCACCGCGCCCAGATCGATCACGTTACAACCAGTAGCTCGAAGTCCTCGAATCAAGGCTGCGCTCAGTGCCGGCCCGGACAAGCGTCCGTCGCGCGCGACCGCCATTTCTTTCAAACCGCGCTCAATAATTTCTGAGCCTAGCGCGCGCCCCAAAAGCTCGGCAACACCTTCGTTTAAGGTGCTGCCAATCACGCCACGAATATCATAGGCACGAAAAATACTGCGACTAACCGTGACGTTTGGTAGCGCGCGCGGCGCACTAACACGATCCGGCTCGGGCGGCAAAACAGCTGCTTCGGCCGCTTTTACGACGGCTATTTTGGCACTGGTTTGCTCTTTTAGCATTTCATCCGCGCGCGTACTCGTTGGGCGTGCCTTCGCTTCGGGGACTTTTTCGGTGGATGGGGTCAAGAGCTTGGATTTCATCTCGCCCAACAACGATGGGCGCAGACGTATATAGGCCAATAGCCCGGCAAAACCTAGGCCAAGCAAAGCAAACAACAACGTCGGGATGAGGCCCGCGAACGGCAGCGGCGCATACGCGTCAGCCGCACCCCAAGCGAACAACAGTCGACTGCCAGCAACTGACGTTGAGCCAGCACTCGTTGCTCCGGTGCCGCTACTCAGCATGGTGATCGGATCGTTGGTGCCGGTTTGTTGCAATGCGACAGTCCCGCTGCCGTTGAACGCGCGCAGTTGGGTAATAATTTTTTCAACCGGAAATTTCCCCAGCACGTAGCCTAGGGTGATCTCGCCTTGCTTCACTGGCGCCACCAAAACGAGGCTAAAGCTCTTGTCCTTTTCGATGTGCAGTTGCGCAGGCACGATTTTGCCGGATTGCTGAGCCTCCAAGAGCACGTCGCTTTTGGCAAAACCAAATTCCGCGTAGCGTCCGCCCAGTGCCGCGTTCACATCACTGCCGCGAATGACATCCGCATCGCGGCATTCAGGAATCAGCTTAAGTATTTCGGCGCGCGCTGTGTTGGGATTAAAGGCTTCAGTTTCGGTAACTAGCTTGAGCACCTCGGAGTTTTTGGCGGCCTGCTCGATATTGCTACGGGCTTTTTGCGATACTGCTGCAAGTTCTGTTGAAAGCTGTTGCGCCAGGTCTTGCGCGTTGGCAACGGCACTGCTGGCCTGGAATATGCCGAGCGCCTGCCACAGGCAGATCGCGGCAAATAACAGGCCCGCGCCGATCCCCAACATAAAAATCGCGGGTTGCGTTTCCTTATGTTGCTGCGGTGAATTAGCGGCTTCTTGCGCGCGTTTTGCGAGTTCGCCGACGGTTACTTTTTTAGCCATATACTCTTTTTATCCCTCAAATCGGGTTGCTGCGGACCCAGCGGGCTTTAATGTGTGAATCTTGCCACGTCTGCATGCCGTGCGTAACCGAACTTGCACTCCCCGAACTTATACAGTCCATTATATTTTTGCCGCGATTGCGGCTTGGGAAAACACATCAGCGCACACCAGTATGCCCATAGCCACCGCTAGCGCGTCCGGTCGCAATAAATTCATCAACAATTTCAAAGCCTACCCGTGCAATCGGCAATACCATCAATTGCGCAACTCGGTCACCCGGTTGAATCGTTAATGCGGCATTTGAGCGGTTCCAACATGCCATGGTGATTGGCCCTTGATAGTCCGCGTCGATCAAACCGACCAAATTCCCTAGCACTAAGCCTTTTGCGCCTAAACCTGAGCGTGGCAAAAGCACGGCAGCAAAATTTGGATCACTTAAATAGACTGCAATTCCAGCGCTTACCATCGCGGTTTCGCCGGGTGCAAGGGTTAAGTCTTGTGCGAGGCAGGCGCGTAAATCCATGCCAGCGCTTGCGGTGGTGGCGTAGCTCGGCATTGGCCAGAGCGTGCCGATACGCGGGTCAAGGATTTTAAGTTGCAGTGTTTTTATCGCGGCATCGCTGATGATGTTGGTCATTGGCTTGGCCTAAGATAAGGTGCTAGTGCTTGCAGAAGGCGCCTGGCCAGCAACGATTTATCTGCAAAGCCAAGCTCAAGCTCGGTATCGGCACCAATGAGCACTAGGGCGTTGCTCTCGGCTTCCATGCCAAGCCCTGGGCCTACGTGATTCGCCGCAATAAAATCCACGCCTTTGCGAATGCGTTTGGCCCGCGCATTTTCCAGCACCGTTTCCGTTTCAGCGGCAAAAGCAACTAGCAGCGGCCGCTTTGCTTTTCCGCTGACTGCAGCGCTGACATCGGCAATGATGTCAGGATTTTTTACCAGCGTAATCTGCGTCTCATCGGTAGTTTTTTTGATTTTTTGCAGGCTTTGCTGGGCGGGGCGATAGTCCGCAACAGCGGCGGCGGCGATAAATAGGTCTGCACCGGGTGCTGCGGAAAGTGCTTGCGCGTGCATCGAACGTGCGTCCCGCACATCGATTCGTGCAACGCCAGCCGGGGTCGACAAAGCACAGGGGCCAGCGATCAAGCTGACTTCCGCACCGGCTGCCGCTGCCGCTTGCGCAATCGCAAAACCCATTTTGCCGCTGCTACGGTTGCCTAAATAACGTACCGGGTCCAGATCCTCATAGGTTGGCCCGGCGGTAATCACTACAACTTTGCCATGTAAAGCACTCAAATTAGTCACTTCAGTAGCGGCGTGCGCCTGCAGAGCACTGATGATCTCGTGCGCTTCCAACATGCGGCCTGAGCCAATATCGCCACAGGCCTGCGCGCCACTGGCTGGGCCAAGAATCAGTGCGCCGCGTGATTGCAGCTGCAACAGATTGCTCTGCACTGACTTATGCGCATACATCTGCTGATTCATCGCTGGCGCAATAGCCAATTGCGCCGTTGTCGCCAGCGCGAGCGTGCCCAAAAGGTCATCGCATAACCCGTGCGCCAGTTTGGCAATCGTGCTGGCGGATGCTGGTGCAATCAGCAAGTAGTCAGCCCAGCGCGCCAGTTCGATATGGCCCATGGCTGCCTCGGCGTGACTGTCCCACAAACTGCTGCGCACGCTTTCGCCGCTTAATGCGTGAAACGTCGTTGCTGATACAAACCGTTCGGCGTTTTCAGTCAGCACCACGCGCACGCTGCAGCCTAGCTCAGTAAGTCGACGCGTCAATTCACATGCTTTATAGGCAGCAATACTGCCGGAAACGCCCAGCAAAATTTTTGTGCCAGCGCCTAGCCTGGGCAAATTGGATGCGGTTATTCCTGAATTTGCCATCTATTTTACTCGCGCCAAAATGCCATCCAGCTCGTCTAGGCTCGAATAGCCAATCACCAGTTTGCCTTTGCCGCCGCCGACTTTGCTGCTGATGTGCTCAATCGATACGCGCGCGCCCAGCTTTTCGCTCAAACTTTGCGCCAAGGCGGCGATGTTCGGATCCGCCTTTTTCGACGCGTTTGCCTTGTTTGGTAAGGGTGCTTGCAAGAGCTTGCGCACCTCAAATTCGGTTTGCCGGACGTTCAAGCCTTCGTCAATCACGCGATTCGCCAACATGGTTTGCTTATTTCCATCTAGGCTGAGCAGCGCGCGCGCATGCCCCATATCAATTTTCGCGTTATCTAACAGCACACGAACCGCCGGGGCTAGCTCAAGCAAACGCAGCAAATTGCTGACCGCGGCGCGTGAGCGGCCAACTGCGTCTGCAGCAAGCTGATGCGTCAAATCAAATTCATCGATCAGGCGTTTGAGCGCTTGCGCCTCTTCAATCGGCGTTAAATTCTCGCGTTGGATATTTTCAATCAACGACATCGCGATCGTGGCTTGATCCGGCACGACGCGAACAATCGCGGGTATTTGCCGTAGTTCAGCGATTTGCGCTGCGCGCCAGCGGCGTTCGCCAGCGATTAGCTCAAAGCTATTGCCTTTGAGCTGGCGCACCACCACCGGCTGCACTAGACCTTGAGATTTGATCGAAGCGGCTAGTTCATTGAGCTTATCGACATCAAAATGCGTGCGCGGTTGATATTTTCCCGGTTGAATTTGCTCCAATGGGATTTCAACGATGGTGTTGTGCGATTGCGCTTCGTGCGCGGAATTCACCAGGGCATCACCGAGTAGTGCGTCGAGCCCGCGGCCTAGGCCTCGTTTTTTCATCATCGCCGGTCCTTGAGCATTACCAGTGATTGCCATAATTCATTTTTAGTCATCATCAATTTTTACTCGTGTCGCGTTTTGCCTGCGCATTTTTAGCCGATGCCGCTTTGCCGACTTTGTTGCGCACAACGATTTCTTCAGCAAGTGCCAAATACGCCTGGGCACCTCGGCTGGTTTTGTCATATTGCATGATCGGCTGGCCGTGGCTGGGCGCTTCGGCCAAGCGAACATTGCGCGGAATAACGGCTTCAAAAACTTTGTCGCCAAAATGCCGTTCAAGCTGGGCAGATACATCGGCGCAAAGATTGTTGCGCGGGTCAAACATGGTGCGCAGCAAGCCTTCCATCTGCAATTGCCCATTTACGGTTGCGCGCACCGCTTTAATCGTGTCGAGTAACTGCGTCAGGCCATCGAGCGCATAAAATTCGCATTGAATTGGGATGAGCACCGAATCTGCGGCGCTCAAGGCGTTTAGCGTCAGCACTCCCAAACTGGGTGGGCAATCGATCAAGACAAAATCATACTGCCCTGCCACCGTTTCTAATTGCCGTTTCAGGCGAATTTCCCGGCCTGGTTGCGGCATCAAACGCACTTCAGCGGCGGTTAGATCGCCATTGCCAGGCAATAAATCATAACCGTGCGGCAGCGACACCAAGGCTTGTGCCAGCGGAACTTCGTCCAGCAACACTTCGTAGCCGGTGGGTTTGGCGCTTTTTTTATCGACGCCCGAGCCCATCGTTGCATGGCCTTGCGGGTCAAAATCGATCAGCAGCACCCGCTTATTGAGCTGTGCTAGCGCCGATGATAAATTGACACAGGTTGTGGTTTTACCCACGCCGCCTTTTTGATTAGTAACCGCGATTATTCTTGTCATGTGCCCGATCTTAACAGCAGATCAAATAGCTCGGATTCGCTAAATTGCTTCGGCTGCAGGTTCGGCGCCAATGCATTGTTTGCTTTGAGTGAAAAGTTCATCGAGTTACATTAATTTACATAGTCAATTGGGCCGATTATTAACCTTTTTTGTCGGCTGAGTGCATAATGAATGCGTGTTAATTGCCTCCGTTTTGCCTTTTGCTGTTGTATTTGCTAGCTATTTTGTCGTTAGCTTTTGGCCGCATTCAGGTAGGGCGCGCATCCGCACATCACTCAAATTGATTGTTCAGTTTTTTAAAGGTTGTCAGAATATGCAGACCGGTACCGTTAAGTGGTTTAACGACGCTAAAGGCTTTGGGTTCATCGCGCCAGATAACGGCGGCGAAGATGTTTTTGTTCATTACTCGGCTGTTGGCGGTGCGGGTTTTCGTACGCTGCAACAAGGTCAAAAAGTGAACTTCGATGTCACGACGGGCCCAAAGGGCTTACAAGCCGCGTCGGTGACACCGCTCAAGTGATTGAGCCACCTATGTAAATGGGTTAAATCGACGGCGCTGGTCAACGGCGCAAAAAACCTCGGCCTGCCGGGGTTTTTTTTGCCTAGTCAAAACGAATTGACTGCTGTGGTTTGTCATCCCCGAATGTTTTAGTCGGGGATCCAGCACATTTTTGCGCGAAGCACAAATTACTTTGGCGTTACGAATTGATCCCACTGGATTCCCGCCAAAAGCACGATGGAATGACGAACTTCCATTCCCTGTCGACAGGGTGCCATTCAAACTGACGGATCGTCATCCCCGAATGTTTTAGTCGGGGATCCAGCACAATTTTGCGCGAAGCACAAATTACTTTGGCGTTACGAATTGATCCCGCTGGATTCCCGCCCAAAGCACGCGGGAATGACGAACTTCCATGCCCTCTCGACAGGCCCAAGACGAACGGCTTGATCATACTGTTATGCTCTTGAGCCGAATCGATAGTCGCATCCCCCATGGCCGCATTTCCGCTCCTGCTCATCCCTTTCTTGCTGATCAACTTGCTGATGTTCACCGTCGATGGTGGTTTGAGCGCGCAGGTTTTTAGCGCGACGCTGCCCTCTGGCGCAAGTTTTACCCTAACGGCAGGTGATTTATCGGTTTTGGTTGGTTTGGTGTTTTTGTATTTCGAAATTCTAAAATCCACGCGCACCGGCAACAGCTCGATTCTGGATCACGTTTTGTCCCTGACGTTGTTCGTTATCGCATTGCTGGAATTTTTGCTTGCCGCCGCAGCCGGCAACACGCCATTTTTGTTAGTCACGCTGATGATGTTTATCGACGTAATCGCCGGATTCACTGTGAGCATTTCAGTCGCGCGTCGTGATGTCGGTTTTACGCGTGAAAACTTGCCCGCCGCAAATTCTCAGTCGATGAGTTCAACGCCACAAACGTATGTCCCGCTGCGGATACATTCTGAATATTCCATGGTCGATTCGACCATCCGTTTGGACGAGCTGTTAAAGCAAGCCAAAGCCTTTGCTTTGCCAGCGATCGCAATCACTGATGAGCTGAATCTTTTTGCGCTGGTAAAATTTTTCAAAGCCGCTGAATCGGCCGGCATTAAGCCGATCGTTGGTGCCGATTGTTGGTTGCGCGCTGAGACGGGCGAGGTTGGCGCGCCGCGTTTTCGCTTCACGCTGCTTTGTCAAAATCGCACCGGCTATCTCAACTTGTGCAAGTTGTTATCG
>JANNYA010000032.1:0-52846 GCA_031409855.1 Rhodanobacteraceae bacterium | reverse complement strand
GGTTATTTGCATTGCAATCATCACTGCGAATATCAAATTGCTGTTGTTTTTCCGTGTCGCCTTGCGGCGAGACTTTTCACGCCCACCGAATTTAGTTTAAAGGGTTATTCATGCGTCTTTCTTTTTTAGCAGCTTTTCTGGCATTTGGCGTTCATACGTCAGTATTTGCCGCCGCCGCACTGGCCATGCCAGCCCTAATAGGAAATACCGAAGCCGGGCAGGCTAAGAGTGCAGCGTGCGTGGCATGCCACGGGATTGATGGCAATAGTGTCGACCCCGCATTTGCCAAGATTGCAGGCCAGCATGCCGATTACTCAGTGCGCCATCTGCATATGTTTAAGTCTGGCGAACGTGAAAATGCGATTATGGCCGCGCAAGCGGGTCTTTTGTCGGATCAAGACATGTACGACGTCGCGGCCTATTTTGCGACACAAAAAGTACGCGCCGGTATTAGCGATGAGTCACTCGTCGCGCGCGGTCAAGCGCTCTATCGCGGCGGTGCCAGCGTAGGCGTACCGTCTTGCATGGGTTGTCACGGCCCGAGCGGTCGTGGCAACCCTGCGGCGAAATATCCCGCGATTGCTGGACAGCATGCGAGCTATTCAAAAACGCAGCTGGAACGATTTCGTTCGGGCATGGTTTATGGCAAAGATGACTCCGCAAATAAGCAAATTATGTCGCAGGTTGCGAAAAATCTATCCGATGCCGATATTGAAGCACTAGCAAGCTACCTAGAAGGGATGCACGCGGCTGAGTAATCGCGACACTGACTTAAGCTTTGGCGTAACTAGCTTCGCGCTAGTATTTTTTACTTAACGCGCGTTGAATCAAAAGGCATTTGCTTTCAGCAACGCATAAACTTTTTCTCGGATGTTGGTACGAAACCCAGCATTTCGCACCATGGAGTAATTTAAATGACTTTGTTTTCCCGACGCACGGCGCTGTCCATTGTTGCAGGGTTGTTTGTTTCAGTGGCTGCCTTTGGGCAAGCGCTTTATCAAGAAGGTGTGCAGTTCACGCGCTTAAAGCAGCCGATGCCGGTTGGATCAGGTGCCCAGATTGAAGTCCTTGAAGTGTTTAGCTATGCCTGCTCACACTGCGCTCATCTTGAGCCAACGATGGAGGCATGGCGCAAAAATATGCCCAAGAACGCAAAATTTACGGCGCTGCCAGCGATATTTCAAGAAAGTTGGGCAGTCTATGCGCGCGCCTACTACGCGGCGGAACAACTAAATATCGTTGAGAAAACGCATGGTGCGCTTTTCAAAGCGATCTATGAGCAAAACAAGAAATTTGCCAATGTCGATGAAATGGCGAGTTGGTACGCCGCCTATGGCGTCACCGCAAAGCAGTTTACTGACGCATTCACAGCCCAAGGCATGGAAGGGAAACTCAAGCGTGTAATGGAATTAACCCCGCGCTATGAAGTTGCTGGCACGCCAACACTGGTCATTGACGGCAAATACAGTTTTGATGTGACCTCGGCCGGCGGCATAGAGAAAGTCCCCGCGCTGTTGAACTTTCTGATCGCAAAAGCAGCGTCTGAACGCACTGCTCCGCAAAAAGGCTAAATAATATGTTTCGTTCTTTAATCGCGGCGACTGCGCTGGCGTTTTCTGCGTCTGCATTTAGTCAGGCATTTGTTGAAAACATTGATTACTTTAGATTGAAGGCGCAGCAGCCCACCCAAGTTGCAAAAGGCAAGGTTGAGGTTGTCGAGGTTTTTCAATTCGGCTGCATACACTGCGCACACATGGAATCAGTGTTGACGGTTTGGAAAAAAACCAAACCCGCTGCGGTCGAGTTTCGCGGCATTCACGCCACCTTCGGCAATCCAGGCTTGCAAACTTTAGCGCGCGCGCATTTAGCGACTCTAGCTTTGGGAATCGCGGATAAAACCCAACGAGCGATGTTCAAAGACGTTGAGTCTGGGCGCCAGCCCTCCACCGATCTCAACGTGATTGCAAAAAGCTTGGTCGCCTTTGGCGTGAAGCCAGAGATGTTTGTTGCTACCGCAAATTCCTTTTCGGTATCGCAAAAGCTAAAACAGAATGAAGCAATCTTGCCGCGCTATGAAATTGGTGGCACGCCCGAATTTATCGTTGCTGGCAAATATCGTGTGACGGTATTGAGCGGTAAGCCGCAAGAGCGATCCTTGGAAGTGGTTGATTTCTTGGTGCAAAAAGAATTGATTGAGCGTAGCGCCGTTAAAAAATGAGCGCCGATAGGGATTTAGAAGTAGGGATTACAGCTCGCAGAGATGCGAGTTTTTTGAAGCGCGCTGAAGCTGCTCACGAATTCTCAAACGGTAAGCTTGCGATTCTTGCGGCGGTATTTTTCGCAGCTGTATCGGGTGTGGTCACGCTGCTCGTGCTGCGTTAAAGCCAAACCACCAAGCAGCTTAAGACCTTTCGTGCGTTTTTAGTTGTATCGGTGAAATATGCAAACCCAGCTTTAAAGCCTGCGTTTTGTAGGCCTGCGTCGCCGTTTCGTTTCGATAAAACGTATAGGCTAGCGTCAAGACCGAGATTTCTTTCGGCATCGCCGAATCAACAATAAATCGTACCGGCATGCGGCGCGATTCGCCAGGCTTGAGCATTTGTTCGGTAAAACAAAAGCATTCGGTTTTATTGAAATAGATTGAGGCCGCATTTGGAGCAACACTGGGCACTGCATTGCCGACAATGGCCTCAGCGGTATTGTTGGTCGCAACAAAATAGGCAGTGGCAAGCTCACCCGGATGAACGTCTAATTTCGATAATTCTGGCTTAAATTGCCAAGATAGGCCGGAATTGACCGCAGTCAAAAACTCGACCTGCACCGAGCGCGTACGGTCAACTGCCGCAATCGCTGCCGGGTTCATTTTCCCTGTCTTACCGTTCGCGCCGGTAATTTCGCAATAAATTGAATACAGCGGGATCATCGCAAAGCAAAAACCAAACGCGCCCGCACACATGAGCAGCGTCTTTTTTACAATTTTACGGTGATCCGGCTTTGCCACGGTGCCAAGGACACTTACGTTTGCGTGCATTGTCAGTTCAACTGAATTTTTCGCGGTCAAATGATACTCATCGCATTCAAAATAGACGCGACGAACACCAAAACAGCCACCACGCCTAACACCGCAGCAGTGCGACGCGCAGAAGCGCGGCGCGTCGCAACCGTTGAAGCGGGCTGAGTATCATTCATCAACTTAATGCCCGTTAATGCCCGACGTCGCTGTGCGCCAGCATCCACGGCTCAATCTTAGGTGGCGTCTCGAAGCTGTGGTAAGGCGGTGGCGATGCCAGTGTCCACTCTAACCCGCGCGCACCTTCCCATACTTGATTGCTTGCCTTCTCGCGTTTACGGCCGTAGGCACAGTCCCAAACGATATAGACAAACAATAATTGGCTAAAGCCAAACGCAAAGGCACCCACCGAACTGATCATGTTGAAATCAGCAAACATTACGTTGTAGTCGGGGATGCGGCGCGGCATGCCGGCCAAGCCGAGAAAGTGTTGCGGGAAAAACAACACATTGACGGAGATGGTGCTGAGCCAAAAATGCGCTTTACCCATGCCTTCGTTGTACATACGTCCAGTCCATTTTGGCAGCCAGAAGTAGGCCGCCGCCATCAAACTAAAAATCGCGCCGGTAACTAAAACATAGTGGAAGTGCGCGACTACAAAGTAAGTGTCATGGTATTGAAAATCCGCCGGCACAATCGCCAGCATCAGCCCAGAAAAGCCGCCAATGGTGAACAGAATGACAAACGCTATTGCAAACAACATCGGCGTTTCGAAGGTCATCGAACCCTTCCACATTGTACTAACCCAGTTAAATACTTTCACGCCGGTCGGAATCGCAATCAGCATCGTTGCATACATAAAAAATAGCTCACCACCCAGCGGCATGCCCGCAGTAAACATGTGGTGCGCCCACACGATAAAGCTTAAAAATGCGATCGAAGCGGTCGCATACACCATGGCCTGATAGCCAAACAGTGGTTTGCGCGCAAAGGTAGGAATGATTTCAGAGACTATGCCAAAGGCTGGCAAAATCATGATGTAAACCTCTGGGTGCCCGAAGAACCAGAAGATGTGTTGGAACATCACCGGGTCCCCGCCGCCGAGCGCATTGAAGAAACTGGTGCCGAAAAACTTGTCGGTCAGCAGCATAGTGACTGCGCCTGCAAGCACTGGCATCACTGCGATCAGCAAAAATGCGGTGATCAACCAAGTCCAAACAAACACCGGCATTTTCAATAAATCCATGCCCGGCGCACGCATATTAAGAATGGTCGCAATAATGTTGATTGCACCCATGATCGAACTGACGCCCATCATGTGGATAGCGAAAATGACGTAGGCAAAGCTATCGCCGCCCTGCAGGCTCAACGGTGGGTAGAGTGTCCACCCACCAGCTGGGCCACCACCGTCCATAAACAAGGTCGACAGCAGCAAGGTGAAAGCAAACGGCATGATCCAGAAGGACCAATTATTCATCCGTGGCAGCGCCATATCCGGCGCGCCCACCATCATCGGGATTAACCAATTGGCAAGGCCCACGAAGGCCGGCATGACCGCACCGAAAATCATCACGAGCGCATGCATCGTGGTCATTTGATTGAAAAACTCCGGGTGCACCAACTGCAGTCCAGGCTGAAACAACTCAGCGCGAATCACTAATGCCATTGCCCCGCCGATAAAAAACATCAGCAAGGAGAACAACAAATACATCGTGCCGATATCTTTGTGGTTCGTGGTGTAAACCCAACGATCCATAAAACCTATGGGCTTGTGCCCGTGATCGTCATAATCGTCGTGACCATGCGCGTGATCGTCATGCGTGCTTGCGTGTGCCATATTATTGACCTCTAGTAATCTATTCGAATGACGATGCAGTGAGCGCTGGCGCTCCGGCGAGTACGGGCTGCGGCTCGAGCGGATTTTGCTCCGTACGCATCTGCGCTAAGCGCGTTTGAAATTCTGCTTTGGTGACTGCTTCGACAACAATCGGCATAAAGCCGTGGTCTTTGCCACAGAGTTCTGCGCATTGGCCGCGATACACGCCGACTTCATCAATTTTAGTCCAAGCCTCGTTGATAAAGCCCGGAACCGCGTCTTGTTTGATTGCAAAAGCAGGCACCCACCATGCGTGGATCACGTCGTCAGCGGTCACAACAAAGCGGATTTTGGTGTCAATGGGAAGAATCAAACGGTTATCGACGTTAATCAGATAGTCGTCAACCGCGTAAGGATCGCGCCCAGACTTGAGCCGGCGCGTTTGATCCGAAGGGCGATCTAGCCGCGAAGAAATTTTAACGTTTTCGCCTTGGTATTCGTATTCCCAAAGCCATTGATAGCCGGTAACCGCGACCGTCATTTCCGGCTTGCTAGTGTCATACATTTGATACAGCACGCGCGTGGCTGGAATACACATCACCACCAAAATCACGATGGGAACCACAGTCCAAATGATTTCAGCGACGGTTGAATGGCTCCAAGTCGCGGCAACCGCACCTTTAGATTTGCGGAATTTATACATGGAATAAAACATCGCACCAAAAACCAGGGCGCCGATCACCACGCAGATGTAGAAAATCTGCATGTGCAAAACCTGCACGGCGCGGCTGACTTCAGTGACGCCTTCGGTCATATTCAATTGCCAGCGATGTGGGTTTGCCCAGGCGCAAGCGCTACCGAAACTGAAAATTGCTCCAATTGCTGCCTTCATTTTTGTATTCATCGCATTGTGACCTGGTTCCATAGCCCTACAGTTTAGTTAAGTGCGCGCGCTTTAGCCAACTCAAGAAAGCTTTTTAGTTGATTTGCCAAGCTTACGCGTTGTTCATGGTTCAAAAAACTACCGATTTCGACCGAACGGCCGCTGGCGGTGAGATAAATTCGCCGTGCGTCTATCGGGCCCTCAATTTGCAGGCGTACCCAGCGGATGTTGAACGACTGTTGTGTCCTAGAGCGCTTGCCGATTGCGCGCACCCACAAAAGCCCGGCCGCATCGTCGACATATAACGTATCAGTCGCCGTGCTGGCTCGTGCTACTGCCAAAATCGCCGTGCAGATGATCGCCAAATCAATAATTACAAACATCGGCACCAAAACATTGCCTTGAAGGTAGCTCACCCCAGCAACGGCTAGGCACACGCACGCAAGGGCAATGAAAAATCTTTTCAAACCTGAGTTTGAGATCGAACGATTTGCTGAAACAATAAACTCGTGCTCGGTGGCGCAGCCATTAAATATCGCCAGCGCACCACGCGCGATCAAAGCGTTTTCCCAAACCGCATCACCCAGTTCCAGCTTTACCGCTGTTCCATACCTCGCGCGCCCGGGCAGCTGTGGTTTCGCTTTGGGTGGAAGAAAGGTTTTCATCACATGACCGTTATGGTCGACGACGCAGATCGCGTGGTTAGACTATAAAGTTTTAGCCTATGGCTCGGCAATGGACGAGATGTGAAAACCAGGCCCGGCGTAACAATTATTTTCTGCACGCGCCGTTTTCAGCGCCATTGGCAAACTCTAGTTTGTCCAACGAGTTCAATGTGCTATGCCTGAAGGGCCAGAAATAAGGCGTGCTGCTGATTTATTGCAGGCAGCGATTGCTAACAAGCCGCTGACCAAAGTGTGGTTTAAGTTTGCGGTGCTGAAAGAGCACGAGGCCGCGCTGGCTGCAAGTCGCATCACCGGCTTTGCAACCCACGGCAAAGCGTTATTGACGCATTTTGCCTGCGGCTTGAGCATTTATAGCCACAATCAGCTGTATGGCGTTTGGAAAATCGCCCAGCGCGGCAAAGTGCCGAAAACCACGCGTGATTTAAGGCTGGCGATCCATACCGAAAAGGTTGCAGTATTTCTGTTCAGTGCTTCCGATATCTCTGTCTGGCGAACTGAGTCACTGCATGAACACCCGTTTTTGCGCAAGCTGGGCCCGGATATATTGGATGCAAAGCTCAAGGTGGCGGTGCTTGAGCAAAGGCTGTCCAGTGCGCGTTTTGCTGGAAAATCGCTGGCTGGGCTGCTGTTGGATCAAGCATTTCTGGCCGGCATGGGCAACTATCTGCGCACCGAGGTACTGTTTTACGCTGGGCTGCACCCTAATGTTCGGCCCAAAGATTTGCGTGATACAGAGCGGCAGCGATTAGCCGAGCAATTGCTTAGCGTGGCGCGGCGCAGTTACGCAACCGGGGGCGTCACCAATGAAGCAGCGATCGCAGGCATATTACAAGGCGATGGCGCGCCCTACGAAGGCTACCGGTTCGCCGCGTTTGAGCGCGCTGGCCGCCCGTGCTATCAGTGCGGCAGCATGATTGAACGCATCGAGCTTGCGGGTAGACGGCTGTATTTTTGCCCAGAATGTCAAAGTTTGCCCTAAATGCGGCGGATGAACATTGAAAACTCAAGCACTAGACCGTTCAGCATGTTCTCCGCTATATTTCGCGACCTTTTTGGTAATTGCATAGGATGCATACGCCACTAAAGTCCAACGCTCCACCGATTACAGATATTTTTCAATCACCACTTTGCAGGACGCAAAAGCCATGAAAGAAGGCATTCACCCCGAATACCGCGCGGTCGTGTTTCAAGATGTGACCACGGACTTCGCCATCCTGACGAAGTCGACCAAGAAAACCAAAGAAACGGTCAAGTGGACCGACGGCGAAACCTACCCGTTAGTCAAAATTGATGTTTCCAGCAAGTCGCACCCGTTTTACACCGGCAAGCACAAGACCATCGAAACCGGCGGTCGTGTCGACAAATTCCGCAAGCGTTATGCAATCAAAGCTGCAGATGTTGCACCTGCGTCTGAAGCAGCACCTGCTGCATAGTTAGGGCAGCAATCCGCCAGATGCGGATAAGTTGCGAGACGAGGACGAGGTTTTTCGGCGTTTAGCGACTGACATTTAGGGGCACAAACAGTGAGTTTTTACTCACCGTTTGTGTCTTTTTTATTTGCACCCAGTCACCCGCCAAGGCGCAGTTTCTCGAAGTATTGTTAACCGCCAACCTGTAGTAGAGATCGTTTTTCTGTGGTCAAGTTAGCTTTCGGAAAGATATTCTTCAACATCTTGGCATCAAACCAGGAGAAAAAATCCAGCTGGACTTGCTTTCCGATGGTCGAGCGGAACTGAAAGCTACTGCGCCAAACGCGTCGTTCTGGATTTCTGAATGGTAGCCGCCAACGCCAGTATGCGCGCCAGATTTGAAGCACCTTGAGCAAATGACAGCTGGCGTTTACACTATCGGAATGATTCAACTCGTTCAAAGTGACATTTATGTTGAGTGGTTCGATTCACTTCGGGATCGCCAGACGAAGGCTAGGATCGAGGCGCGGGTGCGTCGACTGGCCCTGGGTAATCCCGGACAGCACCGTGTGCTGCAGCGTGGCATTTGCGAACTCAAAATCGACACTGGGCCGGGCTATCGTGTGTACTACACACAAATCGGCGAACGGATCCTGCTGTTGCTCTGCGGCGGCGATAAGAATACTCAGCAAGACGACATTACTGCCGCGATTGGAATTGCGGCGACTTGGAAGGAGTAAACGATGAAGCACATTCCTAAAGGTTTCCGCGTCTACGACACCGCGGATCATTTGAAAAGCGAGGCTGATATTGCCGCCTATTTAGATGCCTGCAATGAATTGGAAGACCCAGTTTTGATTATTGACGCATTGAGTTTGGTCGCGCGCGCGCGCAATCGTTCTGCGCTGGCACGCGATGCCGGGCTGAGCCGTCAAGGGGTTTACAAAGCGCTAGCACCCGACAGTAACCCCAGTTTTGCGACCGTACAAGCATTGGCGAAAGCGCTGGGCTTGAAAATCAGCCTAACGGTGGCGACAGTGACCTAAGCAAGCGTCGTGCAATTCTGGAAAACAGTTTCTGATGCGTACTGTAAGCGGTTAAGCTCGGCCAATGACCAATAACGACCGAAAAATCAACCAATTACGGACAAAAATCCCGACCTTTAGCTGTATCAAAGGCTGCTATGACTGCTGTGGGCCGGTGACGGTGTCCTCCGAAGAAATGTCGCGCCTGCCAGTAAAATCAGATGCCGAACATGACGCTGCACTCAGCGAACTGAGCTGCCCGTATTTGGGCATGCACGGCTGCGAAATTTACGCCGAGCGCCCGCTGATTTGCCGACTGTTCGGCACAACGCCCAGCTTACTTTGCCCAAATGGGCAACGGCCGGAATACATGATTGATAGCAAAGTCGAGCGCGAAATTCACGCGTTTTTGGGCTCGACTCGGCAGGTTTTGCTTTAGTGGCGCGAAAAGGTATAGCTAAGTTATCGACGTATAAAGGTTTTCGATAACACCAATAACTTAGTTATAAATTGGCCCGCCGCTCTACTAGGCCGGACTTATTCGTCGTATTGCCTGAGCATTCGTTCCTCGTCCTCTTTGGGAAGTACATTTAGGAACCTGCTCGATGGGAGGACAAATTTCAATCTAGTAGCCGCAAAATCGAATTCGCCGACAAATTGCCGCATGCCAACGAAAAGCTTTTTTTCATCGAATGACAGCACTGATGAGTTTGGATATAGGCCGCCCCAAGGCAAATCGGCGAGCAGCGTGTGAATCTTGTGACCTGGCCCGATTGATACTAACGACGAGGACAATGTAATCACCATACTTCCGTCTTTGCGCAGGGAGATAGCGCACGGTGCAAAAGGCAGCTTCACAATAGTGTTGGCCTGCCACGGCGCATTACCGTGAGGTCGAGTAATCCTAACGACGGAGCCCCTCGACATGCCCATGTGCGCTAGGCCCTCAATCGCATGAACACCGTCGGGCAGCAAAAAGAAGTCCACAACCTGATGATTGGAAACCGGGTAATTTCGGGTACCGTCTTTACTGAACCAATAGATGGCCGCGCCAAACTCACCCCGGTTAAAGCCAACCAGCCAACCGTCATCGACTTCAGCAAAATTTGATGCACCCCGAAATCGTCCGGCTTCCGGGGTAAAGTCGGGTTTTCCCGACGCATTAGCTTGAACGGTTACTTGATTTGTAGCAGACGGTTTTCCATTTTTGCTGAAAACGTACCACTCAACAGAGGAATGGTTGGCCGCAAAAAACCACGCCGAACGAGGCCCTTGCGGAAATTTTGGCGGAACTACAGATTCTTGCCACGTTGTGATGTCATCGAATTCTTCTGCGTACACACCAAGCGCCACGAAAAAAAGGCTAAAGATTAATATGTAGATTCGGTGCATTAAGGCTCGCTGGATCATGAAAAGTGAAAAAAGTAGCTTGCATATGAGCTTCAACACCAATTAAAACCAAATGCCATCCAACGGCGAAGACGCGGAAGCAAAGCGCTTTTTCGGCATGCGCCCCGCCAAAAACGCTTCACGCCCCGCTTCAATCGCTTTACGCATCGCGCTAGCCATGAGAACCGGATTTTTAGCCAGCGCAATCGCCGTATTCATTAATACGCCATCGCAGCCCAGCTCCATCGCAATTGCGGCGTCCGAGGCCGTGCCGACGCCGGCATCAACCAAAATCGGCACCGTCGCTTCTTCGACTATGGTCAAAATATTGTATGGATTACGGATGCCCAAGCCCGAGCCAATCGGGGCGGCCAGCGGCATGACCGCAACCGCGCCACGTGCCGCCATTTCTTTCGCGATCACCGGGTCGTCGTTGGTATAAACCATCACCTGAAAGCCATCACGTACCAGCTCATCCAGCGCCACCAGGGTTTCAATCACATTCGGAAACAGCGTTTTTTGATCCGCCAGAACTTCCAATTTGGTCAGATTGTGCCCGTCTAATAATTCGCGGCCAAGCTGGCAGGTGCGCACCGCGTCTTTGGCATTAAAGCAGCCGGCGGTATTCGGCAAAATGGTGTAGCGTTTTGGATCCAATACATCCAGCAAATTCGGCTGATTCGGATCTTGCCCAATATTGCTGCGCCGAATCGCGACCGTGACGATTTGCGCGCCGGCAGCTTCCGTCGCTAAACGCGTTTCTTCTAAATCTTTGAATTTGCCGGTGCCGGTGAGCAGGCGCGAGCTATAGGTTTTACCGGCCAAAATTAGTGGGCGATCAGAAATGTTCATGGGTGTATACCGTAAGTTAGTAGGGGTGCGATTCAAACCGATGTTTCCCAATCTGTTCGAGGACGATACGCAAAATCCGTTCGCACTGAGCTTGTCGAAGTGCAGCTCCACAACAGCACTTACGAAGGCATTGCGACAAGCCAAAACAAGAAACTTAGGCCTTGTTAGCGCGCTTGATGCTCTGCACTTCGCCAAGCTCAGTGCAAACGGTTCTTTATTTTCGTTTTAAGGACAACGTATAAATTAAACATCAGTTTGGATCGCACCAGTTAGCGAGTTAAAAGCTTCAATTCTTTTGCCTACCCTGCACCCGCGCACGCAGCTCCGCCGCAGCGGCGCGCGTGGAGGGCGTGACTTGCCCGCCTAACATGCGCGCCAGCTCATCAATGCGCTGATTTTCATCGAGCAAATGCACGCTGGACTGGGTTTGTAAGCCGTCGTTGGTTTTGCTGACTTGGCAGTGCTGATCGCCGTGCGCGGCCACCTGTGCCAAGTGCGTCACCACCAGCACCTGATGCGCCCGGCCAAGTTTGGCAAGCAGCTGGCCTACGGTATCCGCAACTGCGCCGCCAATGCCCGCGTCGACTTCATCGAACAACAGCACCGGCACATTCGCTTTCGTCAAGCTAGAAACCTTCAGCGCCAGACTCAAGCGCGATAGTTCGCCGCCGCTGGCGGTTTTACGCAGCGGCTTGAGCAGCTGGCCGGGGTTGGCGCAGACAACAAATTCACCATTCTCGGCACCATTGGCGGAAAAGTCGTTCGCGTCACGCACATTAAAATCAAAGTTTAGTTTGCCGCCCGCCATGCCAAGCTGCTGGATCAATACTTCCGCTGCGCGGCTGAGTTTTTTTGCCGCCAGCTGACGCTTGGCACTGAGCGATTCAGCGGCATTCTTCCAAGTCGTCTCAGCACTTTGCCGCGCCGCAGCCAAGGCCGCAAGGCGTTCGTCGGCACCACTCATTTGCGCGACGCGGCTGCGCAGCTCAGCGCCTTTTTCCGCCAATTGCGCCACCGGCACGCGGTGCTTGCGCGCCAGCTCATGCACTTTAGAAAGCTCGGCCTCGACCTGTGCCAGCTGTTTTGGGTCCAGCGCCAAATCGCTGCGTACGTCTTCCACCAAGGACAAGGCCTCATCGACTTCAATAGCGGCGCTTTCCAATAGTGCCGCCGCCTCAAGCAGCTTGGCGTCGACCGCGCCATATTTGCGCAAATCTATCTGCACTTGTGTCAATACCCGCGCCACCCCCTGCGGCGCGTCACGATCCAAACGCTGCAAAGCATGCTCGACCGCTGCAATTAAGGATTCTGCATTTGCCAGCTTGCGCTGTTTGCTGTCCAGTTCGGCCAAATGTTCGGGCGCAAGTCGCAGCTTGCCAAGTTCGGCCAGCTGCTGACTGAGCAACTCCAATAATTCGGTGCCGGTGCCGCTGAGCTTTTTTAGCTCTGCCGTTTCTTGCGCAATCGCTTTCACGCTGATCGACGCTTCTTTGACCGCGCTGAGTTCGAGCGCGCTGGCGGCAAAGTGATCCAATACATCCAGCTGCCGCGCCGGTTCTTGCAACATCATGCTGTCGTGTTGGCCATGAATTTCGATCAATTGCTCGGCCAATTCACGCAGCTGCGTTAATGGCACGGCGCGGCCGTTGATCCAGGCTTTTGAACTGCCTTCCGCCCGAACTACGCGGCGCAGCTGCACAGTCTGGCCTTCGCCTTCGTCCAGCTCCGCATCTTTGAGCCAGCGTCGAATGCGTTTGTGCTCAGCCAAAGCAAACTCAGCGCTCAACTCGGCACGTTCCGCACCCGCGCGCACCACACCGGCATCGGCGCGCGCGCCAGCCAGCAGCGTCAGCGCATCCAAGACGATACTTTTACCCGCACCTGTTTCGCCGGTAACGACAGTCAAACCATCGTAGAAGCGCAAATCAAGCGCACTAATAATGGCGAAATCGCGAATGGACAGCGTGCTTAGCATTCGGGATTAATTTTCAAGCCAAGATGTAGCAGGGTTTATAAGGATTCGTACCCGGCAACTTCATCCGGTGTTGCGCCACAAATGCGGCCAGCAGCGCATCAAGTGCCGCCATAATTTCTGGCTCGCCGGTCAGAACGTAGGGGCCAAAACTTTCAATCGCGCGTATGCCTTCTTCTTTCACATTGCCAGCGACAATCCCGGAAAACGCACGCCGCAAATCTGCCGCCAATTCATGCGGGTGGCGGTTTCGATTGAGATCCAGCGCCGCCATATTTTCGTGGCTGGGCTCGAACGGCTGCTGAAATGCGAATGGCAGCTTGAGCGACCAATTGAAGAAAAATGCATCGCTTTCTTTCATGCGATTCGCACGTACATCGACCAAGCCGCGCTTCATGACTTCCGCCGCACGCGCTGGGTCATCCACCACAATTTCATAGCGCTTGGCCGCTGCATCGCCCAAAGTTAGTCGCAAGAAATGATCAATTTGCTCAAAATATTCGCGGCTTTCTTTGGGACCGGTCAGCACGAACGGGAAGGGCATATCGGCGTTATCCGGGTGCAGCAAAATCCCCATCAAATAGAGAATTTCTTCGGCCGTACCAACGCCACCTGGGAACACCAAAATGCCGTGGCCTAAACGCACAAAGGCCTCCAGGCGCTTTTCAATGTCCGGCATGATCACCAATTGATTCACAATTGGGTTCGGTGATTCCGCTGCGATAATGCCAGGCTCGGTAATGCCGAGGTAGCGGTTGCGATAGCGCCGCTGCTTGAGGTGCGCAATCGTGGCACCCTTCATCGGCCCTTTCATCGCACCCGGGCCGCAGCCGGTGCAAATATCTAGCCCACGCAAGCCCAACTCATAGCCCACCTTTTTGGTGTAGGCGTATTCGCTGCGGTTGATCGAATGCCCGCCCCAGCACACGACTAAATTCGGCTCCGCATTCGGTTTTAGCACGCGCGCGTTGCGCAAAATTTCAAACACGGCATTGGTGATCGACTCAGGATCATCCATCGTGTGCTTGCCGCGAATCTCGTTTTCGACATAGACGATGTCGCGCAATACCGCGAACAGCAGCTCTTTAATGCCTTGGATAATTACGCCATCCACAAACGCCTGCGCGGGCGCATTTTCGACATCCAGAGCCACGCCACGATCTTGCTGTTCGATGCGAATCGCGAAATCCGGGTAGCGTGCCAACAGGCCGCGCGCATCATCGGTTTCCGCGCCCGTGGTCAGCACCGCCAGCGCGCAGCGTCGAAATAAATGGTAAAGGCCCGATTGCGATGAATCGGCCAAGCGGCGTACTTCGCGCTTGCTTAAAACTTCCATGCCGGTACCGGGAAGAATGCGGGCGCTGACGGTATTTCGGGTCATATCTCACTCAAAGCGCAGCGTCTTATCGACCGTACCGCGCAGATTTTCGGCGGATAAGCATAACGTTAGCGGCGCAGGCGAACAAGGCCGGGCATGACGCGAAAAACCGCAACGACACCACGAGAGGTGACTACCGCTAGACATTTGAATCAAATCAATTAACGTTTATTCCATTTTCAAAAGAAAGCTCATCGGCGTACATCATTACCGCCATCCGCCAAAACGTGTTCCACCTCTGCCACGCTCAACAGCCCCAAATCTCCGGGGATGGCATGCTTCAAGCCTGCGCAGGCAAGCGCAAAGCGCAATGCATGCGCATCGTCTATGCCGCTCAATAATCCGTGCCAAAGCCCTGCGGCGTAGGCATCGCCAGTGCCGATGCGATCCACTACGGACTGTAGCTGCATTTGTGGCGTCAAAATAACTTCGCCGCCACGCCGGATCATAATGCCCGACAGCGCGTAGTGATCGGCCGAATAGACCACCCGAATGGTGCTTGCCATAACTTCTAATCGTGGGAAGGCGGCAAAGGCGCGCGCTGCTGCGGCGCAGAATTCGGCTGTTGGGTCTGTTGTGTCTGCGTAAGACTTCGGCCCGGCACCCAGGATCAAATCGATATCACGGCTTGCCGCAAAAAGTAGCGTGCAATGCGCCACGATCTCACGAAGCCGCGCCGGCGCACCGCCCGATTGGCTCGCCCAGGCATCCCACAATTTACTGCGATAGTTGCTGTCAAACGCGACCGGTAGGGCGTTTGCGCTCGCCACGGCTGCTGCCGCAAGCGTGGCTGCAGCAGTTTCTGGCCCTAATGCGGGCGTAATTCCCGAGATATGCAGGCCACGCGCACCGGCAAGTAATTGCGGCCAGTTGTAGCTTTGTGCAGCGGCGACGGCGAAGGCAGAGCCGGCGCGATCGTACAAAACCTCGGCTGGGCGCATTAATGCGCCAGGAATTAAAAAATATAAGCCCATGCGTCCTGCCCCGACGGCTACGGTACTGGTATCGACACCGTGGCGGCGCAATTCACCGAGGGCTGCTGCACCGAGTGGGCTGTCGGGCACGACACTAAGCATGCGCACTGGGTGTCCGAAACGCGCCAAAGCGACGGCAACATTCGCTTCTGCGCCGCCGACGTGAACTTCAAACTGTGGCGTTTGCAACAACAATTGCCGACCCGGCGCGCCTAAACGCAGCAATAGTTCACCGAAACAAATAAGCGGACCGGGCATGCCTTGTACTCCTGCGTTTATGCCGTGCATCGTATCAAATCAAAAAATGCTGCAGTGCAAGATGCATTAGAGCAATTGCACTTGCTATATTTTGACTACCGGTGTCATTATGTCATGCGCAAACGCTAAACCCCTATACGTTTTTTACTTTAACGAGTCGTTTTGCACCGAGACAATGCCAAAGTCCTAGATGTAAGCCCGAAAGCCCGCGCAACAAATTCAACGTAACCGCAAATAAACTAGCCACCCGGGCCCCAAGCCACGGTAAATGGCGACCCACGGAGAGGCTCAAAATGTACAAAGTCACGCAAGCGAAGAAGGGCTATGCCAAACACACCTACTCACATGCAAAACTCGCCGCCGCAATTGTCGGCGCATTGGCGTCTACACCTTTTGCCTGGGCCGCTGAAGTCGCTGCCACACCCAGCACTACAACCGGTGTCATTAAAGACAACGCACCGGTGTCCACCGAGGCGGACAAAGTAGCGGAGCTTGACGAAATCGTCGTTCCCGGCTTTCGCGGCAGTTTGGAACGCGCTTTGGACATCAAGCGTGATAGCGCGGTACAAACCGACAGCATCGTGGCACAAGATGTTGCGAAATTTCCGGATCTAAATTTAGCGGAATCCTTACAACGCATCCCCGGAGTATCGATTACCCGAGACGCTGGCGAAGGCCGGAATATTTCCGTGCGCGGCTTAGGTGCACAGTTTACCCGCGTGCGCATCAACGGCATGGAAGCCTTGGCGACCACCGGCGGCACCGACAGCTCGGGCGGTGCAAATCGAGGGCGCGGGTTTGACTTTAACGTCTTCGCAGCCGATCTTTTTAATCGGCTATCGGTGCAAAAAACTTCGTCTGCAGAAACCGAAGAAGGTTCACTCGGTGCCACCGTCGATTTGACCGTCGCACGCCCATTTGACTACAACGGCTTTACCTTTGCCGCCTCTGGCCAAATGGGTTACAACGATTTATCCGAAGATACTGACCCACGCGGCACCCTATTAATCAGCAATACGTTTGCCGACGGCATGTTCGGGGCATTAGTGTCGGTCGCCTACAGCCAACGCACCTTGGTCGAGGAAGGCCACAGCACCGTGCGCTGGGACAACGGTACTAGCAGCGGTGGTTTTAGTGCCACATCACCCTATGCGCCTGCTCGTTTAGCAACTACTTTTCACCCACGCCTGCCGCGTTACGGGGTGCTTGGTCACGACCAAGATCGTTTGGGTGTCACCTCATCCCTGCAGTTCAACCCAACCGCGTCTACGCGCTTTACTTTTGATGCACTGATTTCACGCTTCAAAGCCGAACGCAAAGAAAGTTTCCTGGAAGCGGTTTCTTTTAGCCGCACCGGTGCGGGAAAGCCGCAAACCATCGTGCGCGATGGCGTCGTGGATAGCCGGGGCAATCTCGTGTATGGCGTGTTTGATAATGTCGATGTGCGCTCAGAATCCCGCTATGACGAATTGGAAACCAAGTTTGATCAGCTCACGCTCGGTTTTGAGCATGACTTCAACGATCACTGGCATGCCAAAGCAAACTTTGGTCATTCGCGCTCGAAATTCGATAATCCGATTCAAACCACGGTGACTGTCGATCGTGCGAATGCGATGAACTACATTTATGACTATCGAAATAGTGACCGATTGCCGCTGATTCAATACGGTTTTGACGTCAATAACCCGGCTAGTTGGAGCTTTGCGAACGGTTTATCTGAAATTCGCCTGCGTCCACAAGGCACGCTGAACACCTTCGACAGCGCCGGGTTTGATATCGAATGGAACGCGAATGAAAACTTTAGTCTAAAAGGCGGTTTGCTCTGGAAAAGCTACGAATTTTCCTCGTTTGAGCGCCGCCGCGCATCCGAAACCACGGTGCCTGCGTTGCCGGTGGGCACCAGCATCGCAGCGTTACTGCAATCGTTGCGTTTTGGCAACGGCCTGGGATTGCCTGCAGGGAGCGCCAGCACCTGGCTGCAGCCAAATTTCGATGCCTTTGCTGAATTGTTCGGTATCTATAGCAACAGCGGCGCTTTCGCCTTGTCTGACACCTTTCCTGCCGCATTGGGCGGCAACACTGCCGTGGCTGAACAAGACCATGGCGCTTATCTGCAGGGTGATTTTTATCTTGACACCGCGATTCCGCTACGCGGCAATTTTGGCATACGCACGGTGGAAACCAAGCAACGCTCGCAAGGCTATGCAGTGGTCAATTCCGTGCCACGCCTGACCGTGGTAAAACGCTCCTTCACTGACACGCTACCATCGCTCAATATCGTCGCGGAAGTTACCCCGGACTTTTTAGTGCGCTTTGGCGCTGCAAAAGTAATGGCGCGCCCAGGCTTAGGCAATTTGACGCCCGGTGTCACCGTTAATGTCAGCGGCGGCAGTCGTACCGTGACCGGCGGCGATCCAAATTTGGAGCCATTTCGCGCAAAAACCGCTGATTTAAGCCTTGAATGGTATTTCGCCGAAGAATCGCTGTTGTCCTTAGCGCTGTTTTATAAAGACATCGAAACCTTCGTGCAAACATCGCGCGAGACCCGCCCCTACAGCAGCAGCGGTCTACCCGCGAATTTGTTAGACGGCACCGGCGCTAGCGTCAACGATGATTTCCAATTTAACGTGCCGCTCAATACCCCGGGCGGCCCGTTAAAAGGTTTTGAAGTGGGCTACCAACAGCCGTTCACCTTCTTGCCCGGCCTTTGGTCAAACTTCGGCACCCAGCTCAACTACACTTTTGTGGATTCAAAAATCCAATATCTAACCGCTGCGGGCGCAAACTCATTGCGCACCGATTTGACTGGGCTTTCTAATACGGCCTACAGCGCAACGCTCTACTATGAAGCCGATAAATTTGGCGCCCGGGTCACCTGCGCGTGGCGCGATGACTATCTGACCACGGTTCCGGGGCGCAATAACAACGATGTTGAAGGCACCAAAGCCACGCTGTCGGTGGATGCATCACTCACCTACAAATTGAATGACCACTGGGAAATGAGCCTCGAAGGATTAAATTTAACCGATGAGTTCAATGACCAATGGATCGATTCAGTCGGTGATCGTAGCGTGGTCAATCACCACACTGGCAGGCAGTTTTTGTTGGGTGGCCGCTATAAGTTCTAATCGAATTGCAAGGCCATTCAAAACGTTCCACGTTTTAAAACGTCCCACGCTGCACAAACGGCACTTGTTCAAACATTTGCCGTTCGCGGCCACGCGGGTCGGATTCGACGCGTGCATGGCCATCGAATTAGCGCAGCGGCTCACCGCGCGGATAGGGTTTGATCGGCTCCATCGTCGCCAAATCCCAGTCCGCTGGTATAAAAGCGCGCGTACTCGTTTGCGTTACTGGATAACCGCCGACCTCGGTTTGGCTATCGATAATTTTGCCGCGCCCTTCAATCACATCCGCCAAGATGCGCCGGTCAATCAAATCCCGATCCCATGGCCGCGCACCGGCATCGGCGATCACGGCGTCCTGCACATCGGGGCTGGCTAATACCTTGACGCCAAAAGCCAACGCCGGTTGCGGCATGGGCACAATACGCGCGCGGCTAGCGGTGTAGCGCCCGGCCTGCGGCAGTGCTGCGCCGAATTGATCCACGGCAATATTGTCGCGGGAAAATAGCTTCAAATCACCCGAGCCACCGATCGTCAGTAAAGGCAAATTCGCCACCGTGGACGGCCCGCCGCGCATGACATTACTGATCAGCACCATTTCGGTCGGCGCATAGCTATGGCCGATCCATTCTTCGGCAATCAGGTTGTAATGCACCGCGCGCTGGCCGGGGTTGTAGATCAAATTATTGACTATCTGCCCGCTCACATCTGCCTTAAACAGCGGGCTGCGCTCTAGATTGTGCGCATACAAATTATTGACGATCAAAATCTCGTGCACATGATCGTGAATCAAGCTGCCCTTGCTGTGCTCACCTTTGGCGTGGGTGGAATCGGCCAAGCCTTCCGCCAACAAATTGCTGCTGAAGGTGATGCGGCGCGAAGTGGCATCGCGCGCTTGTTCCAAAGTCGTGGTGCCGGGCGCAAAGCGCGGGCCGGAGGCCGATAAGTTTTCGTCCGTGGCCCAACTCAAGGAGCAATGATCGACGATGACATCATGCGCGGCGACGGTGCTAATCGCATCATAATCCTTGCCGCTGCGCTTAGCCGCACCCAAATCGCCCGGGCGAATGTGCAAATGCCGCACGACTACGTCATGCGTTGCGATGTCCATGCCACCGCGAATCAAGGTGATGCCCGGTGCAGGCGCGGTTTGCCCGGCGATGGTCAAAAAGGGTTCCTTAACGACCAGCGTTTGCGCTTCCAAATCAATCACGCCGCCGACTTCGAACACCACGATGCGCGGGCCGGATTCCGCCACTGCCGCACTAAACGAACCTGGGCCACTGCTTGACAGCGTGGTGACGCGCAAAATTTTACCGCCGCGCCCACCGGGCGTATGCGCGGCCCAACCGAGCGCGCCTGGGAAGGCCAGTTGCTTTTTTACTTCGGCTGCAAATAAGGGCTGGGGGGACAATGGCAGAACCAAGCACGCGGCGAAAACCGCACACAAGCTAGGTTTGCTGAGACTGTTTTTGTTGTTGTCATGGCTTTTGTTGCATGCGTGCATCAGCAAAATTCTCCTTTTTCGTGCGTAAAAAAAGTACGACTATTTCGTTTGCCGCCTGCGCGGGAATCCAGTGCACTTGCTCGTCATTCCCGCGCAGGCGGGAATCCAGTATCGCTAAACGTCTGCTTTCTTAGCGCACCTGGATCCCCGCCTGCGCGAGGATGACAAATTACCACTTGCGCGATAGACAATCAGTAACAGACTTGACACCAGGCCAATTAAACATTGAAATGACACCGGTTTCCTATTTATAGTATAAATGCACCACAAAGACTAGTTCCGAACAATTTTGAGGCAACCGCATTGCAAAATTCTGCCGAAAATCTATTGATCCATGACAGCGAAGTCGCGGCAAGTTTGGCTGCAGTTGAAATCGCCAGCCATTTTGTCCAGGCGCGCTTGGCGAAACGCGCGCTTAGCGCCTACCCGGGTCCACAGCCCAGCAATCGCGCTCAAGCCTACGCGATCCAGGACACCGCAATCGCGCTGATGCCGGATCAAGTCGCCGGTTGGAAAGTGGGTGCAATCCCCGAGGCTTGGTTGGCGCGTGTGGGCGAAGTACGTTTAGTAGGCCCGGTGTTTCAGCGTAATTTACGCAACATCGCTGCGCACCTAAACGCGAGCGACCACATCACCGCGATACAAATCATTTCCGGCGGTTTTGCTGCGGTCGAGGCGGAATACGTCTTTAAATTGGCGGTGGATGCGCCGCCTGAGCGCAGCGATTTGCAGCCTGACGAAGCGACCTCGTTGGTGAAAAGCTTACACATGGGCATCGAGCACGCGGGCAGCCCATTAGCGACGATCAACATGCTGGGGCCGCTGGTGGTGATGTCGGATTTTGGCAACAACGCGGGCGTACTGTTGGGGCCTGAAATTGCTGATTGGCAAAGCATTGCGCCCGCCGAATTGCTGTGCGAAACCTGGATTAATGGGCTTTGTGTCGGTAAAGGCGGGGCTGCTAGCCTCCCTGGCGGGCCATTATCCGCGCTGACTTTTGCGTTGAACTGCTGCGCCAAGCGTGGGCGGCCCTTACGCGCGGGCATGATCGTGTCTACCGGTGCCACCACCGGCATCCATCAAATCGCGCATGGCGAACACGCCGAGGTGCGCTTTAGCGGCGGCACAGTGCTCAAATGCCACGCGGTAGCGGCAAATTTGGAGTCAAAATGATCAATCGACGCACCTTGATAACGAATGCTATTGCTAGTACCGCGCTGTGTGGCGCGGGCGCGATGGCTGCCACGCCGGCTAGAACCAGTAACGCGCGGCGCATGCTCAACGCCGCTGACGTGCACGTCGATGGCTATCCAACCATTATGGCCGAGCATTGGCTGGGCGAGACTTTAGTGGCGGAAAGCGGCGGCGAGTTGGGCCTGCGCATCTTTCACGCCGGGCAACTCGGCCGCGAATCCGACACGCTACTGTTAATTCGCCATGGCGCACTGGCACTTACGCGCGTTACTACGGCATCAGTCAACAACGCGGTACCGGCGACGCAAGTGCTGTCATTGCCTTATGTTTTTGACGATGTAGCGCACCTGCGCCGTGCGCTTGATGGTGAAGCTGGCCGCACAATTTTGGCGCAATTTGAAGCGCGCGGTTGGATCGGTTTAGCGTTCTACGATGCCGGCGTGCGCAATGTTTATAACGTGCGCCACCCGGTCAAAACTCCGGCGGATATGCAGGGTTTGAAGCTACGGGTACCGCCGTCGGATCTGTTTATGGCGCTACTGCAAAGCTACGGAGCGAACCCAACACCGCTGCCTTACGGCGGGGTTTATACCGATTTGCAAACGCATCTGATCGATGGCGCCGAAAACAATTGGCCCAGCTTTCACGCCAGCCGCCAATTTGAAGTGGCGCGCTTTCTATCGCTGACCGAACACGCCTACACGCCCGATGTGCTGCTGATGTCGGCGGCAATTTTTTATGCTTTAAGCAAGGCCGAGCAAGCGCTGATTCGCGATGTCGCGCTGCGCTCGGTCACGGTAATGCGCACCGCCTGGGATGCCCGGGTAGACGCCGCGCGTACAGCCGCCATTGCCGCTGGCGTGCAGGTAAACGCGGTTGATCACAGCGCGTTCCGCGCCGCAGCGGCGCCGTTTTTACAGCGCTATTTGGCTGACCCGGAAACTGCACGATTGCACGCGATGATTCGCGCCGAAAGCCACGGGGAAAACGTATGAGCAACAACGACGCACCTGCGAGCATCAACACTGCACCGAAGACAGTGTTTTCGCGCATAGCCAATCTGACCCTAATCGCTGCGGGCTTTGCTTTATTGGCAATGACCGCGATCCAAAGTTGGCAAGTTTTTGCCCGCTACGTCTTAAACCAATCGCCGGGTTGGACCGAGCCATTGGCGCTGATTTTTTTAAACACCGCGATGATGTGTGGCGCGGCCGTATGCGTACGCACCAACCGCCATTTCGCTTTTTCGCTGTTGATCGAAAACGTAGCGCCCAAAGTTGCCATCGCGCTGCAGAAATTTAGTGCGGCTTTCGTTGCGCTGTTGGGCGTTGCGATCGCCTGGGGCAGCTGGCAGCTGGTGTTGGGGGATTGGGCGGTACGCATGGCGGGCACGGCGTTACCAGAAGGCAGCCGTTACCTGCCCTTGAGCGTTGGCGGCGTTTTGATTGCCGTATTTGCCTTAGAAAAACTTTTTACCCGCGCCCCTATTTCACGCACGGCTGTTTCAAGTGCCTCAACTTCGCAGGCTAAACCATGACCATCTTCATTTTATTCGCGACTTTAGCCATTTTGCTGCTTATCGGCGTGCCGGTGGCATTTGCGCTAGTGGGGGCATCGGCTGCGGCGGTAGCCAGTTTGGGCCTGCCGATGATTTTGAGCGTGGTGGAAATTGCCTCAGGCGCAAATAGCACCACGCTATTGGCGATTCCTTTGTTTATTTTCGCTGGCGAAATCATGCTGCATGGCGGCATTTCCGCGCGCATTATTGTTTTTGCCAGCGCTTTGGTTGGCCATATGCGCGGCGGCTTGGGGCAGGTCAATGTGGTGGCTTCGACGCTGTTTGGCGGCGTTTCTGGTTCTGCCATTGCCGATGTTTCAGCGATTGGTGGCACGATGATTCCGCAAATGGTCGAGCGCTGCTTTGATCGCGATTTCGCCGTCAATGTCGCGATCACCTCGGCCCTGGTGGCGCTGCTGGTACCGCCATCGCACAATTTAATTTTGTACTCGGCAGCGGCAGGCGGTGGCATTTCAATCGCGGATCTATTCGCTGCAGGTATGGTGCCAGCCGCGCTGCTAATGCTGGCAGTCATGGCGACCACTTGGGTAGTGGCACGTAAACGCGGCTATGTTGCGGAGCCTTTTCCCGGCATGCAGCAATTGCTGTTACGTTTGGTGTCAGCCCTGCCCGGCTTGTTGCTGATTGGCCTAATCCTGGGCGGTATCCGCGCGGGTATTTTTACCGCTGTGGAAAGCGCTGCAATTGCGGTGGTGTATGCGTTGATGCTGGCGGCGTTTGTCTATCACGAACTGAACTGGCGCGGCTTTGTCGCGCTGTGCGCCAATGCCGCGCAAACGACTGGCGCAATTCTATTTGTCATTGCGGCATCGGGTGCGTTTGGCTGGATGCTGGCGTATTTGGAAGTGCCGGTTGCCACCGTCGCGTTGCTGCAATCGATTGCGCACGAGCCCTACACGATCTTGCTGCTGATTGTGATTAGCCTGTTGATCCTAGGCACTTTTATGGACATGGCGCCGATGATTATTATTTGCACGCCGATTTTCTTACCAGTAGCGAAAGCCTACGGCATTGATCCGATTCACTTTGGCATTATCTTGATCCTAACGGCCGGTATAGGCCTGATCACGCCCCCAGTTGGCTCCGTGCTTTTTGTCGGCGTTGCGATTGGCAAAATTACTGTAGGCGAGGCAGTGCGCACGATTTGGCCGTTCTATTTAGCCGCTGCCGTGGTGGTGTTGCTAGTAGTATTTTTTCCAGCGCTGTCTTTGTGGCTACCTGCGGTGTTGCGATAGCGCGTGATGTGCTTGCCCTTACCCACGCTACACTGCGGCATCATCCAAGCATCCACAACATGAGCACTCCAGATTCCGCCAAGGCACGCGCTGTGAAACCAAAAAAGCCAAAAGTGGCAAAAGTGGCAGAGGCAGTCGCGCCCGTAGAGTCTGAATTGCCGGGTGAAATCGGCGGCAAAACCACGATCAACGATATTGCCCGGCTTTCTGGCGTCTCGAAAAAAACCGTGTCGCGGGTGCTGAATAACTCACCCTTGGTGCACGACGACACTCGCGCGCGCGTGCTGGCATTGATGGCGCAGCGCGGCTATAGCCCGGATCCGCAGGCGCGCGGCCTGGCATTTCGCCGCTCTTTTATGATTGGCTTGGTGTTTGATAACCCCACCGCGCAATACATCGTCAATATCCAATACGGCGTGCTGGATGCTTTGCGCGACACCGAATTTGAGCTGATCGTGCACCCCTGTGATAGCAAAAGTGCGGGCTATGTGGAAGGCGTACGCCGTTTTGTCACGCAGCAAAAACTGTTTGGCGTGATCTTGATTCCGCGCGTATCTGAAGATCAAGCGCTGGCGGATGCTTTGCGCGAAACCGGCTGCCGCTACGTGCGCGTAGCCTCGATTAAGCTGGACGAACCTGGACAAATGCTGCTGACGCATGACCGGCTGGCCGGCGTGGAAGTAGCGAACTACATGGAATCCCTTGGGCACAAGGAAATTGGCCTAATCACCGGCCCACGCCGCTATCAGTCCACGATCCAACGGAGTGCTGGCTTTATTGAGGGCCTAGCGCAACGCGGCATTCACTTAGCGCCCGAGGCAATTTATGAAGGTGGCTACACCTTCGAGTCGGGTGTGGCGGGCGCGGAATATTTGCTCACGCGCAGCCCGCGCCCCACCGCAATTTTTGCCTGCAATGACGAGATGGCGGCGGGCGTCTACAAAGCCGCGTTTCGCTTAGGTTTGAATATTCCTGGCGATTTATCGGTTGTCGGTTACGACGACAGCCCGCTGGCCGCGCAACTATGGCCGGCACTCAGCACCATTCGTATGCCGGTGCGCGATATCGGGCGCCAAGCGGCACAGTTATTACTCGCCACACCCACGCCCGGCGCGCAACAAATTGCGGTTTCACCGAATTTGGTGGTGCGCGATTCCAGCTCGGTGATTCCGCGTTCGGCGCGGGTGGATTAATTCGTCATTCCGTGCGCTGGCTCGTCATTCCCGCGAAAGCGGGAATCCAGCTTCGTGGACTTCGCACTGATCGACCTTGTAGTTACCGCACCTGGATCCCCGCTTTCGCGGGGATGACGTACCAACATCAGGTGAAGCTCAATCATTACAAATAATTCTATCGAAACAAATCACCAGCAATTTAATGACACCGGTTACCAAAACCCCAACTTCGCGCTAATATGCGCGCTACCAAAACGAGCTGGAGCCCGCACATGTATTGCAAAACCTATCACGCCACCCACCCCGACATGATGGAAAACGTCAGCAATGATCAATTGCGCGCGCGCTATTTGATTGAGGATATTTTTGCTGACGAGCAAGTGCGTTTGAACTACACGCACTACGAACGCATTGTTGTGGGAGGGGCTGCACCCGTGCAGCAAGTGATTGAGCTTTCCGCGCAAACCGAGCCCGCTTCTGCTGCAGGTAAGCCATTTTTGGAGCGGCGCGAGCTAGGCATTGTCAATGTCGGAACCGGAGCTGGCGTTGTCGTTGTTGATGGCTTCAGCGTGACTTTGGCACCACAAGATGGCTTGTACGTGCCGATGGGCAGTGTTTCGGTTAGCTTTGCCTCCAGCGATGCCGGTAACCCCGCGCGTTTTTATCTAGTATCGACACCAGCACATGCGCGCTATGAGCTAAAGCACATTTCGATTAGCGAAGCGGTGCCGCTGGCGCGCGGCGCATTGGAAACTTCGAACGAGCGCACGATTTACCAATACATCGTGCCAGCGACGTGCAAGTCGTGCCAATTGTTATTGGGCATGACCTTGCTCAAACCCGGCAGCGTTTGGAACACCATGCCACCGCACCTGCACGACCGGCGTTCTGAAGTGTATTTTTATTTTGGCTTACCCAACGATGATCGCGTCATGCATTTTATGGGCGAACCAGCGAATACCCGCCACTTGGTGTTGCGCAATGAAAACGCGGTGGTATCGCCGCCGTGGTCGATCCATATGGGTTCGGGCACGCGCAATTACGGTTTCATATGGGCCATGGGTGGAGAAAACTTGGACTACACCGATCTCAAAACCCTAGATATTTGCCAACTGAACTAGACCGATATGAATCCCTTCGATCTGACCGGAAAAGTAGCGTTGGTGACGGGTGCCAATACCGGTATTGGCCAAGCGCTCAGTGTCGCGTTAGCACAAGCGGGCGCTGATATTGCGCTGCTGGCGCGCCGTGAACCGAGCGAAACCCAAGCGAAAATCGCGGAACTGGGCCGACGCAGCACTTGGATTGCCGCGGACTTTGGCAGTACGCCACCCGCGCCAGCGCTGATAGAGCAAGCGGTTGCGCAACTGGGTAGCGTGGACATCCTAGTCAATAACGCCGGTACGATTCGCCGCAATGAGGCGCTGAACTACACCGAGGCCGAATGGGACGATGTGGTCGACGTGAACCTAAAGTCGGTGTTTTTCTTATCGCAATTGGCAGCGCGCTATTGGATCGGCCAGCAGCGCAGCGGCAAAATCATCAATATCGCCTCGATGCTGTCGTTTCAGGGCGGCATTCGTGTGGTGTCTTACACTGCCAGCAAATCTGGCTTGCTCGGCATCACGCGCGCGCTGGCGAACGAATGGGCGGCGCAGGGCATTAATGTCAACGCAATTGCACCGGGCTATATTGAAACCGACAACACTGCCGCGTTGCGCGCCGACCCACAGCGCCAACGCGATATCTTGGCGCGCATTCCCGCTGCGCGCTGGGGCATGGCTTCGGATTTGGGCGGTGCGGCGGTGTTTTTGGCGTCAAATGCCGCGAACTATGTGCATGGCGCGGTACTGCCGGTGGACGGCGGCTGGTTAGGGCGTTAATTCCAACGACGCGGTCACAAAGCTCCATACGCCACCGTATTGACTCGCTGGTCGCATCGCCTCCATACTCCGCCGTATGGACGCAAGCACTCGCATTGAAAACTTCCCTGGACACGATGGTTTGTCGCTAGCCGTCGAGCACTATGATGCCGCACCAACGCTGGCGCAAGAAAACGCGAGCAGACTTATTTTCACGCACGGTTTTGGCCAAAACCGCCTGAGTTGGGGCACCACCGCACTTCGTTTGGCCGCCGCTGGTTGGCCCGGCTTGGCCCTAGATGGACGTGGCCACGGCGATTCGGCATGGAGCCATGATGGTTCCTACGAATTAGATCACTTTGTTTGGGATTTGACCGCGCTGGCGCGTGCTAATACTGCTGTTGACGGGGCTAAGCCAATTTTGGTGGGCGCTTCGATGGGCGGGCTGTTGGCACTGCTCGCTCAGGCCGAGGCCGATATCTTTAGCGCGATCATTTTGGTGGACGTTACCCCGCGTTGGGAAACTGCAGGAGTTAGCCGCATTTTCGAATTTATGCGCGCGCATCCAAATGGTTTTGCTTCCTTGGAAGAGGCAGCCGCTGAAGTTTCGCGCTACTTGCCACACCGGGATCAAAAAAACCCGGAACGCTTACGCGGGCATTTGCGCTCGGGCAGCGATGGCCGCTTGCGCTGGCACTGGGATCCGCGCTTGCTTGAGCATATTCCCAAAGCCTCGGAACGCTATGTTCCACGTTTGGAAGCCGCCGCAAGCCTAGTGCGTTGCCCGGTGCTGCTGCTTTCCGGTGGCAAATCCGATGTCGTTAGCGCCAGCACCATTGCCAGTTTTCAAGCGCTGGTGCCGCACGCCGAGCACCGCGAAATTAGCGATGCGACGCACATGATCGTAGGCGATCGCAATGATCAATTTTCGACTGAGATAGAACGTTATCTCGCAAGCCTCAAAAGTAATTGAATAAACCAATCACCCAGCAAACACATCAGTTTAACGAGCACCCACTATGCATAACCTCATCCCATTTGCCAGCCTACTCGCCGCCTTTTTGGTGCTGACATTTTTCCGACTTTCTAGATTACCGAGCTCAGCTCTTTTAGCCGCGGCAGCCATAGGTGCCTACGCCTTGGGCGCAAGCTTTGGCCATGCGCATTGGCTAGTGAATGCCAGTATTTGGACCGTACTGGGTGCGGCCTTGGTGGTGCTCAATATTGGTGCATTACGCAAATCGCTGGTGACCAAACCGTTCCTGCGCTTTTACGAACGCATCGCACCGGCGCTTTCCGAATCCGAGCAAGTCGCACTGGCAGCCGGTACGGTTGGCTTTGAGGGAGAGTTATTTAGCGGCATGCCAGACTGGCGCAAATTGCTCAGTCAGCCGATTCCAAAGCTCAATGCTGAGGAGCAAGCATTCATTGACGGGCCTTGCGAAGAAGTTTGCAAACTAACCAATGATTGGGAAGTTACCCATGAACGCGCGGATTTGACGCCAGAGGTTTGGGACTATCTCAAGCGCAATAAATTCTTTGGCATGATCATTCCCAAATCCTATGGCGGCTTAGGCTTTTCCGCATTTGCGCACTCGTGCGTGCTGCAAAAGCTCAACTCACTCTCGGGAACTTTGGGCAGCACGGTAGCCGTTCCAAATTCACTCGGGCCCGCAGAATTATTGCTGCATTACGGCACGGACGAGCAAAAAAACTATTACCTGCCACGTTTAGCTGATGGCCGCGAAATCCCATGTTTTGGCTTGACCAATCCGTATGCGGGTTCAGACGCCACCTCGATTCCTGATACTGGCGTGGTTTGCAAAGGCATGTATGAAGGCAAAGAAGTGCTTGGGCTGCGGTTAAATTTTGACAAGCGCTACATCACCTTGGCACCGGTTGCCACGGTGATTGGCATTGCCTTTCGCATGTATGACCCGGATGCGTTGATCGGCGATAAAAAAGATATTGGTATCACGCTGGTGTTGGTGCCGCGCAGCACGCCGTCATTGGAAGTCGGGCGCAGGCACATGCCATTAAATGTGCCGTTTCAAAACGGCCCGGTACGTGGCAAAGATATCTTCGTTCCGCTGTCGTTTTTGATTGGCGGGGAAAAATATGCCGGCCAAGGCTGGCGCATGTTGGTGGAATGCTTAAGCGTGGGGCGCGCGATTAGCCTGCCCTCCGGTAACGCGGGTGGTGCCCGCACCGGCGCGCTGGCAACCGGCGCTTACGCACGGATTCGCAAGCAATTTGGGCTATCCATTGGTCGTTTTGAAGGCGTAGAAGAAGCACTGGCACGTATTGGTGGCCACACCTACGCCGTCACCGCGTTGGCACGGCTAACCGCAGCCGCCGTCGATTTAGGCGAAAAACCTTCGGTGCCAAGCGCGATTGCGAAATACCACGCGACCGAATTAGCGCGTCAAATCGTGCTGGACGCGATGGACGTGCATGCCGGTAAAGGCGTGATCTTGGGGCCGCGCAACTGGATTGGCCGCTACTGGCAGGGCGCACCGATTGCGATCACCGTGGAAGGTGCGAATATTTTGACGCGTTCAATGATTATCTTTGGCCAGGGTGCCACGCGTTGCCATCCGTACGTGCTCAAAGAAATGCAGGCGGCGGCGATGACCGACCCTAAAGCCAAGTTAGACGCATTCGATTCGGCGCTGTTCGGGCATATGGGCTTCACCTTAAGCAATGGCGTGCGCGCACTTTGGTTTGGCTTGACCGGCAGCTATTTGGGCAGCGCGCCGGGCGATGCCTACACGCGCCGCTACTACCGCAAACTGGTGCGCTACAGCGCGGCACTGGCGCTGCTGGCCGATATGGCGATGTTGATGTTTGGTGGCAAACTGAAATTCAAAGAACGCCTGAGCGCGCGTTTGGGCGACGTGTTGAGCCAACTCTATATCGCCAGCGCGATCTTGAAACGTTATGAAGATAACAATCGCCCAGAGATCGAACAGCCGATGTTGGCCTGGGCGATTTATGACTGCGTCTTCAAAATGCAAAACGCGCTGGTCGGCGCACTGCGCAATTTTCCGTTCCGCCCGGCGGCATGGCTGCTCGGCTGGATCGTGTTCCCTCTCGGCCAACGCGAGCGCGCACCGGGGGATCGCACCGGCCACCGCGTCGCGCAATTATTGATGAGCCCGAATGCGGCGCGGGATCGCTTGGGCGAATACTGCTTCACCACGCCCTGCCCAAATAACCCATTTGGGCAAATGTTGGCAGCACTGCCGGAAGTGATTGAGTCCGAGCCTATTGAGCGGCGCTTACAAAAAGCCGCAAAAGCCGGCACTTTGAAAGCCGCTGAAGGCAGCGCCGCGCAATTGGACGAAGCGTTGCAAAACTCGGTGATCACGCTTGCTGAGCGGGATTTAATGGTGCGGGTACGCAAAGCGGTGTTTGAGATTATTTCCACAGATGATTTTGACAGCAGCGAACTGGAAGCTAAAGTTGCACCAGTGCGTAAACTGGCGAAGGTGGAATTGCGGGTGGTGGCTTGATTAGATCGCTAATTGGCGTTCTCAGGTACGCTGAGAACGCTTCTGGCTTCGCTGAGAAAGCGAGCTTTGATTGCCTATTTCTCTTTAGCTACTAAGGCATCGTTTGAAAGGCAAAATGTGCGACCCAAACCGAGGTATCAACAAGCACATTCACCGAAGGCTATGCTCACTGAGCCGTCATTGTCACCGCCGATGCTATCAATCACATCACTGGTGGCATCTCCGACGGCTAGATCAGTGATGCCGTCACAGTCAAAAGCCCTCGATGTGAAACCTCCAACGGCTGCTGGCGAGCTTTGCTTGGGTAATTGCTGGCCCGCCCTTAATGATCAGAGCGCTCAGCTCAGTACTCAAATCGGCTGCACACACGGGTGCTGCGAGTGCGCTGAGCAAAATCCCAACGACGGCGATCACACGTTTAGGCATTGCGCTCATGCTAGATCCTTACAGCGTAAAGTTACTAACAAGCGTGACATTGCCACCCGTCACCACATTGCCAAACGCCCCGCTAAAAGTGTCATACACCGCCGTAATCGCAATCGGCCCAGGTGCGCCGGAACCGGCCAGCACGCAGCGCCCAGAACTAGTTAATGCGGAAGCACTGGGCAGCAAACTCAGCGTGCACGAGGCACCACGACTATCGCTCAAACGCACATTGCCGTTCGGTTTAAACACCGTGCTGGTGGCGCGCACGGTGACTTCAATAGAGCGCTGCGGATCGCTCTCAAAGGCATCGCAAAAGATTCGCACATTGCCACCACAGGCGCTGGGTACGGGTGTTTCGATTACCAGGCTGATTGGCTGAAACGAGAACTCGCTGGTATTGCCATTGGCATCGGTCGCGCTGGCAACGATGACATCGTCCGCCGTTACGCCGTTCGGTAGCGCTTGATTGCCTAGATTCTTAATCGATTGCGCTTCTACGGCCAAATAGCTGTCGGCAAATAAAAATGTGCGGCCTTCGTCACCGTCGGCTTTGAAAAACTCAATGCGTAAAGGATAGGCAGAATTGCCGGTTGCAGAATCGACGCGATAGCTCAGATTGAGCGAGTTGCCCACGAACGCGGCGGCGCTAAGCTCGGGGAAGTTCTGGCCGTTATTGGATATACCATCTGGATCACCCGGGTCGTTCGCCCGGCGGCTGGCCGCGCTGCCGCTATCGCCCGAGTTACCAATCCCCAGCTGGCCATTGCCAAACATCTGATTGCCACTAACTCGACCGCGTGTTCCCCGCGTAGCGACGCCCAAGGTGCCGTTGAAAGCAATCAAGTTAGCTTCAGCGGCCAATGTGCCGCCAATCAATGCGTTTGTGTTTTGCAGCTCGATACCATTCGTGCCATTGCTGAGCGGCAGGCTGCCAGAAACATCGGTGCCAATATAATTTCCCTGCACCACGGCACTCGCTAAGCTGCCGCCGGTGGTAACGCCGCGTGTGTTACCCGAGATCACATTGCGCGCGCCCGCGACGCTGCCACCCACCACCAGGCCGCCGCCTTGTCCAACGATGCCCACATTGTTGGGAATCGCTTGGGTGCCAGCGCGATTGGTGCCGATCAAATTGCCCTGAATAATCAGCCCGTCACTTAAGCCCACGATGCCGGTATCGTTATTGCTGATCAGATTGCGCTGCGCTGGCAACGTGCCGCCGATGCGATGCGCGCTATTGCTCAGCGCCACCGCAATGCCATTGCGCACCGGCACGGCGTTGCCACTGGCATCAGTGCCCAGATAGTTCCCTTCAAGCTGATAAATCGTACCCAAGCCGCCAACATAGCCGATCGCACTGACGCCGCCAAAGCCGGAAATGGCGACGCCGCGCAAGATGAAGGTATTGCCAGCTGAATTGGTATTGAAGGCGGAATGGCCGCCGACCGCACTGCGGACAATTTCGATCTTGAGCACCGAATTCAGCCCGCCCGATTCGGCGGGTATCGTGTTGGGTTGCGCGCCAGGTTGGGTATAGCCATCGATGATGACATTGCTGACGTTGATCAAGGTGAGCACGCTGCCCAAGGTGATGCGGCATATGCCCGTTGCCGCAACGCAGCCGCTATCAGTCATTGGAATATTAAAGGCGATGGTATCGAGGCCAACCACAGCATCGCTGGCCGTGATGGCACCGCGCAGCGAGCAATCAATTGGCGCTGCGGTGCAGCCGCTGCTGGCGACATCCGCAGTGGTGTCAACGGTGAAAGTTGCGGCCTGCAGGCGGGCGCAACTCAATAACAATGCAAAGCTTACTAGAATGATCAAGCTTGCGGTTGTGCTGCAGTAGTTCGTGGATTTCATTTCAGACTCGTCGGCAAAAAGAGGGTGCAAAGGCGCGCTGGCATCGCTGCGATAGCAATCCGCGCTACATTGGATAAACCCGCATCACATCGGATGTCCGCCAAATTCGCAAAATCTTGGGTGCGCAATGCCGCACAGCCGGTAAACTGTAGATTCCATTTATTGCATGACACTTTAATTCCTATGGGCGACGTCACGCTGTTACTTGAACGCGCGCGCGGTGGCGATGATTCGGCTTGGGATCAAGCGGTCGCGCTGGTGTATGCCGATCTCAAACAGATTGCGCGCAGCGTTTTGGGTGGGCGCGCCCAACAAAGCTTAAACGCCACCAGTTTGGTGCACGAATGCTATTTGCGTATGGAGCGCGCCGGTGCGGCAGGGGTGATGAATCGGCAGCATTTTTTGGCGCTGGCAGCGCGCGCGATGCGCCAGTTGATGCTCAATCACGCGCGCGATCGGATCGCGCAAAAGCGCGGCGGCTTAGCGCAGCAAACCACGCTGTCCAGTGCCGACGACGTTAGCGCGGATGAAGATGCGAGTGCTGATCAGCAGGCAGACTATTTGATTGCGCTCAATAGTGCGTTGGATGCGCTGGCGAAAACCGATTTAACGGCGGTGCGGGTGATTGAGTGCCGCATCTTTGCCGGCATGACCGATGATGAAACGGCCACTGCACTGAATATTCCCCTGCGCAGTATGCAGCGCATCCAAAGCACCGCAAAAGCTCAGCTGGCCAAGCTTTTGGCGGACGCGGCCTAGCATTTGGGTAGTGCAGATTAATGCCAACCACCACCCGCACCAATGCGATTCTAAACTTGCTTGAGCCCGGCGCGCTGCTGGGTGGCGCGCTTTTTCGCAGCCTAGTGGCAAAATCTGAGGCCAAACTGGAACTCCCAGTCGGGCATCGCTTTGGGCCGTTTGCGTTGCTTGGCGAACTTGGCCGTGGCGGTATGGGCGTGGTGTATTTGGCCGAGCGGGTCGATGGCGAATTCACCCAGCAGGTCGCGATTAAATGCGTAGCGACGGCCCAGGGTGCGGAGCATTTGAGTTTATTTCGGCACGAGCGCCAGCTGCTCGCTGAACTCAAACACCCGCATATCGCCAGGCTGATTGATGCCGGTAGCACAGAAGGCGTGCTGTGGTTTGCGATGGAGCTGGTTCAGGGCGAGGCATTTGATGTGCACCTGCAGAAAAGCAGCCTCAGCTTCGAGGCACGCCTAAAGCTAATTCAGCAGGTCGCAAGCGCGCTCAGTGCGGCGCACGCGCGCCTGCTGGTGCATCGCGATGTCAAACCCAGCAATGTCATGATCGACGCCGATGGCTCGGCCAAACTTCTTGATTTTGGCATTGCCAGTTTTGCCAATGATGACGATGGAGTACTTGCGTACACACCCGCGTGGGCTAGCCCAGAGCAGCTAGCACTGGCACCAACCGGGCCAGCATCGGATCAATATCAGCTAGGAAAGCTGCTGACGATTGCGTTTGAGGATCAAGTTTTGGCGGGCGCACGCGGTGCTGAGTTGAACGCTATTGTCGCGAAAGCCTGCGCACAAATTCCGGAGTTGCGCTACGGCTCGGTCGCCGATTTCAGTCAGGATATACAGCGCTGGCAAAACCGTCTGCCAGTTTACGCCCTCGGTAATGGCCTTTGGTACAGCCTGCGCTGCGCGGTGCGGCGGCATCCTTGGATCAGCGGCGCCATCGCTGCGGCGATGTTGTTCGCGATTGTTAGCGCGCTTTGGTTTAACCATCGGCTACAAGCCGAACGTGATCTGGCGCGTGCGCAGGCCGAGCGCGCAAATGCCACCAAAAATTACTTACTCAGCCTGTTTCAAGACGGCGATCCCACGCGCGGCACCGACCCGAATCTCACCGCGCGTGAGTTGATCCAAGCTGGGGTTGCGCGCGTAGAAACCGACATCAGCTTGCCAAAGCCGGTGCGGCAAGAGTTGCTGGCGCTGATGGTGGAAATTCAACTGCGCCTGGGCGATTCCAGCACGGCAAAGCGGCTGCTGAGCACTCTTGATAAGGGTGTCGATGCCACGTTGATCGAGCGCAACGCCGCGCAGCTTTGGTACGCGCGGGTCGCGATTATTGAAGGCAAGCCTGCGCAAGCGCATCAGCAATTGCAGGTAATTTACGCACGCGAGCCCACTGATAACTTAGCGCTAATGCTTGCACGCGCGGAGTTGGATGCGGGTTTAACTAAAGCGGCCGAGCAGCGAATCAATGGCTTGCTTACCAGTAAAACGCTTAAGCCCAACCACATCAGTTCGGCGCTACTTACTTTAGCGGTGCTGCAAATCCGCACTGGCCGACTTTTAGAGTCGATCGCGACGAATCAACAGGCTTTAAGTACGATTGCACGCGCCACGCCTGCGGTATCCCCGGCACCGGCGTATATCAACCTGGCGCTCGCGCAAATTGACTTAGCGAGCTTTGACGATGCGCTCGCAAATTTAGCACGCGCGGAGCAGACGTTAGTTACCTTTCCACATCAGCGCAATCAATTCTTGATCCTACAAAATCGTGGCATGGCGCTATTTCGTCGGGGCGACAGTGCCGCCGCGAATCAAGTGTGGCAGGACTTACTCCTGCGTGCGGAGCGCGGCGTCAATCCTGGCATTGAAGCCTCGACGGTGCACAATCTAGCCGCGATCAGCGATGTCAATGATGACCCAGTGCAGGCGCTTGCGTATTCGAGTCGTGCCGCGCGCTTGCGTACCCAGCTCGGCGATTTAGCCGGTGCGCTGTCCTCAAACATCAATATTGCGGCAACACTAAGCGCCCTGGGCCTACACCGCCAAGCGATCAGCGCGAGTGAGGCGGCAATCACGCAAGCAGCAGCGCTCGGCCGGCTAGATCTGCAAACCCGCGCTGAGCTCAACGCCGTCGCTAGCCATTGCCACCTGACGCCCGGCGAATGCAGCGAACGATTGCAAGTGGTCACGTTAAAATTTCTGGAGCAAAACAATCTGGTCAAAGCACAGGAGGCATTGGAGAAACTTATAAACTATGGCGTTCTCGTTGGCGACAAAGGCGCGTTAGTCAGGGCAGGGCCTTTGCTGAAACGCTTTGCCGAAAAAAGCCACGAAAATGCCGAACTATCGGCGCAGCTGCTGCAGCTAAAGCGCTGGCTAGACGCCTTGCAGCAGCAGAATTTATCGCAAATTCAAGCGCTTGCGGCGGAGGACGTCATCAAGCAATTGGTGGCAGTACAAACGGCGCTGCGGTTAAATAACAGCGCGCGCGCGGCTGAGTATTTAGCGACGTTTTCGGCGCAGCGTGAAGACTATTGGCGGCTAAAAGCGCAGCTTGCGACGCTGCAAAAAAACCTGCGTGCGGCTCAAGCCGCTCAGTCTGAGCTGACTAATTTGCAGGCGCGTGCGCTGGCGGTGTTGGGAAATTGAGGTGGCTTGGATCGCAGCCAACTAATAACGACTACCTTGCGCCGCACGATACTTATGGAATACCTCACGCGCCTGCTCGCGCAGTAAATCAGTCTGCACCGAGATACCGCGCTTATTGAGTTCGCCGATCCAGTCAGCAGGCAGTGGGCCTTCGTCAAATTCGCTGAGTTCTTCGACGTCGCTGGCGCGCGCGCCAATCAGTACTTCGTCGACACCGGCCCAAACAGTAGCGCCATAACACATGCAGCACGGCTGCGCCGAGGTCGCCAGCGTGAATTTGCCACCTTCCGCATTTAATCGAAAGCGGTTGCAGCGGTGCTGCGCGGTCATAAAAGCCATCATTTCGGCATGCGCAATCGAGGTGTTGCTTGGCACCACGCGGTTCACACCGATGCTAATCAGGCGGTGATCTTGATCGAAAATAGCCGCGCCAAAAGGCCCACCGCTGGCAGCGGCGATGTTCGCTTCGGCAAGTTCAATAGCAAATGCGACTTTAGCTTCTGGCGTGGCAAAATCTCGTTGAATATCAACGTCGTGTACCCAAGCGGGCAGAGTTAAATGGACTTGCGCATAAATCATGGCTGGGTGCGGCCTCAGGTGTTCGGGTGGAATGTTGGGTGCGATCAAATTCGCAGGTCGCGATCATAGCGATTGATTTGCCAGTGCGGCGCGAACTTATCGGCAAATATTGACTCAGCGGTATGATTCGCGTTGCGCTGCATTTTGCATACCTTGAAATCTAGTTTCGCGGCGCGCGCCTTCAGCCGCTATCATCAAACCCACAAATTAGAACCTTGACGATATGATCAATAAGCTACTTGCGCCTAGAGCGTTGTTTTTTCTGGTATTTCTTTGCAGCGCAGGGCTGATGGCCTATGCATTTTACGCGCAATACGTATTGAAATTTGAGCCTTGCATGCTGTGTATGGTGCAGCGCGTGTTTATGGTGGCGCTTGGGCTCACCGCTGGGATTGCCGCGTTGCACAATCCTAAAGCCAAGGGTTGGTTGGTTTATGGCTTGATTTGCGCGCTTTGGGCCACCTTCGGTGCCTATATCGCGGGCCGTCATGTCTACCTGCAGGGCTTGCCCCCCGATGCATTGATAGGCTGCTCGCCCTCGTTTGAATACGTTTTGACGAATTATGATTGGCTGAACGTGCTTAAGACCGTTTTTATTCGTGATCAAGATTGCGGAAAAATTGACTGGACATTTTTAGGTCAATCGATGCCGCGCTGGGTGCTCGTTTGGTTCGTCGGGATGGGCTTGTTGACGCTTTGGCGCGGGGTAACGGCGAAAAAAGCGCTGCGCTAACGGTGCCGACTGCTAAAACAGCGTTACTTTGCAGCTCCGGCCTAGGCAGCAAAGGCGGCGGCGTGGGGGTCGTCGCTGAATTAATCCAGCGCGCGCTGCAACAACGTTTTATCGTTACCCATCTTGAGTACACGCCGGATCAAAGTTTACGTTCGCGCTTACAATTTGCCGTGGGCTTAGCCCGCGAACAAATGCGTGGGCATAGCCTGCAAGTGTTCAGTCATCTTGATCTGATGCGATCCCTGCGCTTTACGCCGCGTGCAAATCTAGGCGGTGGCCGGGCTGCGAATGATGTGGTGTTTGTGCATGGTATTGAGGTGTGGCGGCCTTTGGATTCGGCGCGGATCAAAGCCCTGAAAAACGCCCGCGTGCTGAGCAACTCGAATTTCACGAATCGAAAAATGCAGGAGTTCCATCCGCAAATTACGCATGCGCGGGTGGCGCACCTGGGCGTGGATTTCGGCGTGGAAGTTGAGCCAGCGCAGATCGCTGCGAACAAGGTGCAGGTGCCCACGCTGGTGATCGTTGGCCGTATGAGCGCCAGCGAACGCTACAAAGGCCATGATCAGCTCATTGATGCGTGGCCGGAGGTGCTGCGCAACTTTGCCAATGCCGAGTTGATTTGCATTGGCGGTGGCGACGATGTGCCGCGTTTGGCCGCGAAGGCGCAGCAGCTTGCGCTTGGAATACAAGTTCGTTTTGTTCAAGGCCTAGACAATGCCGCGCGCGATCAACTAGTACAAAGCGCGCATTTGTCCGCGTTTCCCTCAACCGGGGAGGGTTTTGGGCTCGCCGCCATCGAAGCCGCTGGCCTAGGCCTGCCGGTTTTGGCCATAGCTGACACCGTGGTGCAAGAAATATTTGGTGTGGGCAATGGCGCGATCTATGTCAACGCCCAAAGCGCTGCGGCACTGAGCGCCGCGATCTGCGCAGCATTTCAAGCCCCAGAGCAAACGATAGCTACCGGCATCCGCGCCGCGAAGTTTGTGCGCGCAAACTATAGCGCCGAGCAATTCATCACGCGCTTCTGGCAAGCGCTGGATGCGCCGGATTTGCGTTTGCAAGCCTGAAATTGGCATGCTCGGCTAACGCGGTTTTCGCCATGCTCAATGTCATCCGAGAAATCCAATGAGCAAGCCGTTATGCTCGTGCAAAATTTAACGCTGAGCGCGCATGGCTATTCTTGAAGGCATTCAAATACAAAACTTCCGTGCGTTGCGCGATGTCACGCTCGGGCGTACGTTCGAATTAGGAAAAATCGAGCTGCCTAAGCTTATTGCGGTGATTGGCGCAAATGGCGTCGGCAAATCTTCACTTTTAGACGCATTTGGATTTTTGGGTGATTGTTTACGCGATGGTGTTGAGGCAGCTTGTGATCGAGCGCACCGAGGCGGGTTTGAGCGCATGCGTACTCAGGGTACGTCAGATCCGATTAAGTTCGAGATTCGCTTTAGGCAAACAAAAGATTCCCGACCAATTAGTTATTCCCTGCATATACAACTTGACCGCCACCAAAGGCCAGAAGTCGTATATGAACGTCTGCGACAAAGAAGACGCGGGCAAAGTCACGGCCAACCGTATTCTTTTCTGGAATTGACCAACGGCATAGGCGAAGTTTGGGCCGGTGAATCCACCGATAAAGAAGAGGGAACAGCCAAAGCACCGCTTAAAATGACTGATCGACGTGTGCTTGGCGTCGCGACCTTGGGTGCAATTAACGACAACCCACGAATTCACGCTTTTCGCGAGTTTTTAGCGGGTTGGTACTTATCGTATTTTGTGCCGCAACTCGCGCGCAGCCAACCCCTTGCCGGTTCCGATCCGCACCTGGATCGCACGGGTGAAAATTTGGCGCGCTACATCCAGTTTATTGAGCGGCAAAATCCGGATGGCTTTCAGCAGGCGCTTAAACGCATTTCAAATCGTATCCCAGGTATAAGTGGCATAAAATCAGACCGCGCGCAGGACCGTCGTTTGTATTTGCAGTTCACCGCCCAAGGATTTGCCCAACCCTTTTACCAACAAGACATGTCCGACGGTACGTTAAAAATGTTGGCCTATCTCATGTTGATGGAGAACCCAGATAACGCGCCTTTTATTGGCATTGAAGAGCCAGAAAACGGATTGCACCATCAACTACTGGCTGAACTTGCTCAGCAGTTTAAAGACTACGCAGGCAAGCCCCGTGGACCCCAGGTTTTGATCACCACTCATTCGCCAAACCTCGTTGACGCATTAACGCCCGAGGACGTTTGGGTTTTACAAAAGCACAGCGATGGTGCCAGCAGGCTCACGCGGGCGGCAGACATTGCCAATGTAAAAGAGCTTTATGCTCAAGACTTGCCAATGGGTAGCTTGTGGTTTAGCAATCATCTAAATGCGGATCAAGGCTGATGCGCATTGAAGTGTTGGTTGAAGGTGCAAGTGATGAACCGGTTGTGCGAGAAGTTTTAAAGCGGCATTTTAAATTAAGCGAGCAACGGCACTTCGCAATTCACCCGCACCGTGGCCGCGGGCAATTCCCCGATCCATCGCAGCCACAACAGCTTACGCATCCGGGTTTGCTCAATCAACTGGCGCGCAAGCTTGCCGCGTATGGAAACAGCTTGACATCAGAGGATTGGGTGCTGGTGTTGTTAGATCTAGATGATGGCAACTGTGTGGATTTGCTGGCTCAACTCAAGCAACTGCTGCGTACGTTGCCGAATAAGCCTCCTAACGTATTGTTTCGATTGGCAATTGAAGAAACCGAGTCGTGGTTCATTGCAGATTTCGAAGCGCTAAAGGCGGCATTTCCAGGTCGGCCACTGGCTAAACTCAAGCAAAAGAAAATCGTTCCAGATGCCATTGTTGGTGCCGCCGAGCGTTTAGCCGAACATTTAGGCATAAAACCTGAGCAACTTACGGGTACCCAAAAGCGCAAGTGGGCTTTGCAAATTGCGCCACACTTGAACTTTGACATGCCGTGTTCCCCCAGCTTTGGCAAGTTATTAAAGGGCATTGAGAACCAAATTGCTTTAATTACCGCGCACAGGCCAAAGAGCAAAAAATGACAAGCATTACAAATTTTCGTATGGCGGCGAATTTGACCTCAAATGCAGTACGTGTGGTGGCTCGGGAAATGGAAATTGATTTGGACGGGGCACGCCCATGAGCCACGACCCATTCCCAAAACGCATCGTTTGCCTAACGGAAGAGCCGACTGAGGTTTTGTATCGGCTAGCTCAGCAGCATCGCATCGTTGGCATTTCTGGCTTTACCGTGCGCCCGGCGCAGGCGCGGCGCGAGAAGCCCAAGGTCAGCGCGTTTTTGACTGCAAAAATTGATCAGATATTGGCCTTAAAGCCGGACTTGGCGATAGGCTTTTCCGATATTCAGGCCGATATTGCCAAAGCGCTGATTGGCGCAGGCGTCGAAGTTTGGATCAGCAATCATCGCTCGGTGCAGGGGATTTTGGACTACTGTTTGCGTCTTGCTTGCTTGGTCGGCGAACGCGCGGGTGGCATGGCGTTAGTGGCGGAAATGCAGCGTGAAATTGATGCGGCTATTGCGCTTGCGCGCACGTTTGCGTTTGCACCGCGCGTGTATTTTGAAGAATGGGATGAGCCGCGGATTAGCGCCATTCAGTGGGTTGCAGAGTTGATTCGCATTGCCGGTGGCGTGGATATTTTCCCGGAGCGTGCGAATGAAAGTTTGGCAAAATATCGCATCTTGCCGGATGACGTTGAGATTATTGCGCGTGATCCGCAGCTTATTTTAGGCTCATGGTGCGGCAAAAAATTTCGCCCAGAACAGGTGCTGGCGCGGCCCGGATATGCGCAGCTCAGCGCCGTCAAAACCGGGCAAATTTTTGAGATTAAATCACCGATCATTTTGCAGCCCGGGCCGGCGGCGATCTTGGCCGGATTGCCGGAAATATCGGCGCGCATCAAAACAGCGGCTAGTTCGAGTTAAGTGCTGCGCTTTTTAGTTTTTGCGATTTCATGCTCAGCCATGCCTGCGCAAAAACCGCCAGTAATATTACCGCTGCGCCGATATAAAACTGCGTGGTCAGCTGCTGGGTTTCATTGAGTAGCCAAGCGGCAAACACGATGCCATAGATCGGCTCCAGATTGATTGCAAACTGTGCGGAAAATGCGCTGACCTGTTTTAGCGCAACATTGGACAGCGCAAACGGTAGCGCGGTGCAAAATAGCGCGAAAATAAGTAAATTTGGCCAGTCAGCGGCGCTCGGCATCGGCATATCGAAGCCACCCGAGCTGAAAATAAGCAACAGCCACATCAAGGCACCGCCGATGCTGATCTCGACAAAACTTAAACTCAGCGCATCCACTTCCGCGACCAATTCTTTGTTCATTAGCCCAAACGCCGCCGCAAGCAGCGCCGACAATGCGCCCACCGCAAGGCCAAGATAGAAACGGCCATCGACGCCGCCGACGACCAAAAGCATGCCCGGCAGCACGCTTAAGCCGAGCAGTAAATTGCGCCAACTAAACGCACTTTTCGATAGCCAAGGTGCCAAGAGTGCACTAAATATCGGCGCGAGCGCCATGCACAGCACACCTATCGAGGCGTTGGCAAGCTTTACCGAGCCGTAAAATGCTAGCCAGTGCAGGGCGATCAGCACCCCGACAATCGCCATTTGCAACCATTGCTGCGCTGAAAAAGCGCCCAATGTGCGCCAAGCACGCGCCATAAAAAACAGGCATACGCTTGTTAACGCCATCCGCCACGCCACCAAAGGCAGCGTGGCGAGCGTAATCATTTTCCCTAGCACTGCGGTAAAGCCCCACACCAGCACGCAGGCGTGGATCACCAGGAGCGAGTTGAACGGGCTCAATGCATTTTATACGCGCGGTTCAAACGTGCAAACGCCCTAGAACGGAATCTCGTCGTCAAAGTCTTGCGATGGGGGTGCAGCCGCACGTGCTGGCTGCGCGCGTTGCGCGGGTGCTGCAGCGCGCGGGGCAGGGCGGTCGCCCCCTGTATTTGCATTCTGACGCGGTGCGTAGCCACCTTGACGCGGCGCGCCGCCTTCACGCGCTTCACCGCCACCCTCGCCTGGGCCGCCGAGCAACTGCAGATCGTCGCCGATGATGTCGGTGCTGTAACGCTCGACGCCGTCTTTATCGGTATATTTATTGGTGCGCAGCTTGCCTTCAATGTAGACGGACTTGCCTTTGCGCAGGTATTCGCTAGCAATTTCTGCGGTGCGCCCGAAAAGCTGGACGCGATGCCACTCGGTACGCTCCTGCTTTTCGCCGGTGTTTTTGTCCGTCCAGGATTCGTTGGTTGCCAAGCGCAAGGTGGTGATCGCATTGCCGTTGGCGCTGTAGCGCGTTTCGGGGTCGGCACCACAGGTGCCAATGAGGATTACTTTATTTATACCGCGTGCCATCTTGATTCCTTTCAGGGCGTTTTGATGGCGCTAGGTTAGCAAAATTAGCGCGCTGTGAAATCGGCGAAATCTGAACTTGGCCTCAGATTAATCTGGGTGGTTCAAATCTTTTGCGCGCGTCAACGCATTGGCGTGATGTTGCAAAGCGCCGAGCTGCCAGAAACTTTGCGCGTGGCGGAGTTGATTGAGCGATCCGCTCAGCGAGCGCGAACGCGCCGTGCTGCGTTTGGCCGGCGAGGGTTTAAGCACCAGCGCGATTGGCATTCAGCTGCATTTGTCCGGCGGCACCGTGCGCAATTATTTAAGCGAAGCCATCGGTAAGCTCAATGCCAGCAATCGTGTTGAGGCGTATCGGCTGACGCGCCAGCAGAGATGGCTGTGAGGGGCCAGGTGCGCCGGCTTGCTTTCAGGCAGAAACCTTAGCTTTTTCATGCGCTAAAAAAACATCCGCCGCAGCTTTGCCAAAGCGCACATAGCTGGCTTCGGAGGGGTGAAAACCGTCTGCGGCAAAAGCTTCAGGGCTGGTTTCAAATTTGACCGGCAAAAACAGCACCTGTGCGTGCTCACGCGAAAGTTTTTGCAGCAGTTGATCTAGCATGCGTGCACGCATGGCAAACACGGTGCGCATCGGCTTAGGGAGCAGCGGAAAGCCATGCACCGGCGGCAAACCACAAAACAGCACGACGGCGTGCGGCGCACGCGCATGAATCAGCAGCAGCAAACGCGTCAACGCCTTATAAAATCGGGCGCGGCGCGTCAGCGCGGTGACATCGTTAACCCCGATTGAAATCAGCACCCAATCCCAGGTGTGATCCTTGGGCACTTTGGGCCACAGACGCGCTATTAACTGCGTCGATTCAATGCCAATTTCACCCACCGCGTGCCACGCCAAATTTTGCGCCAATCCCTGCGCCAGCGCACTCGCACATTGCCCGCTCAAACCCAGGGTATGCACACTGGCCCCCACGCCCGCGACAATCGAGTCACCAAATACCAGCAGCCGCTTGTCGGCGTGAAGAGACGCCATGCTGTCTATGCTGGCCTGCGACCCGTCCGCCAGCGCGACACCATACTCCGCGCCATCAGCCCCGGCAAAACGCGGCGCGGTTTTGCGCACGCGCAGCGCCTGCGGTAAAACCCGAGGCAGGTTGCTCCAAAATCGCAAGCTTTGACGGAATGACATTATTTTAAGCCGGGTGATGGGTGAAAAATCTCGCTGGTCAAGCGGTCCGGGAGAACGATTCTTGCTTTTTTTTCATCCAAAGCTGATAAACCTTGATAGGTTTTGTTGCCTGTACAACGACAGAAATACCGAATGCTAGCCGCTGCTTGTCATTCCCGCAAATGCGTTTGTTGAAACAGTTTTGCATTGCAAATGCTATAAAACACGCTGAGCGGTGCGGCAAGAAATAGAAACCCGTAGGCGATTACGAGATCAAATAGTTCCCGACACAACAAGAACGCAGCCGGGGGCGTAATACCGGCGCTTTTCATGTTCGCCTCAAGCTGTGGGGCCTCGTAGGTTGAGAAAATTGCCGCTAATACTTGAGCAGTGAAAGCGTCATACATTGCCATCAGGAATAACAGCGACGCCGCGGCTGCAAACAAATGCGTTCGTGAATTCGGCGTCATGCACCTGCAATTGCGATGTCTTGAATGCTTCTTCCTTCGTTAACGCGCGTAGCTGTTTCCCTATTGAAAGCCGTTCTGGAAAATCAGATCCGACTGGCCGCCACTTCCTTGCAGGTGAAAAATGTACGGATTTTCATCGGGCCTAGGTCATTAAGCCGCAACCCCGCGTGTCGGCGCACATCCGTCAACGGGACAAGGCTTTGGCGAAGTACTGCACACCCGGCAAGCCCTGGTAGTCCGCGTCTTGGGTCCAAAAATTGGCGTCAAACTCCTGCGCCATGCTGTACATCGCCGCATCTGCCATCGCCAGCTTGAAACGGTTAGCAACATTTGATGCACAGACGGCGCGGGCGTCGGTAAAGTCGAGTACGCGCCCCCGCCGCATAACATCTAGGCATTGCGCCACCAACGCTTCCGGCAAGGCGCGGCTGAGAATTTTGTGTACCTCATACAGGGCGATGGTGGCACCAGCAGGCGATGGCGGTCTTCGATCACTGGCTTGAAGATCGGCCCATTCGCACCCGCGTTGAAGAACTCAATCCAACCCGAGGCATCAACGACATTCATTCGAATTCCCGATCCGGCTCTTTTTCAGGCTCGATGTCGCCAAGATCAAAGCCCTTCAACATGCCGTAATACGCGCTCATCGGCAGCTCCGGCTTGATCACCAGTTCGCTTTCTCGTAACTCAAAGTGGATGTGCGAACCCGGTGTGATACCAAGTTTGGCGCGCATGGCGGCGGGCAACGTAACTTGCCCTTTGCTGGAAACGACTGCTGCTACAGATTGCATGGTTTGCTCCTTGGCCCAAGTTTGGGGGACGAGTTGCAAAAGTAAAGCAATTATAGATGTAAAGCAACTGTGTCAAGTAAAGCGCTTTAACCTACCTGGGACTGAAAATACCTTGACACTACCATGCGCTAAAAACTGTTCGACGACATACAGACAAATCTGGGGCGATTCAAACTGATCGGGAAAGTTGTAGTTTTCAAGCCAAACGAGAAGTAGCCGTTCTCCCTGAGCCTGTCGAAGGGCCCTTCGACAGGCTCAGGGAGAACGGCGGGGCAACACCTCAAAGCTTCTCCGCCCGCCCCGCCAAAGCCACCGCCCAAAGTAAACGCGCTGGAATTGTCTGCGAGCGTCCGGCAATTGCCGCACAGATGATTTCCGCCGCAAAAAACGCAGTGATGAAACCCTTGCTGGAGTGCGCGGTATTCAGCCAAACGCCTGGGTAAAGCATGCCAATCAAGGGCAAACGTAGGTTCGATTCGACGCGCGTACCGACCCATGAGCTGCAATTTGCGTCGAAGCGGGTGAATTCGGCGTCATGAAGTACTACGCCCGCGCTTTGCAACAGCTGGGTACGGATCGCGGCCTTGGGCTGCTCGGCGACTACGCCGCGTTCATAGCTATTGCCTACGCACCAAAGCTCGGGCGACATCGGAATAATATTGCTTTGCCCGCAATAGGCGTGCGCGATTTGTGGCAGCGCTGGGCTGTGCACCAGCTCAACTTGGCCGGTGACGGGGCGCAGCGACAAGCTCGGTAATAGCTCGGCGGCAGCGATGCCGTTGCAGACAATGACCGCTTCAAAATGTTGGCTTTGACCAGCAAATTGCAGCGTCGCACCTAAGCCATTCGGATGCAGGCTTTGCACGGACGTATTGCGCAGCAAGGTCAGTTTGCCGGTGCTCAATGCAGTCGTTTCCAGCGCTTTGAGCAAGCACGCTGGGCGCAGCCAGCCGCCCGCCGGGTGGTTTAAGGTGCGGCCATTTTTGCGTTGCTCAAAAATTTTTAAGGGTGCAAATCCGATGTCGAAACCTGCTGCATTTAGCTCTGCGAATCGTTGCTTGGCATAGCGGTGTGCGTGGCTTTGAATGCCAAACTCGAAACTGTCCGCCGAGCCCGAGGGCGGATGCACCAATGCGGCGGGTACACCACTGGCACCGGCACCGGGCGCATCGCCACGTTCGAATAGTGTGACCGAAAAGCCAGCGTGGCAAAGTTTGTCTGCGAGCGCTAAACCAACAATGCCGGCCCCGATAATCGCGATGGAATCTGGGCGCTCCGCCTGCATGACCGACTGCGCCACCGGCAATTGCGCCTCCAAACGCTGCTTCTTTTCGGCGAATCCAGGCTTGCGCGCCACGTTAAAGCCCAGTGCCGCCAAATCAGCACGCAATGCGCCCGCAACACTGTAACTCGCCAGCCGCGCGCCCGGTTTGAGTAAGCGACGTACGCCCGTCAGTACCGGCTTGCTCCACATTTCCGGGTTTTTCGCGGGTGCAAAGCCGTCCAAATAGACGCTGTCGGCATGGATATTCAGCTCGACCAGGGCCTTGAGCACGTCCCAAAACACCAGGATCAGACGCACACGACCCTGGTCGAACTCGATGCAGTGAAAGCCAGGCTCCACTTCGGGCCAACGGCTGGCAAGTTCGGCGATCATCGGGTGGCGACTCGGGTTCAATTTGGCGAAATCTGCAGCTGCAATCGGAAAGCCTTCAATGGCGACGTAGTCCAATTGCGCACAGGCGTTCGGGTCATTGCGCCAGGCGTTAAGCGTCGCTAAAAAATTGCCGCCTAGGCCAAAACCTAGCTCCAATATCGTATGCAGCGCTTGCTGCTGCCAACGTGCGGGCAAATCGACACCGGCTAAATAAACATCATTCGCTTGCGCTGTAGCGCCCGCGCGGCTGGCGTAGACATCGCCAAAACGCTGCGATTGCGCCACGCCTGCGGCATCGACGATCAGCTGTGGCGGTGCTAGCTGCAGCGGCGAGACTTCAGGCGTTTGCACAAACTTAGGCGACGGCAAGTTCAATGCCCTCAGTAATCACACCCGCCAAATGCTGAATTTCCTGAGCAGTGATGCAATACGGCGGCATTAAATACACGACATTGCCGAGCGGTCGCAGCAGTGCGCCGCGCGTCAAGCCATGTTGATACACCCGCAAACCACGACGCTCGCGCCAATCAAAAGCGGCGCGGCTGGCTTTATCAGCCACCAATTCAACCGCGATAATCATGCCGGTTTGCCGTACTTCTGCGACGTTTGGATGCTCGCTAAGCGGCGCGAGTGCGCTAGCCATCGCCAATTGCAGCGCACGGTTTTTGTTTAGCGTATCGTCCATTTCAAGCGCTTCCAAGGTCGCTAACGCGGCGCGGCAGGCGAGCGGGTTGCCGGTGAAACTGTGCGAATGTAGAAATGCGCGCTGGCTGGAATAGCTGGCATAAAACGCTTGATAGACCACCTCGGTCGTCAATACCGCCGCCAAGGGCAGCACGCCGCCGGTCAGGCCTTTGCCAAGGAGTAAAAAATCAGCACGAATGCCCGCTTGCTCGCACGTAAACATGGTGCCGGTGCGGCCAAAGCCCACGGCAATCTCATCGGCAATCAAATGCACGCCAAAGCGGCTGCAGGCGGCGCGCGCACGTTCCAAATAGACCGGGTGATACATCCGCATACCGCCCGCACACTGCACCAGCGGCTCTAAAATCAGCGCGCAAATTTCATCAGAGCGCGCCGCTAAAAGCTGTTCTAGCTGCTCGGCCTGTGTGATGGCGAAATCACGCGCCGACACACCCGCAGGCGCTTGATAGGCATCCGGCGCGGGCACAATGATGGGCTCCAGCAAGATCGGCCCGTAGGTTTTGCGATAAAGCGCGACATCCGTGACCGACAGCGCGCCCAGCGTTTCGCCGTGGTAGCTGCCGGACAAACAGACAAAGCGCACTTTCTTGGCTTGACCGACATTTTGCCAATAGTGGAAGCTCATTTTTAGCGCCACTTCCACCGCCGCCGAGCCAATATCCGCATAAAACACGCGCTCCAGCCCAGTTAGCGCACAAAGCTTTTCCGCCAGCGCAACCGCAGGCTCATGCGTACAGCCGCCAAAAATCACGTGATCCAACGTATCAAGTTGGTTTTTTAACGACGCCACAATGTGCGGGTGGCAATGTCCAAGCAAACATGTCCACCAGGAACTAATCGCGTCTAAATACGGCTTGCCAGCAACGTCATATAAATACGCACCCCTCGCGCTGGCAATGGGCAGCATCGGCAGCCATTCGTGGTCGGATTGTTGCGTGCAGGGGTGCCACACGCGGGCGGCGTCGCGCGCAATTAAGCTGGCGGTTGAAGTAGTCGAGTTCATCGCCCGAGTCTAGCCCGCCGGGGGCGAACGGATCCAACATCCGCATCAATCGCCAAAAATCACGCCGCAAATCGCACTCGCCTGATATTACGACGTGCTCGAATCGCCTGCACTAGCCGTAAGGAATCCAACCCACAGCATGCGAAAGCTTGACTAGCAAATACGCCAGCCCACCGGCGACTGGGATGGTCAAAATCCAAGCCCAAACCATGCGCTCCACGACGCTCCACTTGATAGCATTGGCACGTTTTGCCGTGCCAACGCCCATAATGGCGGCCGAGATATTGTGGGTCGTCGACACCGGGATGCCAAGCGAGCTGGCGATGCCGATCATCGTCGTCGAAGCAGTTTCAGCGGCAAAACCATGCACCGGGTGCAGTTTCACCAGCTTGTGGCCTAGGGTTTTAATAATGCGCCAACCACCCGCTGCGGTACCGGCGGCCATCACCACCGCACAGGTAACGACGATCCAAAACGGCACGGTAAAATCTTTGCCGGTTTCGGTGAGCACCAAAAATTGCAGCCAACTTGGTAGGTTATCCAGCGCGCCAGAAGCGGTACCGCCCGCTAACGCCAGCGCAATAATTCCCATCGTTTTTTGCGCGTCATTGGTGCCGTGCATAAAACCCATACCGGCCGCCGAAAAAATTTGCAGCCGCCCGAAAACCTTGTTCATAACCTTTGGGCGGGCAAAGCGCGCCAGCGCGCCGCCAGCTTGCGACATTTTCGAGATGACCGCAAAAAGCACACCCATAATAAGCAGCCCAAGCAAAAACCCACCCAGCGGTGAAGTGACCATCGGCACCACGACCTTCCAGAGCAAGCCTTTGCTTTGATAGACCGGATCCGCCGGTTCAGACCAAATTAGCGCATTCCAATTATTGCCCGAGGCTGCGATCGCGGCACCACACAAGCCGCCAATCAAGGCATGTGATGAACTTGATGGCAGCCCCCACCACCAAGTCACTAGGTTCCAAACGATCGCGCCAAGCAGCGCACAAATTAACATCGCAGGCGCCATGCTGATCACGCTGGAATCAATCAAACCACTGAATATTGTTTTCGCGACCGCAGTTCCCGATAGCGCGCCTAACAAATTCATTGTTGCTGCCAAAATAATCGCTTGGCTCGGCGTCAACACCTTGGTCGCAACCACAGTCGCAATAGAATTTGCGGTGTCGTGAAAGCCGTTGATGTACTCGAAAATAAGCGCGATCAACACCACCATTAAGACAACTGTAAGCGTCATGGCGGGATTACGAGTTTTTCAAAACGATGTGATAGACCACGTTGCCCGCATCCCGGCATCGATCAATCGCTTTTTCCAGCAGCTCATACAAATCTTTCAGCGCGAACGCAGTGAGTGGCTGGTACCGGCCGGTATAGACATCCCGGTAGTTTTCCAGAATCAAACGATCCGCTTCAGCTTCAATCGCTTTGAGTCGATCCACCGCCACTTTCGCCTCTTCCAGCTTCATTTTGCGCAGCATCGGCACAATCTCCACTACGGCACTCGCGGCTTTTTCCACTAGTTCCGCACGCGGTGCGAAGTCCACGTCTTCCAAAAGTTTGCGTGCCAGCATAAAACGTTCAGCGAATTTTTCGTTTACTTTTGGAATTTTGTACAGCGCACTGGACAGCGCTTCAATATCTTCACGTTCTAAGGCCGTCACAAACGTATTGACCAGTTCATGACTGATACGTTCAAACAATTCCTTTTCACGGGTTCGCGCGACAGTAAACTCGTTGAGCGATACTTCGGCCTGACGATTGCTTACCAAACGCGTCACCGCTTGGGCACTATCAAGACCCGCTTGGGCACTTTGCTCAAGTAAGGTAAAAAACTGCTCACCTTTGCCGAATATTGTTTGTAATGAGAACATGAGAGCCTTAGTCGAAGGTGAAGATAGCGTGGATGGCAGAGGGTGCGATGCTATTGTGACAGCGCTATGACACCGCGACCAGCCCTAGTGACTGTTCACGCTTATTCCTTCATGCTCAAGATAATGAAATCAATAAATTTTGCTGTGCGCTGCCATGCTGCCAACTGCGAGTAACCTTGCCGAAGTTCCGAGCTTAGGCACCGATTTAGCCCTGCTGTTTGGGCTGATGGCTCTCAATAGCGTGTTTTCCATGGCGGAGATGGCCGTGGTTACCGCGCGTAAATCGCGACTTAAACAACTTGCCTTGACCTCTAGCCGCGCACGCGCAGCACTAGAACTTGCCGAACACCCAGATAAATTTTTATCCACGATACAACTGGCCATTACGCTGATTGATCTGACCATGGGCGTGGTGGCTGGCTGGATTGGGCTGAGTGTTGCGCCATACTTTTCGCAGATTCCGATGTTGGCCGCTAGCGCAGATACCTGGGGCCTAACCCTGACACTGACTGTAGTCACATTTGTGTCGATCTTGCTTGGCGAACTTATTCCAAAACGCATTGCGCTGGTTGCGCCAGAAAAAATTGCACTCCTCGTGGCCGTGCCGATGCTGTTGGCGACAAAAATTGTCGCGCCCCTGGTGATGGTTTTGGTGTGGCTGTCGACTGCAACCTTGAAGATTTTTAGGTTAAATCGACATTCGCAAAGTGAAGTCAGCGAAGAAGAAATTCAATTACTGGTCGCGGAAAGCAACGAAGCGGGCGTGATTGACGATATTGAGCGCAGTATGGTCAACCGCGTGCTGACCTTAGGCGAACGCACTGTTGCCAGCCTAATGACGCCTAGACCGCGCATTCAATGGCTAGATGCAGCAGCGACGCTTGAGGAAAACTTAAGCGTATTGCGTGATGCGCCGCATTCGCGCTACCCGGTCATGCGTGGCAATGACCAGGAAGTGCTGGGTGTATTAGAAACCAAGTGGCTGCTAAAACATGTTGGGCGCGAATTGAACCTGGCCAGCGAGATTGATTTATTCAAACACATGAATAAACCAGTGTTCGTGCCAGAAAACATGTCAGCGCCGAATTTGATTGATCAACTGCGCGACGAAGAGGTGTTTATGGCCTTCGTCGTTGATGAATATGGCGACTTACTTGGCATCGTCATGCTCGATGACATTTTGCACGCCGTGCTCGGCAGCTCGAGCCAGCCCGGCCCTAGTGCGCAATCACAAATTACCGAACGCAGCGATGGCTCGTACTTGGTGGACGGATCACTGGGCGTAGAGGATCTATGTGAGCTACTAGAAGAATCCGAGTTGCCGCTTGAAGACGAGCATGACTTCAACACGCTCGCTGGTATGTTGATGGCGCATTTTGGCCGCATTCCTGCCCCCGCTGATGTATTTGATTGGCGGCGCTGGCGCTTTGAAGTATTGGATCTGGATGGCGCGCGCATCGACAAAGTGCTGATCTCAGATCTGTTGTCAATTGACAAAGCGCGATCTGACAAATCTCGAGCCGACTCAACTAGCGACAATTCCGCCACCCATGAGTAACAAACACACGCACGGGCCTGGCATGGCCGAGCTGCTGCAAGAGCTGCTTGCCCACGTACCCGAACCTGAGCCCGGCGAGGCCGAACCCCGCATCGGCTTGGATGAGCTGTTAGAGCGCTTTCAACGGCGCGCATTTGGCGTCTTTCTGTTGATTGTGGTGCTGCCATCGTTTATTCCGGTTGCACTCGGGGTTGGTGCGGTTAGCGGCGTATTGAGCATTCTTTGCGGCTTACAAATGATGTGGGGCTTAGAGCGTCCGTGGATCCCAAAATTTGCCCGAAATTTTGGCTTGCCACGTCGACGTTTGGTGAGTTTTGCGCGCAAAACTGAAACCTGGTTTCGCTGGCTCGAAAAAATTATTAAG
>JANNYA010000031.1:0-3383 GCA_031409855.1 Rhodanobacteraceae bacterium | reverse complement strand
CCACCAAATTGGCATCGCCGCGCTATCGCCGGGCGAACGGGTGTTTGCACACGCCTTAGCCGGTGGCACACTAGAAGCGCTGGGCGGTGGTAAGTTTGGCCACGGCTTTATCAGCGCCGGGCTTGGGAAAGCACTGTCGCCATTGGCAGACTCCGGTAATGTGGCCGTTGATGGCGCGATTAATGCGGCGATTGGCGGTACGGTGAGTGAGATTACCGGCGGTGATTTTGCTAATGGCGCGGTGATGGCGGCGGCGCAGTATGCGTTTAATGCGTTGGCTCAGAATGTCTGGGCTCCTAGCAATGTGCCATCGTTTGGGGCGTTTTGGGATTGGCTGATTCAGGGCCCTGATGTACGACAAGACACAGGAGCGATGATCAATGATCAGCTACTCGCAGAATTAAGCCAGCACTACACGGCAGAGCAAAGAATGGAGCACTTCGCGATTGGTTTGTCCTTTGCAGTTGGGGCTGGGCCATTAAGCACTGGAGCTCGCGTCGCTGGAGAGGGAACCGTTTTGCTCTCTGCGCAGACGATTCGAGTAGGCCGGTGGATGAGCGAGAGTGAGTTCACCCTGATGCGAAGCAGCGGACGACTTGTTGAGAGCCGTTTAAACGGAGTCACGAGCGTGTCATCACCACCCAACTCAATCGCTTGGTCCCCGATTGGACCTCGCAGTCCGGTTTACGCGGAATTTAACTTGCCGTCGGGTTCAATTAGAGCTTCTGATGGTGTTTGGGGTAAAGTTTACGGCCCGAATAGCATTTTTGGACGCAAACTGGGAATAACAGAAATGCCCAGCGCAACCAATATAACCAGAAAAAAATGAGCCCGCAAAAGGAACAAAAGATGATTATTGAATCAATCTTTAAGGATTGGTGTGCAACCGAATTGCGGAGTTACGGTTTTCAAGTCACGAACTTCGAATCGCAGAGTGAGTCGTGTGAAAAGGTTTGCTTGACAATTGAACATCTGCACTGGGTTGCGAGCTTTACGGGTTGGGGAGAGGCACAATCAACGGAGTGGTTAGTAATGGATGTTCGAACTGGCGATACGGTGACTTGTCGCGATGAGAAATTTCGAACACTTGATGAGTTCTTAGACCTACTGAAGCAAGCTGTCTTTGACTTTGCGGCCCTAGTTCGAACTTGACTGATGAATACTTGAGCCTTTGGCAATATCCGAGCGCACTGGGTTCAAATCGACGTATGTCGTGCCTGCCAAAATCGACATTTCACTCATCAACAACTGGCTTTTAAACCGGCCTTCCCAAAATCTTTAGGTTAATCTTGGGCGATGTTTGAATGTGATCAACATCAAAGTGCGCCGGAATTTGCATCGGATTTACCTGAGGCGATTTGGTGTGCAGGCCAAGAACTTAGCGATCTAAATCATGGGTTAGGGGGTGGCGCGTGGCGACTCGGCTCGCCCGGCGGTGCAATAGTCCCCGACGGCAAACAGGCCTTTGCCACCTTCGGCGAGCGCGCGAATGCCGACAGCCGTGCCACCTTGAGCGAGTCCCAGCACGCGAACTTCAACGCCCTGCTGCCGCGCGGCTACACCGGCTGCGTATTCCTGACCAAACCGGTCACTAATTCTTGCACAAACCGGTCAGAAGGATACTTACGATTTCGCTTGGGTTGAGCGGGTAACAACCCAGTACTGTTTGATGTTCTGTTTACAGGAGATCGACGGTGTCAAAAGCGAGATTACCCATGAGAAAGATTTTAGAGATATTGCGGTTAAAGTTTGAGCACGGCCTGAGCGGTCGTGCGATTGCGTTGGCGGTGTGTGCGGCGCTGTCAACGGTGCAGGAATGCCTGCGGCGATTTGTAGCCAGTGGTTTGGCATGGCCTGTGACGTTAGATGAGGCGGCGTTGGAGGGGCTTTTGTATCCGCGCGAGGTGGTTGTGGATCAGACGCTGCCGGACTTTACGGCGGTGGCTGCGCGGCTTGGCTCGTTCAAAGGCATGACCCGCGAACGGGTCTGGCAGGAGTATCGCCAAGCGCAGCCAGAGGGCCTGAGCTACAGCGCATTTTGTGCCAGTTTTGCGCGCTTTTTGGGCTTGCAAAAACTGAGCGCCAAGCAGTTTCACGCGCCAGGTTCAGCGATGTTTGTGGACTATGCCGGGCCGCCGTTATTTATCACCGACCGGCACACGAGCGTGCGCACACCCAAGTTCCGCACCTACCCTCAAATTACAGTCGTTTAGACGTCTATTGTGACTATATAAAACAATAACTTAGCGCGGATTTTCCTGATTTTCTGAAAAGTCGTGTTGTGTCACGTCTGTTCATTATTAATTTTGCTAGCAATACATCTACGCGTGTTATTGTTCGTACATGTATATCCGAACCACGCGCTCCGGCGGCCGAAGCTACTTGCAACTTGTTGAAGGCTTTCGCGAGGACGGCGTGGTGCGCCAGCGCATCGTTGCTAATCTCGGGCGGTTAGATCAACTCAGCGCGAAAAAACTCAGCCCTTTGATTTGTGGCTTACAGCGCGCCGTGGGTTTGCCCACCGCGCCCGCATTGGCACCTTGTGCAACCGTCGCGGGTTTGATGGCGCCCGAGTTCGATGCTGCGCTTGCGTTCGGCGATGTCTATGCGTTGAACGAGTTGTGGGAGAGCTTGGGCTTTCGTGACGTGATCACACGCGCGTTGCGTTCCTCAAAGCGAAAATTCGATGCCGAAGCCTTGGTGCGGGCACTGGTTTTCAATCGACTGTGCGCGCCAGACTCCAAGTTGGGCTGCCTCGATTGGCTGCAAACCACCGCCATTCCTGGGATGCCCGAGGTCGTGACGCACGATCAACTGTTGCGCACGATGGATGCGCTGATGGATCGTGCTGAAGCGGTGGAAACGCAGGTTGCCGCCCAACTTAAGCCGATGCTGGATCAACAATTGTCCGTGGTTTTCTATGACCTGACGACGATTCGGATTCACGGCGAAGCTAAACTTCCTAACGATATTCGTCAGTATGGTTTGAATAAAGAAACGGGCGGTATTGCGCGGCAATTTGTGCTCGGGGTGGTGCAATCAGCGGAGGGTCTGCCGCTCATGCATACGGTGCATGCGGGCAATGTTTCAGAAGCAAAAACGCTCAAGGCTATGCTTGATTTGGTGCTCAAACGTTTTGCCGTTGAGCGCGTGATTGTGGTGGCGGATCGGGGGCTATTGAGCGTCGATAATGTCAAAGAACTCACCGACTTGGGGGTCAGCAGCGGCCGCAAATTGCAGTTTATTTTGGCGGTTCCTGCACGACGCTACGGCGAACTCGGGGGGACGCTTGACGGGCTGGATTGGGCAGGCGCGGACAGCGCCGTTACGGCAAAAGACGCTTCGGAAACCAATCCAGAACCGAGTGCAGAACCCAGTCCAGA
>JANNYA010000030.1:0-4521 GCA_031409855.1 Rhodanobacteraceae bacterium | reverse complement strand
TTTAAACTGACGGATCGTCATCCCCGAATGTTTTAGTCGGGGATCCAGCCTGCACCTGCTCAAAGTACAGCCAATTGCAATGGTGCAACGCCAAAACAAGCTCCCTGGATTCCCGCCAAAAGCACGCGGGAATGACGAACTACGAACTCAGAGTGCCGCAGAGTGCCGTCGCCTCATTAAATTCGAATCAGCGAAAATTTCCGAGTTTCCCCGTCAGTTTGAATGGCACCCGATGCCGATTCCTACAAAGCCGAATCGGTTGGCTTGTGATAGCGTCGACACAGTTTGTTAAGTTACAGGTTGATACCGATGAAGAGTTTTGTACTTATGTTTGTCGCCGCGTTTGCTGCATTTGCGCTCGCGCTATTTGGCTACGACCACTTCGTTGTTCAGCCGCGCGCGTTTGTCCAAGCCCAAGCGGTAACTGCAGCGGCGCAGCTCGATTTAAGCGCGGCGCGCACTCAGGCAAATGAAATTACAGCTGGGCTTGACGCTGCAATCAAACAAACGATGACGGACGTCGACACGGCGCTGGCGAGTCAAACTAGCGATCAAGAAACTCGTAGACTCATCGCAGACGCATTCATGCGAGCAAATGTGTTTAAGGCAGTTGTTTCAGAATCCTATGCAACCGAACAGCGTTGGCCAGAAAGCGCGAAACAGGTGGGTTTAGCCAATCCAAAGGAATATGCAGGCGAAGCGGTAACATCAATCGTGCTTGGCGCAAATGGAGTCATAACGATCACATTGGACGAACGCTTAGGGACAAACGCGAAGCTTAGCTTGATACCCAAAGCCAATGCGCAAACCATGCAAATGGTTTGGCGTTGTGCAGGCACAAACTTTCCAACATTGACGCGTTATCAGCCAGTCTGCTCTACAGAGTGAAGCAACGGACTCGTGCGTCACGATCACACGTGGCTCTAGCCAAACTTTTTTGCTAGGCAGCGAACCCACCGGCGCCAACGTTCGCCTCTCCACAGGTCAAACTTGTATTACGCCATGCACACTGGTTTTCTGTGGTTTTAGTTCGTGTGCGAAGAATAATCTACAGCTCAAAATCAATCCAACAAACGCCGAATCATCAAGCGCGCACTGGCCAGGCCACGAAATTCGTCAATTGCCACTTGCACTAAAAGGCACGCGCGCTCGGGCACAGTATCGGCACTGCGATCTGGGCTAAACCAAACTGCACTCACCAGCGCCGGTGCCCCGCCCCAGCGCACTTTGCAGCGCAAATGCCCGCCGGAAAGCGTTTGCACATCCAAAATCTGCGCGTCAATGGTGAACGCTGGCTCGGGAAATGCTTGTCCCCACGGGCCGCCAAAACGAATGGCTTGTGCCAACGCGACATCGAACTCCGCCGGGTTTAAATCACCGTCGGTATAAATCACTTCGCTCAGCATTTCCGGTAAAAGTACGGCGGCAAACACTTTCGGCGCTATACGCTGAAATGCAGCCAGCTGATCGGTACTCACCGTCATACCCGCCGCCATCGCGTGGCCGCCAAAGCGCTGCATCAAACCTGGGTTTTGCGCATCCACTAGCGCCAAGGCATCGCGCAGGTGAAACCCAGAAATTGAGCGCGCAGAGCCACGCCAGCCATCCGCCGCTGGTGCAAATGCCACCGCTGGGCGGTGAAAGCGCTCCGCCAATTTGCTCGCGACTAGGCCAACCACACCTTGATGCCATTCAAGATCCGCGACGATAATGACCGATGGCAGCTTGCCCTTTTTATCCGGCGATATGGCTAGTTTATCGAGTGCGGCGAAGGCTTCATGCTGCATCTGCGCCTGCAATTCGCGCCGCTCAGTGTTGAGCGCGCCGAGCTGTTCGGCCAACTGGCGTGCGCGTGCCGGGTCGTCGCTGAGTAGGCATTCGATCCCAATCGACATGTCTTCCAAGCGCCCGGCGGCATTGATGCGCGGCCCGAGCCTAAAGCCAAAATCTTGCGCACACACGGCGGCGGTGTCGGTGCCACTGGTTGCCAGCAGCGCGCGCAGCCCCATCGTTCCAGCACCGGCACGCAAACGGCGTAAGCCTTGCTCAACTAATATGCGGTTATTGCGATCCAGCGGCACCAAATCAGCAACAGTGGCTAATGCAACCAGGTCGATTAACGTCGATAAATTTGGCTCCACGCCATGAAACGGCGCGCCGCTAAAATGCCCAGATGTCCGCAACTTGGCGCGCAAGGCCAGCAATAGATAAAACATCACGCCAGCGCCACACAAGTTTTTCGAGGCGAACAACTCACCGGGCAAATTTGGATTAACAATGGCAGCCGCTGCGGGCAGCGCATCGCCCGGCAAATGGTGGTCCGTAATCAGCACCCGCATGCCCGCCAAATTCGCGCGCGCAACGCCGGCAATGCTGCTAGTGCCGTTATCGACGGTGACTAAAAGCTCGGGCAAAGGATGCAGGGCAGGATCGCGCGCGAAATCCTCCAATAAGGTTTCAACCACCGCCGGGCTTAGGCCATAACCATGCGTAAAGCGGTTCGGCACCCGATAGCGCACATGCAACGCACCCAACATGCGCAAGCCGCGCACCGCCACCGCCGTGCCGGTCGCGCCATCGGCATCAAAATCACCGACGATGACTATCTGTTGCTGCTGGCTAATGGCCTGTTCGAGCAATAGCACGGCCGCATCAAGCCCAGTTAGATTAGCGGGTGGCAATAAGCGGTTGAACCCGGCTTCCAGCGCTGCAGGCGTAGCCACGCCGCGCGCCGCATAGACGCGTTCAAGTGCAGCCGGGATGTTCAGCGCACCCAGCGCGCCGGGTTGAAATTCTGGCGGCAAGGTACGTACAACTAACTTCAAGATTGAATTCCTTGTACTTTGGCCCGCGATTGCTTGCCATATCTCGCGCAGAAAATCAGCGCGCGCATGTTCTCGGGAGCGCCGCAGTGGAAACCCGCCCGTCAAATAAATCCGGCCCAAGATTGCACCCAATCTGATTCACACGCAACGCCGACCAACCCAAACTGCGCCGATGACCCAAGCGCGCGACCACCGCGTTGCGGTCGCTGCGCGCGGACACATTGCCCTGCAAATCAAAGCTGTACAGCAAGTCTTGTAGCTCGCCAAAGGTAGGATCGGTCAGTGAATTGTTGGCAGCACCCGATTTGATGCGTTCGAGCCAGCCGGAGCTATCGGCATAGCCGCGAAACACGGTCATGCTGGCGGCGTTATTGCATCAACGAAACAACTCGTTCACTGAACAAGTTTAAATAATTTTACTTTAAGCATCCGGGTCAAAATCATCTGGATTTAGTTTTTCGAACTCATCAGTATCAAATTTAAGATAATAATCTCGCCATCTTTTAAAGATAAGCTCCTTGCAGTCACCTTTCGTCTGAGCACAAATCATTTCGACATCGTCCTCGTACAAGTTCTCGATCAAATAGCTGAATTTTGATATCAATTCAGGTTTATAGCCGGTACTGGTTCGTGAGAAATCATGGCCAGAAAGCAATCCCCTTCGAAACTTCGGGGGCACAGCTGAATCCAAAAATTCAATGAATTCACCTGTATTTTTAGGTTTAACCAATTTACCCGTTTTGCAATCCACTGGAAATCTTACGTTTAGCGTTTTCTTTAATCGATCCTCGATCGGATATATTTTTATTTCCCCGTAATGCGGTGGATCAGGAATTAATTCAAAATCTTTATTGCATTCAGTTGTCGCTGAATTTATTGCAATTGCAGCGAAAATCAACATTAATTCCTGCATAATTTTTTCTCACAAACATTTTTGATCGATGAATCGGTGATTATCTCTTCTAGTCGCCGTGGCCTAGTGCCATTAAAACCGTCGCCATATTTACGCGCGTCTTTTGCGCTCCAATAATCAATTCTACCGTTTTTGTTACGAACATAATTATCAGAGTTGTTTTCATAACCAGGCTTATAATCGAGGCCGCTAAAACTAGCGGAGTCGGGGTGGGTATGGGTAAATGCAGCGAGTATTCCAGCAATCTTTCCTATTGGCACATAATTCACACTTGATTTTACCGGGACAGTTCCAACTGTAGAAAAGAAAAATCGTTTGCCTTGTTTTACTAAGAGCCCACGCACCTCTTCATCGGAATCAGCAGAATCATATTTTGATTCATATGCTCTGTACTGCCCAATAGCGGCTTTGTGTAGAGTTGAAAACCCTTTTAATGGATTAAAACGTGAAATTTTAAAATTAATTGTTACCTCATCGACATTCACTGTATGGTTGCCTGCCCGAGCCAACGCATTAAACGCATACTGCGCCGCCGCCATAACCGCACCATTAGCAAAATCACCCCCAGTAATTTCACTCACCGTGCCGCCAATCGCCGCATTAATCGCGCCATCGACGGCCACATTACCGCTATCTGCTAACGGCGACAGTGCTTTCCCAAGCCCGGCGCTGATAAAGCCGTGGCCAAACTTACCACCGCCCAGCGCTTCTAGTGTGCCACCGGCTAAGGCGTGTGCAAACACCCGTTCGCCCGGCGATAGCGCGGCGATGCCAATTTGGTGG
>JANNYA010000029.1:0-25561 GCA_031409855.1 Rhodanobacteraceae bacterium | reverse complement strand
CCGAGCAATTTATTTTTCATGGCGATCCCCTTAATTTTCGAAGCCGTTGCTAAACAACGGGTCTGACTGATTGATTGGTGCAGTTTGGAAGCCGATCTGTGCGCTGTATGCGCCGCCGCTTGCCGCACCGGCATTGGCTTGCCCAAGCGTGCCCACCAACTCATAGGGCCCCGCACTGCTGAAGCCGCCACCACTGGCAATGGCTTGTTTGGTGATGACATAAACGCCACCGCTGGGTGATTGCGCTTGCGCAAAACCAACTAGGGCTATGGCTGCGAAAAGCAACTGTGGCCGCCCAGGATTGACTCGTGAAATTAGTTTATTGAGCAATTCACTTTCTCCAGCAAAAACGGTGACTAAAGTTACGGTTTGTTTGAGAAATTGTCGTTCACGAACATGAAAATTTTGTGTGCCAAACAATGTGGCGAAGCATAGCGGTTAACCGATGTGGCCTAGGATGCACGAAGGCAAAGTTTACGGTTCTTTTCAATCAGTGGTGGCGCGAAGGGTAAGATCGCGCCATGGATATCTATCACATCGCCTTCTATCGCTTCGTACACCTTGCAGATGCACAAGCCGTCGTCAACATCGTGCGCGAGCTTGCAACAAACTTGCTTGGTTCGGTTTTAATTGCGCCCGAGGGCATTAACGGCACGCTCGCTGGTAATGCCGCGCAGCTTGATGAATTTGAGAGGGCGTTGGCTGCCGACCCGAGATTAGCTATGCTATTTTTCGACATGCGCTTTCAACGTACAAAATGCCTGACGGCACCGTTTCAGCGCCTCAAAGTGCATCTAAAAGCGGAAATCGTGCAGATTGGCGTTGACGGAGTGGATCCGAATGTTTTCGGCTCTAGCGGTATTGATGTCAGCCCGCAAGATTGGGATGCGCTGATTGCGCGTGATGATGTGGTGCTGATTGACAATCGCAATCACTTTGAGTTTGAACTCGGGCGCTTTGCGGGCGCGCTCGACCCGGGCGTGTCGCGCTATCAGGATTTTGCGCAATTTATGGAGCAGAACTTGCCGCTTTGGCAGGCGCAGGGCAAGCAAATTGCGATGTATTGCACCGGCGGCATACGTTGCGAAAAAACCAGCGCTTGGCTCGCCACACAGAAGGTGTCAGCGTTCCAGCTTGACGGCGGTATTTTGAATTATTTGCGGGTTAAAGAGGGCGCGGCATCGGCCTGGGACGGCGCGTGTTTTGTGTTTGATAACCGCATGGCGTTGGACAAAAATTTGCATGAGCAGGCGACGACGCCGGAAGCGATCTACCGGGCGCCGGAAGATGCTTGGCGGTTGGCGCGCGCGCAGCGGTTAGTAGCCGCACCCGACACGGCGCGCACGCCCGAATGAATTCTGTGGATAGGCCAAATTGACCGAGCCAGCGCGCGAGTTGCCGAGTTGGGTGGTGCTGCCCAATCTAACCGCCAACGTTGCAATGTGGTCAACACTGCTGGATTTTTTCGTCCAGCGCTTTCCCTATGTTTCAGCCACGGCTTGGGCAGCGCGGTTTGACGCAGGTTTGGTGCGCGACAGCGCGGGCAGGGCGGTAGCGGCGGCGCTTCCATTCGCGGCGCTGGCTGGGCAAAAACTAAGTTATTTTCGCGTTGTGGAATTTGAGCTTGAAATCCCGTTTCACGAAAAAATTGTCTTTGAAGACGACTGCATCGTCGTCGCGGATAAGCCACATTTTTTGCCGGTACAACCGGCCGGGCGCTATTTGGCGCAAACGCTACTTTCGCGCTTGCAAAAGCGCCTCAATTTGCCCGAGCTGACGCCCGCGCACCGTATTGATCAAGGCACTGCGGGCTTGGTACTTTTGGTCAAAAAACCGGAGCTGCGGGGCGCGTATCAAAAGCTATTTCGGGATCACGCCATCGTAAAAACCTATCAAGCGATTGCACTGTTTCGCGCGGAGCTGGTGTTTCCGATGCTGCGGCAAAGCCGTATTGTCGATGCCACGCACTTCATGCAAATGCAGGAAGTTGCGGGCGTTGCAAATAGCGAAACTGAGATGGATTTACTCGAACGGTCAACGAAAGCCCCTGAAACTTGGGCCCGCTATCAACTTAAGCCCCGCACCGGCAAGCGCCACCAGCTGCGCGTGCAAATGAGCGCGCTGGGGATACCGATTCAAAACGACCCGATCTATCCCGAGTTACTACCACAGGCGGATGAACTTGATTTTAGTCGGCCACTGAAACTGCTGGCGAAGGGCTTGGAGTTTGTGGATCCACTCAGCGGCGAAATGCGTCAATTTGAGTCGGGTATTACGTTGGAATTCGCGTAGTGGTCGCCTGTGCGACCCCTGCCGGGGTCGGAATGGCGTTTGCAATGTTTCCGGTGGTCTTCGGCGCTTTGCGCCTGCGACGCACCGGCTACCTTCTGCGATCCCTGCGGGATCGAAATGCTTGAGCCAAAACAAATTAATCCGATCACTGCATCGGTTGAAAACACACCCGTTGGGCAATTTGTGGCAGACCCTATTGGAGGATATCCTCACAATGGGCGTGGACAGGGAGCTGTTTGCGCCATGTCTTAAATGTCCAACTCGCTGTTGACCAAAAATAAGAGTGAACAATGCACAATGAAATCGACTTCGAAAATGAAGCCGCAACCCGGAGGCGATTGAGGTGCACAAATTAGCCGACGCCCACGCCATCAATGCACTATTACCGCAAACACAATGCACGCGCTGTGGTTTTCAGGGCTGTTTGCCCTATGCGCAGGCGATTGCAGCTGGTGCAGCGGCGATTAATCAGTGTCCACCGGGCGGCAGGCAAACCATTTCAGCGCTTGCAGCACTTTTGCACGTCGAACCGCTGCCGCTCAATCCCGTAAATGGCGTTGAGCAACCTGTGCGCGTGGCTTTTGTGCTGGAAGATTTGTGCATCGGCTGCACCAAGTGCATTCAGGTTTGTCCGGTAGATGCCATTATCGGCGCGACGAAACGCATGCACAGTGTCATTGCATCTGAGTGTACGGGCTGCGAGCTGTGTATTCCGGCGTGCCCGGTGGATTGCATTGAGCTGCGCCCGGATGGTCGCGCACGCTTGTCCGATGCTGAATCAAGCTTGGCACGTCAGCGCTTCGGTGCACGCGAACAGCGATTGCTGGAACGTGCGCAGGAACAGGCGGCCAAAATTGAAGCAAAGCGCATTGCATTGCGCCTGGGTAAGGTCTAAATCAACCTAAACTGGGTTTGATTTAAGCGTCAATACCGCATGAGAAAACGTTTTGTTTGATTGAGTGTCGTTTTGCCGTTCCGGGTTAGCCCATACTTCTCACTTAATCTCTTGAGCATCCGCTATGACGCCCACACCTTTTTTTGAATCGTTTCTGCCGGGCGCTACTGCCTTATCAATCGTGACCTTTGCAGCGTTGGCCCCAATTTTGCTGGCCGGCAGCGCACAGGCTGCGCAATTCACCATCAACGGACCAGCCAACAGCGGTGCGTTCGGCAGCGGCGTGACCACCTTGCCCAATGGCAACATTGTCGTTACCGACCCAGGCTTTGACGCAGGTCCCATTGCCGATGTCGGAGCTGTTTATCTTTATCGACCCAATGGCACCCTGATCAGCACCCTGCGCGGAAGCAGCGCGAATGACCGGATCGGCAATGGTGATATGGTGGTGCTGAGCAACGGCAACTACGTGATTAGCAGCCCGGAGTGGGATAACGGTGGGATAGTGAACGCAGGTGCGGCGACTTTTGGCTCGAGCAGTCGCGGGGTCATTGGCGTGGTCTCGGCTGCCAACTCGCTGGTCGGCAGCAGCACGAACGATTGGGTCAGCAGTTTCGGTGTGATGGCATTGAACAACGGCAACTACGTCGTCCGCAGTGCGTTTTGGGACAATGGCACGTCAGTGAACGCTGGTGCCGCGACTTTCGGATTGGGCAGCAGCGGGGTGATCGGCGTGGTCTCGCCAGCCAACTCGTTGGTCGGCGGCAGCAGGGAAGACCGCGTCGGCAATAATTTGGTGGTAGCGCTGAGCAACGGCAACTACGTAGTCAGCAGTACGAGTTGGAATAATGGCTCCGCGAGGGAAGCTGGCGCGGCGACTTTCGGCTTGGGTACGAGCGGCATCAGCGGGCTCGTCTCACCAAGCAATTCTTTGGTGGGAAGCAGCACAAACGATGGCGTCGGCAATTTCGTGACGGCATTGTCGAACGGTAACTATGTGGTAGGCAGTCCGCCTTGGGACAACGGCGCAACAGAGAACGTTGGCGCAGCGACTTTCGGTTCGGGTGTTAGCGGCATAGTCGGCGTGGTATCAACAGCCAACTCATTGGTTGGCAGCAGTGCGGACGATGTCGTCGGCGGCGCGATAGCTTTGAGCAATGGTAACTACGTTGTCTGCAGTCCGTTTTGGGACAATGGCCCGACTGTTAATGCTGGTGCCGCGACTTTCAGTTCGGGCAGCAGCGGGGTCATCGGCGTGGTCTCGCCAACCAACTCGCTGGTTGGCAGCAGTACCGACGATTTCGTCGGCTTCAATGGCGTGACGGCGCTGACGAACGGTAACTATGTGGTTCTCAGTCCCCGCTGGAATAACGGCCCGGCGATAAGCGCAGGCGCGGTGACTTTCGGCTTGGGTAGCAGCGGGATCACCGGCGTGGCGTCACCCGCGAACTCGCTAGTAGGCAGCAGCGCGGGCGATTCCATCGGTATCATTGTAACGGCACTGATCAACGGCAACTATGTAGTTAGCAGTCCAGAGTGGGATAACGGTGCTATTGTGGACGTAGGTGCTGCGACCTTCAGTTTGGGCAGCAGTGGGATCATTGGTGTCGTTTCGCCAGGTAACTCGCTAATCGGCAGTGGTGCTGGCAGCAGGGTCAGCCGCTTTGGCGTAACCGCTCTGACCAACGGAAATTACGTAGTCAACAGTCCGCAATGGGTGCTTGGCACCGCTATGGGTGCCGGCGCGGCAACCTTTGGCTCGGGTACCAGCGGGGTGATGGGTGTCGTCTCGCCAGCCAATTCTTTAGTCGGTAGCCGCGCTTTCGATGGCGTGGCTCGTGCGATTGCTTTGAGCAACGGCGACTATGTAGTTTCGACTCCGAACTGGGCCAATGGCGCCATAGAGAAAGTCGGCGCGGTGACTTTAGGCTCAGGTAGTAGCGGGATCACGGGTTTTATTTCGCCAGACAACTCCCTAGTCGGTAGCGCGGAAAATGATCTAATCGGTTTTTCAAGCGTGACTGCGCAGAGCAACGGCAACTTCGTGGTGGTAAGTCCGTTTTGGAACAACGGTGCAGCGGAGTTTGCTGGCGCGATCACCCTTGGCTTGTCCAACGGTAGTGTGATCGGCCCGTTGAACAGCAGCCACAGTGTGCTGGGCGCGGTGGCAAAACAGCCCTTTCCTCAGGTGTTTGGCTATGACGCCTTGCGCAATCAGCTCGCGGTCGGCCAACCGGTGAGCAACTCGGTGGTTTTGCAGCGCACCGGGTTTGCGACCGCGATCAGCATCGTCGGTGATACCCCGGATCCCTCCGTTGTCGGCCAGCCGGTCAACTTCACGGCAACGTTAAGTGCTTCCGCCGTACCGTCGGACGGCCAAGTGCGCTTCATCGCTAGCGGCGGCGAAAGCTGCGTGGATACGACCCCAACAATGACCTCGGGGACAACGGCCAATTTCTCTTGCAGCATCGTATTCCTCAACAGCGGTCCGGCAACCGTAACTGGGGAATACATCGGCTCTATCGTCCACGCGTACAGCGGTTCAGGGCTGGAGACCCACACCACCAACGGCGAGATCATCTTCGCCAACGGTTTCGAGTGATCGGTCGCTGGCACAGTGCGTCGATTCTTTTCAGCGATTGCTCAAACAATGGGAAACTAACGATTCGCAGCATAATATTTCCTCACTTAGATAAAAAAGGACAGCCTCATGCCGCAAACATCTCCATCCGCAGCCGCATCCGGTTCCGCGCCAACCTTGATTGTTGGTACTAAGGCGTTTTCGTCTTGGTCGTTGCGCCCTTGGTTGCTGCTGACGCACTACCAAGTGCCGTTCAATGAAACGCTGCTGCAGTTTGATGACGCCTATGCCACGCCCGTCAGCCGCTTTAAAGAGCAAGTTGCGCCGCTTTCACCCACCGGTAAAGTGCCCGCCTTGCACGACCATTCCGTGCAAGGCGGGGGGCAAATTATTTGGGACAGTTTGGCGATTTGTGAATACGTCAACGAGCGCTTTCTCGACGGCCGTGCTTGGCCGAAAGACCTAGCAATGCGCGGCCTGGCGCGCTCGGTGGTGGCGGAAATGCATTCAGGCTTCGCTAGTTTAAGGCAGCAAATGCCGATGAATGTATTGCGTGAGCCCGAGATGATTGAAGCCAATGACGCGACCCAGGCCGATATTCGGCGCATCTGCGCACTCTGGCGCGAGCTGTTAGGTCGTTTTGGTGGCCCGTACTTGTTCGGTGAATTCTCAATAGCCGATTGCTTTTATGCGCCGGTGGCAACCCGCTTTCGCAGTTACGCGGTCGCGGTTGGGCCCGTTGAGCGCGGCTACATCGAGAGCATTTATCAGCTGCCCGCGATGCAAGAGTGGATTGAGCAAGCATGGGACAGTCACCCGGCATAGGTTTTGGTGAAATATTTGGGAGGTTGGTTCGGGCAAGCTAAACTTGCCAATAAAGATGGCAAAGGTTAGTTTTAGTTTGATGCTCGAACCCCCTCAAATAAACCTTTATAAATTTGCTGATGCGCTTAAAGCCGCGCGGCGTGCGCGTGGCTTGAATCAACGCGAAATGGCAAAGCTGCTTGGCATCGCACCGCTGGTGCTCAGCAAGCTTGAACGTGCCGAGTTTCGCCCAAATGAATCTTTGCTGGCGACGGTGGCACGCGAGTTCGGGATATCTGTGCCGAACGCGTTAGCAGCGAACGTGGAGGCAACGCAGCTGCCCATTGACGCTGGCGCTCAGCCTTCAATCGAAAGTGTTGCGCTGGGTGAAACCCAGGCAGATTTCGCGCCAATGCGCGACGCCAGCAGCGAAACCCGCGTCGATACCGAAGTGCGTGGGAACCCGGCGCTAGCAGCGGAAGACGGGTTTATTGGGCGCAATCTGCGTGGTTATGAGTTTATTGAGAAAATAGGCGAGGGTGGCTTTGGCGCGGTGTATCGCGCACGTCAAATAAGCGTTGGACGGGATGTCGCAATCAAAGTGGTGCGCCCTGAACTGGCGGACGATGCGGAATTCATTCGTCGTTTTGAGGCCGAGGCGGAGTTGGTGGCGCGCTTGGAGCACCCGCACATCGTGCCGCTGTATGACTTTTGGCGCCAGCCGGGTGCCGCGTTTATGGTGATGCGCCTGCTTAAGCGCGGCTCATTGTCACAGTATTTGAAAGCGCACGACGACGTGGCAGAACCGGGTAAGCAGCCGGTACAGGTCGCACCGTTGCGGCTATTGCCAATTTTGCATCAAGTCGCGCAGGCGCTCACCGCAGCGCATCGCGCGGGTGTGGTGCACCGTGATTTTAAACCGGCAAATATTTTGCTGGATGAAGCGGGCAATGCCTGTTTGGCGGATTTTGGTGTGGCCAAACAGTTAAATGATGACAGCGGCCGCAGCGTTTTTGGCGAAGTCGTTGGCTCGCTGGCTTATTGCGCGCCCGAGCAGTTGCGCGGTGATGTGGTGAGCCCTGCAACCGACGTCTATGCGCTGGGTTTGGTCGCGTTTGAGTTGATTACCGGGCGCAGGCCCTTTGCCTCGACGCAAGCGGCCAACATCATCGCGCAGCATTTGCACGAAGTTCCGCCCAAGTTGAGCGAATTCTTGCCGGATTTGCCGGAGGCGATCAATGTTGTGGTGGCGCGCGCGTTGGAAAAGGATGCGGCGCTGCGTCCACAAGATGCGTTGAGCTTTGTCAACGAGCTAGAAGCAGCATTTCGCGGCAGTGAAGCCACGTGGATGGGCGGCGCGCGGCTGGCGATCGGTGATTTCGCGACACCAACGTCGAGCACCTTGATGCAATTTCTAGATGTGGACAATCCGTATCTAGGTTTAGCCTCGTTTGATGAGGGTGACGCGCGCAATTTTTTCGGGCGCGAGGCGTTAATTGAGGAGTTTATTGTAAAGCTGACTGATCGGGCTATTTTGACGCGGGCGCTCATGGTGGTGGGTGCCTCCGGCAGCGGCAAGTCTTCGGTGGTGCGGGCGGGTCTCATTCCGGCATTGCGCCAGGGCGCGATCCGTGGAAGTAAGAAGTGGTTTATCACCACTTTGGTGCCGGGCGTTGATCCGTTTGCAAGCTTGATTGCCGCACTTGGGCGCGTGTCGGTGCGTGAATTCGATATCGGCGCAATGCTAAGTCGCGATAGTTTTGGCTTGAGCCGCGCGATTGATCGCTGCCTGCCGAATGAGCCGGATTGCGAATTGCTGTTAGTAGTTGATCAATTTGAAGAGTTATTCACTTTGTGCAGCGATGAGGTGCAACGCCGCGCTTGGATTGCCGCGATCACCACGGCGCTGATGGATGCCAATAGCCGCTTGCGCGTGGTTTTTACCCTGCGTGCGGATTTTTTAGACCGGCCGTTACAGTATCCAGATTTAGCCGAAATCGCGCGCGAACGCATGGTGCTGGTGCCCGCCATGTCGCTTGATGAGCTTGAGCGTGCGATCGTCGGCCCAGCGCGGCGCATTGGGCTGATGTTTGAAGCGGGTTTGGTTGCGGCGATTTTGGACGAAGTGCGCGACCAGTTAGGCGCTTTGCCGCTGCTGCAATATGCCCTGAGCGAGCTGTTTTTACGCCGCAAAGATCGCGAGCTGAAATTATCCGCTTTTCGCGCCATGGGTGGTGTGCGCGGCGCGCTTGCCGGACGCGCAGAAAGCGCTTATGCAGGCCTGAATGCGACAGCCAAAGACGCCGCGCGTCAGCTGTTCCTGCGCCTAACAACCTTAGGCGAGGGCAGCGAAGATACGCGCCGACGCACGCGTCAAAGCGAAATTGCCGCTTTGCAACAAACGCCGGAAGCGGCTGCCGCAAGCGCCACCGCGATTGCTGAATTTGCCAAAGCCCGGCTATTAACTTTTGATCGCGACGCCGCCTCACACGAGTCCACCATTGAAGTCGCGCACGAAGCGCTATTGCGCAGTTGGTCGCGTTTGCGCGACTGGCTTAGTGCTTCGCGCGCGGATTTACGGCTGCAGCGCCAGCTCAATGACGCCGGAACTTTGTGGCGCGGCAATGCCCAGGATCCCAGCTTTCTGTTGGCGGGCAATCGCCTGGCACAATTTCGCCCGCTCTTGCTGCAGACCGATGTCGCCTTGACCGAAGCCGAGTCGGGCTATCTAGTACAAGCGATTCGTGCGCAAGATTTAGTTGAGCTACAAGAACGCGAGCGCCATCAGCGTGAACTGACGCAAGCGCAAGAATTGGCTGAACAGCAAATGGCGGCGGCGCAATTGGCAAAAGCCAGTGCTGCCAACCAAAAACGCGGCAACACGCGTTTGCGCTGGCTCATTGTGGGCCTAGGAGCGATTTTGGCGTTTGCGTTTTGGCAGGCGCACCAATTGAGTAAGCGCAGTCAGGCCTTAGCTTTGGAAACCGCGCGTGCCAATATCGAGGCGAAAAGTGCCGGTGCGCTCGGTGAATTTTGGCAGGATTTGTTCGCCACGGCGGATCCAAACCGCTCGAAGGGCAAAGATTTAAGCGTGCGCGATGTCTTGGATGCCGGCGTCACGCAGCTGGGCAGCAAACTAGGCGACGCGCCCATTGCGCGCGCGACTTTGCTGTTGACGATTGCGAAAACTTATCGGCAATTGAGTGCTATGGAGTCGGCAAAGGCGGCGCTGCTTCAAGCAAAAGCAATACTCGGTGCGTCCCAACAAAAGAAACTCACAATTGAAGTCGAATTAGAATTGGCACGCGTGCTTGCCGATATGGACGACGCCAAAAGCGCGTTATTGGCTCTTGCTCGCGCCAAAATTCTACAAGAAGCGATAACGGCGCCACCTTTGGAACAAGCGGTAACGCTAAATATTTGGGGTAGCATTTTAAATGACGAGCTTGACTTCAAATTGGCCGCAGAAAAGTTGACTGTGGCGTTGAAGTTGCGAACAGATCATGGTGCATCAAGCACTGAGATCGCGGGTAGCACCAGCAATCTTGCCTTTGCCTTGAGCAAAATGGGGCGGTTGGTACAGGCAAATGCATTGTTTAAACAGGCGTATCAGCTCCGCCGTGATGCCATGGGTCAGCTCAATGTTGAGGTCGCGTTTACGCAACTCAATTTAGCCCGTACCGAGCGTGATCTTGGGCGCTTTAGTGTCGCAGACCAAGAACTAGTGGACGTCTTATCAGTGTTTAATACGTTATTTCCGGATGCCAACGCACCGCATCCTGCGATGGCTATGGTGCTGTTTGAACAGGCGACCTCGTTGCGTATGCAGGATCACAACGCTCAGGCTGCAGAAGTTTTTGGCCGCGCATCAGTGATTATGAATAAGCAAGCAAAAAATGTGGTGATCGGGCCATTGCGTGAGCGCTCGATGGCTTGGCTTGCGCTAGGGGAATCGCAAGCAGCACTTGCCGACATTGAAGTTTGCTTGGTTGAGGCGAGTAAGCTTGAGCAAACACCGCAATCGAAGCTTACGATGGCCGGCTGCCAGTGGCGCGCGGCGCAAATTTATCAAGCGCTTGGGAACCTAGTCGCGGCGCAGGTTTTGATTACAAAAGCGCTTGAGGGTTATCAAAGCATAGACCCGGCTTTGGTACCGCCAACCTTCGAAAAGGCGCAGGCATTAGTGGTACAAATGCAGCTTGCACAGGCATTGGGCCAAATCAGCGCCGCTGAGGATGCGCGTTTACAGGCTAAGGAATTACTACAACCCTTGCACGAGTATTGGTTAGTGCGTCAGCTGTTGTTGAAATTGGCGAGCTAAGTCTCATAAAACCTAATGCAACATACAAAATAACGGGTTTCGCTCTTGGCTCTACTCGATAGAGTAGCGCATCATAGTTTTGCGAGGTTCGGTATGTTTACGCTCATTTTAAAAAGCAGCGTCGTTTTTGGCTTGATGGCGTTGGGGAATCAGGCTTTTGCCGAAATCAACGTCTGGACACCATACGGCCCGGAAGGCGGCCAAGGTGGCAATATTCTGGCGCATCCTACCAATGCTAATCGGCTTTTCGCGGTCGGAGCCGGACGCGTATTTCGCTCTGACGATGCCGCAGCCAGCTGGCGGCCGGTAATGAACGGGCTGCCGGATGGGCGCTCTAACATCACGATCGCCTTTTCCCCGGCGAATCCGGATATTGTTTATGCGGTGGTGCGTTCTGAAACCGCATCTAGTTTAGAACGGGTATTTCGCACCAACAATGCTGGCCTGAGCTGGAGACGTTTGGCTTATGCTGCGCCGTTAGGTTCAAAAATCGTCGATATTTCGGTCAATCCAAGCAATGCGGATCAAATCGTCATTACGAATTCGGCCCCAGGGCCTGCCGGCTTGGTCTTGAGTGATAATGGGGGTAGACTTTTTACTAATCCCACGGTTGGCTATGTTTCAGCCAGCAATATCACCACCAGTGCAACGCGACATGGCGCGATGGCGTATGCTGCGGTGCGTAATTCGACCGGTGGCCCGCCAAGTATTCATCGTAGTTTCAACGGTGGCGTAAACTGGGCTGCCGCTCCTGGGCTGCCACTCGGTATTTTTGCGGCGCTAAGCATCCGTACTGCGCCGACTAGTTCTGCGATTCTTTACGGATCTGGTGAAGAATTCCCGCAGGCCTGCATAGACCCATGTAACGATGGTTTTATCAGCACTAACAGTGACAGTGTCATTGGCACTGCGTGGACGGTGCGCCCGGCGATTACATTTCAACCCTGGATTAGCCCCAATAACGCTGCAGTTTTGCTGCAGCCGTTTTTAAATTCGGTTTCATCCTCAATCGATTCAGGCGCAAGCTTTACCCAGCGCTTACCTTTGACCGATGGCTACTTTTTTGACGTTGCAGGGCATCCGAGCTACCCAACGACGCCGACGTTTTATGCATCCTCCGTGACGCGCGGCATTGGTAAAACCACCAATAACGGAGTTTCTTCGGCACCTGCCAATAGTGGTTTCAATGCCACGCCGGTGCAGGCATTGGCGATTTTCAACGTCAATGCCAACAACTATCGCATCTATGCGGGGCATGAGACCGAGTACAGTTTCGACGGTTTGAGCGTGCGTGGGGCCTCTGACATCGTGCCGCCGACCGCGTGGTTAAATTTACCGGTCGCCGCCGCCGGTGCCCAAAGTGTGCCGGCGCTGCAGCTTGACTACACGACCAGCAGCCGAATTTATGCAGGCAATGGCGGCCCGTCGTTGCTGCGTAGCATCAATACCGGTGCGAGCTGGAGCGCGATAAATTTATCTGGCATCAGCAGTGTCAATGCAATTGCTATTGATCCTAGATCGTGCACGCCGCAGCCGATCACCGGCATTTGTACCGCAGGCCCGCTGCAGACCCTGTTTATCGGTGGCTCGGAGAATTCCTCCGTCGCGTTAGGCGCAAATTCGCGTGCGCTGCAGGTGTCAGACGACGGTGGCCTTAGTTTCAACTCCGTAGTTGGCATTCCCCGCCCGCTGAGTGCCACGCAAGTACTGCGCGTCACCAGTCTGGCGATCAACAACGGTAACCGGAATCTAGTCTATGCCGGTACCGCGTTTGTTGGCACTGGCGGTTTTTCTGGCAGCACGAACGGTGTCTTTAAAAGCACCAATAACGGCCGCAGTTGGAGTCCAGCGAACGCAGGGCTGCCGCAGCTGCAGATTGGTGCAAATACCGGCTACAACGTCGGCGCCATTGAAACCACGCCAAGCAATGGCTCAGTGATCTATGCGGGCCTATTTGACAATCCGCTCGCGCCATCCGCGCTGTCGGGCTTATACAAATCCAGCAACGACGGCGCATCTTGGACGCTGGTGGGCCTGAGCGGTCGCATGATTCGCGATATCGTGGTAAGCCCAAACAACGCCAACATCGTTTATGTCGCGCTTTCTGGCACTGCAGCGGCGCCAGGGGCGGTGGTGCGTAGCTTAAATGCCGGTGTCACATGGGAATCCATCTCGACTGGCCTGCCCGCCGCTGGCGCGTTCGCCCTGGTGGCGCGCGGATTGCAGCTGTATGCCGGTACGCCCAGTGGCGTTTACGACTTTTTCCAAGGGCCGGATAACGATTTAGACAACGTTAGCACCGCAGTCGAGGATGCTGCCCCCAATGCGGGTGACTTAAATGGCGACGGTGTTTTGGATAGTTTGCAAAGTAAAACAGCCTCGTTTTTAATTAAATCGATCAATGACGGCCTGCCTGGCGCGGAATTTCGTGGCCGCACCAACTACGGCAATACTGAAACCGGTGGCGTCGTTCTGAGCGTGGATGGTAAATCGATTCAAGCCGGTTGCGATCAGCTCAATAACGCCTACGGCATCGACCCAGAAGTGTATCCACCCGACGAACATCCCTCCGGCATTATTTATGATGCCTCGGATTTGGGCATGGTCAATGCCGAGCTGGACGGTTGTTCGGCCGCGATTATCACCGTGCGCTTTGACGATGGCAATTTTGCCGACCCGCTTAATTGGTCATGGCGCAATTACGGCCCGATGGTGCCCGGCGATGATTCCACCTTCGGTTGGTATAATTTCGCGGGCGCGCAGCGCATCAACAACACAACCTGGCGTTTGACTATTAGTGCCAATCAGCTCGGTGTTTATCGTGCCGAGCCAAACTCAATTTTGCTGCGTGGCGGGCCGTCGTTTTTTCCGGAAAGACTGTTGACGAATGGCTTCGAGTAGGTGCGCGGACACTGGCATAGACCGCCGCTAGGGTGAAATGTGTTAATCGGGCTTTTTCTTTATCAGCCCGGTCAACCGGCCGACCAGCGATTTGCCTTGGGCGATCAAGCGATTGGCAAACTTGTTTTGCTCTTCGGCCTCAAGCCGCGCTTGTTCCGCGTCCTCGGCTTGCTGATTGAGTTTTTCTTCCCATTTACGCCGCATTTCATTTTGTTGCGCGGTTTGACGCAGCTTTTTCAACACGCTGTCAGGTAATTTTTCCTTGGTAAGCTCGTTGTCTTTGCGCGCAAGGTAGTGCCCAATTTGATCAAAAAGCTGCTCGTTAAACTGCTCGGCGGTATAGTTTTTAATGCTGGTGCCCAAATCCTCAAAGTTGCTTAGGCTCAGTTTGAGCTGCCCCGTACTTAGTTCGGTTAACGCAACGATACTCAGCGGGATTTTGCCGCGCGCACGAAAAACCGCTTGACTGATAGAACCGGAGGCGTCTTTTTTCGCATCAAGTAATGCCGGAATGCGATGCTTATCAAACAGCGCCTTGATGGTTTGAACGCGCGAAACCCCCTGAACTTCGATGCTAGGGCAAAGCTCAGATTGCACATTGGCATTAAAACTTACACTGACTTCAACGCTGCCTTTGTTGATCGCATTGACGCGCACGACGTAGTCGTGGGCGATGATCGCGGTAATCGTGCCATAGCCCGGTATTTCATAGTGCTGTTGGATTTTTTCCGGGTGCTCCGCCAACAGTTTAGTGAGTTGGTCTAGATACGCTTTAAATTGCTGGATCGACACTTCCAAGGATTTAAAGTTGCTTTCGCGGCCAGCAAGCAAACTCTCAGCGTCGCTCAGGCCGGTTTTACGCTGTTCGGACTGCTTTGAGAGCTGATCGAGTAAACTCATGTTGATTTGTAAAAGTTAGATGCGAAATGGATAGTAGCCCACGCGCGGCGAGTGGGCTAGCGTGAATCAACTGCTGGCGTATTTATTTGTTTTGTTTTGCATGGCGAATCGAATCGACAGAAACTTGTAGCATTAAAGTGACACTTTCCAAAGGCACTGAACCTTGAATTGCGCTGATTTCCAAGCTCAACGCTGCACAAGCTGCAGCTGGTTGGCTCAAAGCTACTCGGCGCAAATTGATGCCAAACAAGCGCGTGCTGCGGCCGCAATTAATTCGGTAAAGGCAAGCGCGTCGCTTATTTGGTTGGCACCTGAGCCCTCCGCGCAGAGTGAGTTTCGCAATAAGGCGAAAATGGTGGTCGGCGGCACCGCACATGCGCCGATTTTGGGCATATTGCAGTCGGAAGGAACCTTGGAATTAGCACATTGCCCACTGTATCCACCGGCGGTTCGCTCTGCCTGGCCCGTCATTCGTGCCTGGCTCAGTGACGTTTCGATTGCGCCCTATGACGTAGCGCGCCGCACCGGCGAGTTAAAATACCTAATCTTGACCGCCGCCAGTCCAGATTCTACCGGTGCGCTAATGCTGCGCTTGGTGCTGCGTTCAAAAGAAGCGCTGGATCGATTGCGCAAGCGGCTACCAGAATTGCAGGCGCGCTTGCCGCAATTGCGCGTTGTCAGCGTGAATCTGCAGCCCGAACCCAAAGCCATTCTTGAAGGGCCAGAGGAGATGGTTTTGACTGAATGTAGCGCACTGCCCATAGCCATCAATGGTTTAACGCTGTATCTGCGGCCACAAAGTTTTTTTCAAACCAACTCGGAAATGGCAGCGGCGCTGTATCAGCGGGCTTCAGCCTGGCTACAAGCCATGCAGCCAGTGTCTGTGCTTGATTTGTTTTGCGGCGTCGGTGGCTTCGCCCTGCATGCGTCGCGGGTATTGCCACATGCGCAAGTGACCGGGGTTGAGTTTTCCAGTGAGGCGATTCTTGCCGCCTGTGAGAGTGCCGCAGCGGCCGCATTTAAAAACGTACGATTTTACTCGGGTGACGCACTTGCAATTGCCAAGAGTTTGCCAACTGCTGCGTGCGTAATCGTCAACCCGCCGAGGCGTGGTTTAGGTCCTGCCTTGTGCGAGTTTTTAGAACAAAGCGGCGCGAACGATTTGATTTATTCAAGCTGCAATATCGATACGCTGAAAAACGATTTGCTTTGCTTGCCCAGCTTTCAGCCGCACCTAGCGCAGGTGCTAGATATGTTTGCGCACACGCCGCACTTCGAGGTGATTGTTTGGCTCAAGCGCGTTGGTGAGGCGGTGTGCTGATGATTCCAGCAAACTAAAGCAGTGCTACACCCGTCTTGCTTTGCACTTCTTCGCGGCTAACGCCGTCGGCTAATTCCACTAATTTCAGGCCGGCTGGCGTGATGTCCATCACCGCTAGGTCAGTAATAATGCGATTGACTACGCCCACGCCGGTTAGCGGCAGGGTGCATTTCGGCAGTATTTTCAGATCGATCGTGCCGTCTTTCTTTTTCGCGACGTGCTCCATCAGCACGATTACGCGTTTTACGCCGGCCACTAAATCCATCGCGCCGCCCATGCCTTTGACCATCTTGCCGGGGATCATCCAGTTCGCTAAATCCCCGTGCTCGCTCACCTGCATCGCACCCAAAATCGACAAATTGATTTTGCCGCCGCGAATCATCGCAAAACTTTCGTGGCTGCCAAAAATGGACGAGCCTTTTTGGGTCGTCACGGTTTGTTTGCCGGCGTTGATTAAATCGGCGTCAACTTGAGCTTCGGTTGGGAACGGGCCAATTCCCAGCATGCCGTTTTCTGATTGCAGCCACACTTCTTTATCGTCAGGCACAAAATTGGCCACCAAGGTGGGAATGCCAATCCCGAGATTTACGTAAAAGCCGTCCTGCAGTTCCTGCGCAGCGCGTTGTGCCATTTGGTCTTGATTCCAGGCCATGATCAAAGTCTCCGTAAAGTTGAGTGCTGGGCCGATTGAGCGACCGCAAATTTGTCTATTTTTCGGCTCACGCCAGGTGTGGCATGCTTATTTGCTTGGGCTCACTGTGCGCTTCTCAATTCGCTTTTCTGGATGCGGGTTATGCACAATGCGGTGCACGTAAATGCCGGGCAGATGCACCTCGTCAGGCACCATATCGCCGGTCTCGACAATTTCTTCGACTTCGACGATGCAAATTTTGCCCGCCATCGCAACTGCAGGATTAAAGTTGCGCGCGGTCAGACGAAACTGCAGGTTGCCAGACTTGTCCGCGCGGTGCGCTTTGACCAAGGAGACTTCTGGCAGTAACGCGCGCTCCATCACATAGATTTCGCCATCAAATTCACGCAATTCTTTGCCGTCCGCGACGATCGTACCGACACCGGTTTTAGTAAAAAACGCCGGGATGCCAGCACCACCGGCGCGCAATTTTTCCGCGAGCGTGCCTTGCGGGGTAAACTCTAATTCGAGCTCGCCCGCCAAATATTGCCGTTCGAACTCTTTGTTTTCGCCGACGTAACTGGAAATCATTTTTTTGATTTGGCGTGTTTCCAATAACTTGCCTAGGCCAAAGCCATCGACGCCCGCATTATTGGAAATTACGGTCAGCTCTTTCACGCCGCTGTCGTGCAGGGCGTCAATCAGGGCTTCGGGAATACCACACAAGCCAAAACCACCCACCGCAAGTAACTGCCCGTCTCTGACCACGCCCGCAAGTGCCGCTGCTGCGTTGGGATAAATTTTGTTCATTGCACGCTTTTCCTGGCTGGTTTGAAGATCTGCTTCAGTGGCACTTGAAGTACTTTATTCCTGCTTTTTCGCACCGATGTGGCCGTCGCCATCCAAGTCCTTGCCAGTCCAAGATTCAACTTTATCGATTGCAGCACTTGCGGCTGACTTCGCTTGCTCAGCCACTTCATTGTAGGTTTTCGCGGCAAATTCACCGGCTTTCTCCATACCCGCACTCAAATCAGCGCCAAGTTCTGCGCCTTTGGTTTTCGCAACTTCCATCGCATCACCGGCAAGGTCACTGACCTTGGCGCTTGCGCTTTTAATCGCTTCAGCGGCGTCATGTGCTGCTTTTTCTGCGGTGGTCTTCGCTTGATCTAATAAATTCATCTTGAGTTGCCTTCGTTTTTAAGTTGGTTTTGTGTAGATTTAGGAGCTGGTTATTGCGGCTGCGCCAGCATTGCGAGTTTACAGCCACAGAGCGGCTGCCCCGAGACCATGAACTTCGTCTTTGCGAGCGCAGCGAAGCAATCTAGCATTAAACAACGAGATTGCTTCACTGCGTTCGCAATGACGAGAAATCAATGACTTACGCATGGGGTTCATGGAAAGCGTCAGCCATATTGAGATTTCAATCAGGGTAAAATCACAACCGAAGTTGCCATGACGCGATACTCTTTGCAGGCTTGCACGTTGCTTGACTCTTGCCCCGCATCTTCTGCCATGTGTTTGGCGTGCGCAGTGCTCATCTTGAATTCCTCGAGCTGACCGAACACTTGCGCCGCACCGCTGGCATCTTTGGGAATGAAAAATGCATCATTGCCAAACTTCACACGCACCGAGGCATCGCCATCGGTCAGCATCATCCAGCAACCTTTTTGCTGACACACAAGCCCGACGCGCCCCGACAGCTTGCTGGGTTTGCCAATGAAATCACCAACGGTTTTCATGGCGGTGCTCAGCGCAATGGGTTTGGGGCTTGCCGGCATGCTTGCACCATAGCTTTGCCCAGCGTCAGATTTTGTTCCAGGGTCCTGAGTTACGGCGGCGTGTTGGGCGCATGCGCCTAGAAAAAACAGCGCAAAAACTAAAGCGCCCGAGTATCGTGTAGTCATTTTTTAAGCTCGATCATTGCGGATTGCCGAAGTCTAGCGAATCGCGTGTTGCCGTGGGCGCAATTTTCAGGCCATTTGCAATACCTTTGGGACATAACATGACAAAAATTATTCGCTATTCTCAGCTTAGCGTTACCCTTTTCTGCCGATGTCTCCAAGGAGCAAAGCAATGCCCAGTCTGTCTGCGAAAACTCTGGCGGTAAGTACCGAGGCATGGGGTGGTTTTGGTACGCTTTCTGGGCTGCTGATTTTCGATGCTGGGCAATTGACTTTGGAATATCAAACCAGCGATGCGATTCTTGGTTTGTTGCGCTCGGACGTCAAAACTATTGCGCTGCCCGTGGCGCATTTACGCCGATACCCGCGGTAGCGGCTGAGTCGTGGGTTGAACAGGCGAATAACGTGATTGAAGGCGTGCGCAAGCTGACGCAGACATTGCGGCGTTAAATGCTTGTCGGGGAGCGTAAAACCGCGAACCGGGTGGCAATTTGCTGGTTTTTTAAAAGTTTAGGGTCTTGCAATGCTTTGGGTATTTATGTCGCTGTTCTTTTTTTACTTGGTCTATCGCGAGCTGAGCAATCCACTGATCGAGCTTGGGGAATTCAGCGCATTTGATATTGGCTATGTGCTGGCGCTGCTGCTGTTTGCCTTGGCTTTTGCGTGGCCACCGGTGAGTCATTGGCGCTTTGAACGACGGCTTGCGGAGATCGCCGGGCTATTGGCCGAACGCACCGATGTCAGCGTGCATTGTAATTCTGCTTTTGATGCGATTTTTGATAGTGAGATTAATGTCGCCGGCCACGCGAATCCCGAAACCGGTGAAATTGTTTTTCAGCACTCCTGGTGCGGCAAGCTTAAGGACTATTTGGCGCAGCCGGAAACCGCCAGTGACGAGCTAAGTTGGAGCATGTCGCTATTCGTGCATGAAGCGATGCACGCGCGCGGCGAAACCATTGAAAGCAAAACCGAATGTCAAGCGATCCAAAGGCGGGTGCGGGCAGAACACCTATTCGGCGTACCCGACGCTATCGCACGCAAAAACGCGGTGTATTACTATGAAAAATTGTATTGGAAACGCCATCCGTACTTTGCGCTTGAATGCGCAGCAGGTGGCGCGCTGGATGAGGGTTTGGCGGGCTGGACTTGGCCGAGCACTGCTGGCAACAAATAAAACACAGTGATCGTGGCTTCTCGCACTCACAAACCCAGCAAAATGCCAAAAAACAATGCCATTCCTAGCCACTGATTCAACTTAAAAGCCTGAAAATACGATGATTTATCGCGCTTAAGCGCCAGCTTAATTTGCAAGGCGACCAATGCCGCGCAAATTCCCAACGCCGCGTAGTAAGGCCAAGTTAGCTCAGCGCGTGGGCCGATAAGCGCGAAGCTAAAGACTGCGCTGGCGTGCAAAATCGCCACGGCGGCGATATCTAACTCGCCAAACAAAATCGCGGTGGACTTTGAACCGGCCAAAATATCATCATCGCGATCCACCATGGCGTAGAGCGTGTCATAGGCCAACGTCCAAAGGCAGTTGCCACAAAATAGTAACCACGCGGTGGCGTCTGGCGTTTTGCCCAATGCCGTGTAGGCCATGGGAATGCCCATGCTGAAGGCGATGCCTAGAACCACCTGCGGGTAATAAGTATGGCGTTTGCAGTAAGGGTAGATCGTGGCAATAACTAGCGCCAGCACGGAAAGCCAAATGGTCGTGGCATTGGTTTGCAACACCAACGCGAACGCGGCCAACATCAGTACCGCGAACAAGATTAACGCGGTGCGCCCACGCAACGCGCCGGAGACCAATACGCGGTTCTGTGTGCGTTCTACGCTGCGGTCCAGCCAGCGATCGGCGTAGTCATTGATGACGCAACCGGCCGAGCGGGTCAGCACGACGCCGAGTACAAAAATCGCGAGAATCGGCAGCGGCGGCATGCCTTTTGCTGCCAGCCAAAGCGCGGTAAGCGTTGGCATCAGTAGCAAGAGAATGCCAACTGGGCGGTCTAGGCGCATTAGTTTCAGGGCGCTTAAAACGGCATGCTGTTGCGCCATATTTTGGCTTTTTGCCGCTACGTTTACATCAACGACGCGCCCGTCGATCAACTGATAGTTGGGCCGCACGCTGGCCGGGCCTTGCTGATTTGCTTTTGATTTAGCCTCCATACTCAACCGCGCGCTAACACAAATGCTTGGTCACCGACTTGCTGCCATTGGCGCGCTTGCTCACGAAATGCCATCGCCGAATCAAACACACGGCGGGCGAAATGATCGCGCTCCGCCAAGTCGCTACGCACCGCTTCACTGGCGCGCGAAAGTGCGGTGATCACGTCAATGGGCAGGCGCAGCACATTGATTTTGTGCACGCTGACCAATGTGAGCAGAGCTTGCTGGTTGCGCGCCGTCATTAGCGCGGTTTCCTCGGCGTGGCTGGCTAAGCAGGCACTTTCGATAGCGGTTTGTAAATCTGCGGGAAGCGCGTCAAGTGCGCGTTGATTGACGATGCATTCCAACGCCGCGCTGGGCTCTTGCCAACCCGGATAGTAGTAGTTGCGTGCGGCCCGATGCAGGCCTAAAGATAAATCGTTCCAGGGTCCCATCCATTCCGCCGCATCAATGCTGCCTGTTTCCAACGCATTGACCAATGCTGCGCCGTCCAAGGAAATCACTTCGCCGCCGATGCGCCGCCAAACTTCCGCCGCTAGACCGGTTAGCCGCAATTTTAGCCCCTTTACACCGCGCAACGATTTGAGTTCACGCTTGAACCACCCCGCCATTTGCGCGCCGGTATTGCCAACAGGGAAGGGCGCTAGGCCGAATTTCGCGTACAGCTCGCGCCACAATGCCCAGCCTTCGCCAGCCAGCAGCCAGCTGGTGGACTCACTTGCCGTCATTCCGAACGGCAGGCTAGAAAAAAACGCAGTCGCGAGGCTTTTGCCAGCCCAAAATTGCGAGCTAGTATGCGCCATCTCGCAGCGGCCGGATGCGACTTCATCAAACACAGCAAAAGCTTCTTGCGATGAATCTGGCGCCTGCACCGAAACTTTTAGGCGCCCGGTACAGCTGTGATTGATGCGCTTTGCCAAGCGTTCAGCCGCTTCAAACAGGCCCGGCATATCTTTTTGCCAGCTGGTACGCATGCGCCATTGGATGGCGGTACTCTTTTCGGCCTCCTTAGGCGCACAGGCGGCGATCGACAAAGCCGCGCTACCGGCTAGGGCCAGCATGGGTACGCGATGATTTAGAAATTGGCGGCGGTTGATTGGGTTCATAACTTAGGACTCATTTTTACCGTGTCGCTCATCGCGAGACTCATTTTTACCGTGTCGCTCATCGCGAGTTTTCTGCCACAAAGCGGTTGCAGAGAGTCCATGAACTTCGTCTTTGCGAGTACAGCGAAGCAATCTAGCTTTAGACGACAAGATTGCTTCACTGCGTTCGCAATGACGATACAGTTTTCCGCGAGGTTCATGGTGAGATTCATTTATACCGTGTCGCTCATCGCGAGACTTCAGTGTTTTCATTGGAAATGCACGATTCTTCCGAGGAATACGTCACAAAATTTGTCGCATTCTTTTGCTTTGCCCTTAAGTTTAGGGCTTTCATCCCGCAATAGGACAACCCGCGTTCAGAGTTTCTGCCTAGACTATTCACTTGCGATTATTTTGCATTTATTAGGAGCGAGTCATGCGTGGCAAAGTTGGACATTACGATATCGTTGAAGAGCTTGGCCGGGGCGGTATGGGCGTGGTTTACAAAGGTTTCGAGGCTAATTTGAACCGCCATGTCGCGATCAAACTAATGAGCGAAGCTTTGGCGCATGACCCGCAAGTGGTCGAGCGCTTTTTGCGCGAAGCGCGCAGCATGGCACAGCTGAATGATCCACACATCATCCAGATTTACATGATCGGTGACGATCACGGTCAGCCGTTCTTTGCGATGGAATTTGTCGAGGGTGAATCCTTGAGTCAAATGCTGCGTCGCGAAGGTAAGCTCGAAGCGAAACACGCCGCCGGAATTATTGCGCAGGCGGCGCAAGGTTTGAGCGTCGCGCATGATCGGGGCGTGGTGCACCGTGATATCAAACCCGCGAATTTAATGATAACGCCGCGCGGCTTGGTCAAAGTGGCAGACTTTGGCATCGCCTTGGCGAACTCAGATTTTGAGAAGAAGCTTACGGGAACCGGCGAATTTGTTGGCACACCGGGTTATTTGTCACCGGAAGTCTGCTTAGGCAAGCAAGTTGATCAGCGCAGCGATGTGTTTGCTTTGGGCATTGTGCTGTTTGAAATGTTGGCCGGGCGCATGCCGTTCACGGATCAATCACCGCTGGGTTTAATGTTAGAAGTAGTGCAGGCGGATATCCCTGACGTGCGATCATTAGGTGCCGATGTTAGTCAACCTTTGGTTTCGGTGCTAAATAAAATGTTGGCGAAAGACCCGACCCAGCGCTATCAAAGTTGCCATGACTTATTGTCCGATCTAGCCAAAACGGGCGCGATTGCCGGAACTGTAAATGTGACCTCACCCGCGCCCGGCGTGACTTCAGCATCGACCTTGCCGCAAGGCGCGCGCCAGCCATCTGCGGTCACTTCGCCGCGTGCGCCTTTACCAATGCCGCCGCCCCAGCCTTTACATAGTGCAGCACCTGTCTATCAGCCAGCGCCGCCTGTTTATGCACAAGCGCCTGCACCAGCTCAGCCGCCGGTGCATCAAGCGAGTCCTAGAAGTAGTGCGCCGATTTGGGCGATTGCTGCGAGTTTGCTCATTGCGACCGGCGTCGGCGGCTATGCCATGCGCGATAAAATATTTGGCGCACCAGCGGATGCTGATACGGTGGTAGTAGCGACTGACGCAAACAAAATCGAAACCGCAAAAACTACTGACAACGGCAAAGTGGCGGTAGTGGCGGCAAATCCGGCTGCGGCAAATCCGGGCGTGGACAAAACCGGCGCGACCGACGCAGCTGCGGCAAGCGATGCGGCAAACACAGACACGTCTGCGCCAGATGCCGGCGCAACTTCCACTGCCAATCAAGCGGAAAGTTCAACGCCAAGCAGCGATTTCGCAAAAGTAAACGCTGGACAAGCCACCGAACTTGCTGACATGAATGCCGAGCTTGAGCGCATCAAGGCCGAAAACGCTCGACTCGCGGCTGCGGCGGATGCTGGCCCGGCCAATATCGAAGCCGAAGCGACGCCACGTGCGCCCCTGGCTGGCTTGCGCTCACGCATCGAAGCGGTCAATGACAAGCGTGATTTAAATCCGCGCGTTGCGACGAACACACCCTCGCCAAGCGAGGTTACATCCAGCGATGCACCGATGGTATCGCGCGTGGTGGTGATCTCCATTGGTGAAACCGGCCCAGCCGGGGCGGCGGAAAACTTGATTGAAGATGCGCTGCGCGATGGTGGCTATACCGTGGTGGATGAAGATGCTTTCCCTGCTTTGGCCGCCCTGCGTGGCCGGGGCACGATGCCGATGATTCTAGCCGCAGCCAAGCGTGCGGGCATTAGCGCCGCGATTATTGTGCGCGTGCAAAAAACTGGTACGCAAGATTTGGAGTTTTATGGTCAGCGCGACACCCGCACGCTTGCAACGCTGGAAGTGAAGGCGTTTAGCGTGGCGACCGGTGCCTCAATCAATAATTTTCGCGAAGAAATCGGCTATACCGGCCTAAACGCGGCTGACAACGGCCGCATCGCGGTCGAAGAACACTTAGGGCAGTTGGTCGCACAGCTCAGCGCGCATCGCGGGCGCGGCTAAGATTGGCTAGGCTAGGCGAAAAACTCTGCGGTCAGCGCAAGTTGTGCTTGCGCTGATTCGCAAGGCAATAATATCTCACGAATTTTCTGGCGCTCAGGGTGCTCCTTGGCGTACCAGCCGATATGTTTGCGTGCCATACGAACGCCGTGATACTCGCCGTAGAATGCGTAAAGGTTTTCCAAATGTCGGCGTAAAATTGCGGATACTTCTTGCGAACTAGGCGCTGGCAACACTTCACCGGTGGCAAAAAAATGCGCCAATTCGCGAAACACCCACGGCCTGCCTTGCGCTGCCCGGCCGATCATCAGGGCATCGCAACCAGTTTCTAGTAACACCGCCCTGGCTTTTTCCGGGCTCGTTAGATCGCCATTCGCCAGCACTGGAATTTGCACTGCGGCCTTGATCGCGCGCATGGTTTCATATTCGGCATCGCCATTGTATAAATCGGCGCGCGTGCGGCCGTGCACGGCCAGCGCCTTGATCCCGCAGTCTTGCGCAATCATGGCGACACGCACACCATTTTTATTCTCGCGGTTCCAGCCCGTGCGGATTTTTAGCGTGACGGGCACAGCCACGGACGCCACCACCGCGCGCAGAATTTTTTCGACCAGGGGCTCATCTTGCAGCAGGGCAGAGCCGGCATAGACATTGCACACTTTCTTCGCCGGGCAACCCATATTGATGTCAATAATTTGCGCGCCATGCTCAACGTTGAAACGCGCCGCTTGCGCCATCATGGTCGGATCGCTGCCAGCAATTTGCACAATGATGGGGTCCGTTTCGCCCGCGTGGTCCATGCGTTTGACGGATTTTTGTGTGTGCCACAAACGCGGGTCGCTCGTCGTCATCTCGGACGCCGCCATGCCTGCGCCTAAGTCTTTGCAAAGCTGACGAAACGGGCGATCAGTAACGCCCGCCATCGGCGCCAGCGCCAGCGGTGTTTTGATTTCAATATTGCCAATGAAAAAGGGTTTCAACATCGGGCTATTCTGACGCGTGTTGGCTTAATGCTAGGTTTGTCGCGCTGTGATTGTGCCAATTGATTACGCTAGGCTAGTTGCTGATGCTGAGACGCGAAAGGAGGCGAGGGCGTGACTGTAGTAAAACGACTATCGCGAATTTTGCGTTTTGCGGGGCTTGGCTTAGCGGGCTTGGTTGCTTTGGTGCTGACATATGTCGCGGTAGCGCTGACATTTTTGGTTTTTCCGGCTAATTCCGATGTGCAAATTGAGGCGTCGCCAAAGATTA
>JANNYA010000028.1:0-14587 GCA_031409855.1 Rhodanobacteraceae bacterium | reverse complement strand
CTATTCGATTCCGTCAAGCTCGTCGCGCCCAACACCGCCGCTGCACCTTTTTGCATCAGCAGCATTTGATGCGCCACCGTCGTGCTGGTCGGCTCGACGAAGTAGGTGCCCCAGCAGCCCAACTGCACGGCGGCAAACGGCTGGTTCACGGTGTTGAACAAACCACCGCTGACTTGGCTCGCGGTAATCAGGCCTTCGCGGCTCCAACTCGCTGGCGCGCTGTGGCCGTAGTAGCTCAGCAGGCTGGTGCCGCCTTCCAAATTGCTGACGATGTCCGCTCTAGCGGTCGCGGCTTGGCCAGCGGCGTAGCTGTCTAGGCTCAGCTGGCTCGTGGTCCAGTCCCCACCCAACAAGTTTGCCAGCGGTGCGGCTTGGTTCGCATAGCTAATGCCGTTCAAGCTGCGATCGCTGATGAACAGGGCTTTGCGCGTGTTTTGATAGCTCAACGTCTTGCCCAGCAGCGCGTTCAACTCCGCATTCGTGCGCACCGGCCAGCGGCCAATCGCTAAGTTAGCGACGCCATTGCTATCGGTATCGGCATACACCGCATCGCTAGGCGCAAAGGCAATAATCGGGCCGGTGCGGCGATAGTTGGTCGGAATGAAACTGACCGAGTTCACGCCCAGCACGTTTTGATAGTCATAGCTGTCGCCACCGACTAACAACACATGCGTGGTTTTTAGGTTTTGCTGGGCGCGGCGAATCGCCAGTTGGATTGCGGCGGGATCGATCACTCCGGCGCTGTAGTAGCGATAAATCGCTTCGACATCCACCACTTTCACGCTGAAACCCTGTTGCTGCTTCGCCAAGATCAGCGGCGTCAAGTTCGCGATAAAACTTGGGTGGCTGATGATCAAATAGCTGGCCTTTTCACCGGCAATCGGATCTTCCAACGCCCTCGCTGCACTCGGCAGCACGCTGTTATTGACCGGCATCAGGCTCAAGCGATCACCAGCAAGTGCGGCCAGTTCAATGCGCAAGCTGCCTGCACTGATGGCATCGGTTTTCAACACGCTTTGTGCGCCGCCGCGTTCCAATACTGCAACGACCGGTGCGCCGCTGAGGCCGGTGACCACGAAGGTGCTGGCGTTGATTTGATCGGCACCCTCGCTCGCTTTTGTTGCTGCAGCAGGCGGCGTGGCTGGTAACAGCACGCTAAAACGATCCGTTTGCGGATTCAGTTTGCGCGTGTAGCTGACGCTGACGGATTCGACATTGACAATATCGGCGGCATAACCGGTGCCGGTCGGTAATTCCAGCGTGAAGATGTTGGTGCCGTTCAACAGCACGCCAGTCGGCACGGCAAAACGCTCCAGGCGTGCGGTAAAGCCATCAAACTGCACAGCACCCAGCGTTACGCCATTGAGCTTGAACACCGCGTGGTGATCCGGCGTGCTACCGGCGTAATCCAAACCGCCCCAGAAGCTGACTTCGATCGATTCCGGCCCCAAAATCGGCTCGAAAGGCCGGGTCAAACCATCACCCACGGGTGGCGCGACGCGGTCTTTTAGGGTGAAATTAATACTGCCTACACCGACTGGATTACTGCCACTGCGCAAAGCGCGGAAGCTAAACCACGGGTCTTCCAAGGGCGAGCTGAAGCTGTAGGTGGTGTTGCTGTTCAACACCAGCGTATCCGCCACAGCCAACACTTCAGGGCCCACGCTCAAACCGGTACTGCGCGCGTCGATTTCCGTCAGCCCTAAACTGCGGCCGATTTCAATGCGATACACGGATGTGGTCGTGTACAGGCTGTTCTTCACCGCTTTGGCAAAGAACTCGATCGTGCTGCCTGCGCCAAAGGACTTCGCGCCCAGACTGACCCGTGCAGGCACGGTTTCGCTGCCTAAACGCACCGCAATGTTATTGCTGGCCTGGCCGGACAAATCCACGCCCGCCGCCACCAACTGTTCGTGCGTGACGCGCACCCAGCTATCGGTACTAACTCGCAGCTCCGCCGCCTGCGCGCTGGTGCCACGCAACAGCACGGCGCGCTCAGCGCGGAAGCTCGACTGCTCGGCGTTAATCGCCGTCCAATTTAGCGGTGCCGCCAAGCCGACTTCACCGACCGAGCTGCCGACTTTATACGGGCCGTACAGCTCGGACTTGCCATCGACGGAGGATTCTTCGATCCACACTTGATCTGCACCCGGATTGCGCGCACGCACGGAATAGCGCTGCTCTTTCAGGCTGTCGATGGCTTTCGAGGCGACCGAGCCGATTTCGACGCGGGCTTGAATGCCTTTGCCAAGATCCGCCAACACGCGGAAGCCTAAAGTGCCGGCTTCGGTGGCGGTGTTGAAGTTCACGACTAACTCACTGCCGGATTCTAGGACTTCGACGTTGGAGAGGGTTACGGGGACGGTGGCGTTTTGCGCGCAGATGTAGGCGGGTTTGACGCCGGGCGAACTATTGACTGGGTCAAGGTTGGTAACTGCTGCCGAACTTGTTCCCGCAGCAGCCGTAGTAAAGCCCGCTGCGCCACCAATGACTGAAACAGTTCCAATATTCACGCCGTTCGCCAACGGAGAACGATAAAGATTACCGCCGCCACCGCCGCCACCTGCGCCATTGGCCGCCGTACCCGCGCCACCGGCACCACCGGCGGCATTAAAGGTAATGCCGGTGTAGTCATTCGCACCGCCAATACTGGTCAAAACCACCACCGTGCCACCGCCGCCACCACCGCCAAGGGCAACAGTATCTGCTGCCGTGCCACTCGCCGCCGTGCCACTGGCATTAATCACGCCGGTACCGGTCAGTGCCTGGGCGCGCAGGAAAATAATGCCGCCTCCCACGCCTGTTGCACCGCTACAGGTGGTTGCAGCCGAGCCAGCACCGCCGCCACCGCCAAATATTAATCGGCTTGCATCATTGTTAGCGGGCAAAACACCCCCCGCATGACCAACGTTGGCGCAAGTATCCGTGCCACCTGCACCACCCACGCTACGTCCGCCACCGCCACCGCCTCCGGTATTTTGACCCGCGACGCAATGTTGCCCGGCACCGCCGGCATTACCCGGCGCGCCCAAACCAAAATTGCCACTGGTGTAACCGCTACCGCCCGGCGCTACTGCGACTGGCGTACCGGCAAAGCCTTCAGCCTTACCCGATGTTGAGGCCGCAGTTAATGCAGCAAAAATTGCACCACCGGCTGGTGTTACGTTCGCGGCACACACCCCGCCCCGGAAGCCGTCACCGTTTGCAGTAAAACCATTGCCGCCGACGGTAATCGTTTGTGTCGCATCCAGCGCCAAAACCCCGCCGGTGCTGCCATCCCAAGCACGCGCATCAAAACTACAGTTGGTATTAAAGCCTACCGTTGTGTGGATTGGCACGCGAATAACTTGGAATACCGCACGATCCAGCGCGCTTGGATTGTGCGTGTAGGCGTTAATCGTGCCTGATGCAGCGGTAGAGGGTCCGGCACCGGCAATTTGAATCACATTGCTCAAGCCCGCACACACACCCGTACCCGCACCCACCGCGCTTTGCGCAATCACATATTCAAAGGTGCCCGCACTGGCACTGGTTGCGCCGCCCAAGGAAGCGACCAGACTTGAACCATCGCCATAGTCGACGTTATTCAGATTACTAAATGCAGCACCCTGCATTTGTACAATCATCAACTGATTGCCCACCGCAATCGGTGTGGCCGAGCCGGTTGAAGTTGGATTGACTTGGATGCAGCGGCTGCCCACAGCAACGTTGGCAGCACCCGCATGATAGGTGTTGATCACCGTGGGCCCAGCATTCAACGCGCAACTCAACGCTACCGGATTTTGTGGGCCCGTGCCGGTCGCGGTCAAATTCGGACACAGCGCGCCATTTCCGGTGTTTTGTGCGCCGCACACGGCAGCTGAATTTTGCGTGTAGTTGCCCGCTGCGCTGTCGGTGGCGTTGCGGTTGGCGAATCCCACGGCTGGAAGCACATTAGCACTGGCGGCTTGCGCGCCCGTCGTTGCATTGGCAAATGTGCCTTGCACAGTGATTGTAATTGAGGCGCCTTCAGGCAGGGTGACGGTCGTGTTGATATCTACGTTTGAGCCACTCGTAGCGCCGATCGTTGCCCCGGAATTTGCTGTTACCGCCCAATTGGCCACCGCAAAAAGTGGCACACCAGCCAGATTACCCTCGTTCGTACCGATCAAGTCTGCCGTAAATGGGAACGCCGTCGCGGTTGTGGCATTTGCTGGGTTGCTAATAGTAATTGTGTAATTTACCGATTGACCTGGGCAATATCCGCCTGCCGCAGACTGCACGATTTGCGTGTTCGAAACCGGTATTGCGTAATCTTCAATTTCGCCGGTTCCGCCAAAGCCATTTGGGCTACACGTGGCAGTTTGCACGCGGAAACGCGAGTAGAGATTATTATTGGCGTATGCGATATTCGAAACAGTGCCTGTAAACGCCAAGTTCACCGCTTGTATCGATGCATTTTGGAGCACCGTAGTTGCTGTGTTGGACTCACCAGAGTCGGCAAAATCGCCGTCATTATTGAAGTCGATATAACCGCACAAGTTTTGCGGGACGCCAGTATTGTTGAACACGCTTAATGCGATGGTGGGTGCAACGCCAGCGCGCACTGCGGGAAAAGTTACGCCATTTTCGTCATTGCTGCCATTGTTGTTATCGCCATCGGCAGCGGTGCTTTGTTGACCGTCACTGTCGGAGTCATAGCCGGTGGCGCCAACGGCTGCGCCCAGTCGCAAATTAGTGCTAATTACATTTGACGGGCCTGCGTCAGAACCCAAAGTTTGATAGTTACCTGCGCCTGTACCGGCGGCACCGTCAGGTAGGTCACCTCGGTCAAATGAACCCACGCCAAAGTCTAGGCTAAAGTTATTCTCACCGGGCGCGCCCAAAGTGAACTGCACTACCGCAGCGCGTGCGCCGATCACTGGCACTGGAAATGGCACCGCGTCGTTATCGCGCAAGTCATCAAAGGTTTGTGCCGCCGTTGCATTCGCTGGAATTGTGGTTTCGTTCGCCAGCGTTCCACCCGCATTAAATTCAGCGGGATCAATCACCACAAAGTAGGCACGGGTGTAGGGCGTCGGTAAAATCACGGTGTCGTTCGCGGTGTTACCGTCAGTCGCACCTACTTGGAAGGTGAAATTGTAATAACCACCGTTTGCCGTGGTCGCGCGGCCAATTTGGGTTCCGGCGGCGTCATAAAGAATCAAATCAACGCCATCCACGCCAGGGTCAGTCGTCAAATTCGCCCCCTGAAAATTATCAGAACTGCCCTCACGCCAAACCCGATTGCCGACTACTGTGTTAGCCGCACCTGGGCAAATTAGCTCAATATCACCGATGCCGCTGCCTTTGCCGGTGTCGGCGGTACCCAACACGACGTTGGTGCTATCGGTAATCAACGAACGCTTGTGTGACTGACCATTACGCGTGTCAGACCAGATTAGCCCTTGATCATAAAACGCGGTGGGGTCGTTGATCCCACCAATCACCCAGCTACCCACCGTTTGTCCAGTCAAATCCGCACCAGCGCCAGGAACTAACGTAGTTCTTCCGCCGTATGGGATGTAGGCCGCCACAGCGAGACCACCGGTGAAATTTTCACCGTGTCCAGTAGTGCCACTGTCGCGCATGCCGTCCAAAAGTGTAGCTGCACCGCCTGGCCCTTGGTCGTTCCAATAGAATTCACCACCGACAGGATCGCCATCAGAACCGTCTGGACCCTGGTCATTTTCTGGCACGCCTTGCGGTTCGTTATTGGCGCTGCGCGTGCCACATACGCCGTCAGCCTCAAGGGTAAACCCACCGCCGACATTCGGTGAAGCACACATTTGATCGCCCAAACCCAGCGCTCGCACCGCCACCGCGTCACCCACAGGGTCGTTGCAATTGGCTGGCGTTGGCTCGGCTACATCGGGCCCAGCAGTACAAGTACCAATACGGTCCGAAGTGATGTCACGGAATCCAAGCACCATGAAACCTTCAGCGTCAAAATCAATGTCGGCAAGCAAGGGTTGCGGGTATTCGATAAAGAAATCGTTCTGCGAGATACTGCCAACGTTGGGTACTTGGCTTGGGTCATTGTATGGAATCCGCCAGTTGTTATTCCAGGGCTGCCAAAAAGCTCGTTTGTCGCCGCTAGGATCCGCAGTGCAGGCCGCATTCGGAATCAAAACATTGCCAGTCGTGCCGCCGCCCGTGCAGCCGCGCGGAAAAGTTAGCGGAAACTCCAACACTGGCGTTGCATCAAATGCTTGAGTTGTCGTGTTGAAGCGGTAAACCAATGCTTCCAAAGTGCTGAGCGTGCCACGCGTGTTACCTGCACTTGTAGTGGTCGATTCACCCGTGCAGGTCACGCCCACATACAAAACGCCTTCATGGTGATCTAGCGCGAAAGGCTGCGCGTCAGCCGCATTTGCACAGTTTACGGTTGGAATAGCCACCGAAGGATTTAAAAACGAGGTGCGTGGCGTTGGATTTGCGTTTGTGAATAGCACACTCGCATCAAGCTGATACAAACGCCGATCCCGCAAACCTACGACGTAAAGTACACGACCATCTTCCGACAAATCGACATCACCCAAACCGGTGTGGCCAATGCTGCGGTAGATATCTTCAGCAGCGGTATTACGCACGGCATCGGTACCTGCTGTAGGCGCGTCGTAGAAATAGTTCCAAGCAACCGCGCCGCGTGGGTCCGCACCGGTTGCGGTGACACTGTTATTAATGTCATTAATATCTGCGAACAGCGTAACCGTTCCAGTGCCGTCCCGATTGACCAAATAAATTTGCCCCAGCGGATTGCTTTGCGGGTTGGTGTAACCGCCCGGGGTAACGTTGGGCCCAAGCTCCGTGTGCCGACGCAAATACGCCCCTGCTAACAAGCGATTACTTGCACGGTGATAGGCCAAACCATAAACGCTTCCAACCGCACTTACTGCCGCGTCTAAATTTTGCGCAACTTCGGTCGACGGCGCTGCGGCGGTGAAGGACGAATTAGCAACGTCAAAATTAACGTGACGAATCGAGGCTTCAGTGGACTGATCGCCTTGACGGAATATACAAAACGATACGCCTGGAGCGGCATCATCACCGTCGACAAAGTTAGCGTCTGCGGGCGCAGGGCACAGTTGCCCGGGATTGGTGACAATTAAGTCTGCGGTGCCATCGGTTCCTCCCGGCGGGTCAGTCGCGAATTGAACTTCCGTGGTGCTATTGGTGTTGCCCGGTTGCGCCTTGGCATAACTGGGTGAATCAAAAATGATTTGATATGCGCCAGCGCTAGTCAACAAACTGAAAGCACCAGTGGCGGAAGTGGTTACTGGCCCCACAACACTGCCATCAATGGCAATGGCGCGTACAACAACATTGGCAAGCGGTACATCAATGCCGGCAGTGAATCCGGCGACGCTGTCAAATTCCTTGTACGCAACTCCAGTTATCGCAGCATTCGCAGCCATACTCGCCGCCACCAAAGCCAAGCTTAGAGCCAACCGCTGCTCCCGCAAACCGTCACCTTTGCGGCGCGATGCGCTAAAAGGCGCAGTAAACAATGCAAGCATCAATTTGTTCATTTGAGGGCTCCGTCACGAAAATCAATATTAGTGCGACTATAGCTGATACGTTTTCGGCGCTGCCACCGTTTACAGTGAAATAAACCTTTGTTCGCAGCTTTGTTGCGGTTGTTGACAAACGCTCGGGGCGTCATAGGCGGCAAGATGACGCCCAGCGTCAATTTACGCCGCAAAAGCGACATCTGGGTGACAGCTAGACTGGTAGCGCGTCTGTGCGCGACTGCGGTTTGTCGCGGCCAATGTCATCAACTTAGCAAATAAAGGGCTGAATGCCCATTCCATTAGAGCCTGAGGCAACGCCCCAGGAATAGAAACCGCTAATGCCTAAGGGCTGAAAGCCCGCCCTATGGCTAAGCTTTCAAGTTGCGCTTAGACCGGGCTTTCAGCCCTAATAAACCTTTGGTACGGATAGTCCTGGGGCGTTGCCCCAGGCTGTGATAGAACGCGCCCTTGGCGCTTAACAAACAGCTGCCTGCCAGCCCATCGCAATGCGTTGCACGCCGACGCGCGCTTCCCCAAGCACCCTCAAATAGCGCAAAATACCAAGTAATTCTTCCAACAGATGGAGCATTTACTTGGTAAACGCCCGAAAATTACACGAACTATTGCTTGAACGCTTGACGTATTTTTCCGCCGTTGCTTTGCTCGGCATTGCGAGTTTTCGGCCCTAAAGCGGCTATTGAGAGACCATGAACTTCGTCTTTGCGAGCCCAGCGAAGCAATCTAGCTTTAAACGACGAGATTGCTTCACTGCGTTCGAAACGACGAATGTTCGGCTGTTCTTTGATGGCGTCGGCGCGGCTAAAACACCTTTGAAAGCAGCAATCGCGCCCGTCGACCGCCGACTGCGAGTAGAATGTGGCCCGGTGGTAAATGCCATTAAGTTTAAGGTGCCGGCACCGTTTCGTCATTGCGAACTCCGTGAAGCAATCCAAACCCGTGTCGAACCAGCGGCGAGATTGCTTCGCTTTGCTCGCAATGACAAATTAAGTTTCACGGTCACCGCTTCAGCCCAACCATTCTGATCGCGGATTTTCTGCAGATTTTTTAATTTGATGGCATTGCTCGATTACGGGAAAATAATGGACAATATTAAATACCTACTTTGGAACAATAAAGGCGGCGTCGGAAAAACTTTTCTGACCTATATGCTTTCTGTTGAATACGCCATACAGAACCCCACTGAAGACGTGATTGTCATCGACGCCTGCCCGCAATCAAACGTTTCTGAAATGTTATTGGGTGGGAATGGCATTGGTGAGGAAAATCTAGAAAAATTCCGCAGTAACAATATGACCATTGCGGGTTATATTAAAGATAGATATGAGCGATCACGTTCATCAAAAATTGGCACGGAAACAAACTACTTTTCTTTAGTAAATACCTACAATAAACATATGCCAGTGAATTTATATCTGCTGCCTGGTGACGTGGATCTAGATATTTGCTCAACGATTATTAACTATTTAGGAACCGCGCCGGAACGCGGCGCATGGAAGAAAAGCCGATGGTTATTATGCGATTTGATTGATTCGTTTGAAAACAGAAAAGGCGTCAATGGCCGCAAACAAGTGTTTTTTATAGATTGCAACCCAAGCTTTTCCAACTACACCGAGATGGCGGTATTAGCAGCGAACCGTATATTAGTGCCATGTACCGCTGATGCAGCCTCAATTCGTGGCATTAGAAACCTATTCAAATTGATTTATGGAGTACCGCATGGGCCACAAGAGCTGAACGACGACGTGTTTCTTATGTTTAGCACCAATGCCCGCGATGCAGGTTTATCGCTGCCTTTAGTCCACCGATTTGTGCAAAATAAGTCCCGCTCAAACTTGGCAGACGCGGCGCAAGCGTTTAAATCGCACGTATTAGAGATTGAAGATCTTGCTAAGAATATGAAAAGCCAGCACCCGCACTTGTTCACGCACGGGAATGGAGGCGAAGTATTAAATGTTAAAGATGGCAACACGCTAGCAGCGATTATTAATCATGTCGGCCAACCATTAACAACATTACAACAGAAAAAATATCGAATTTATGATCAGGATACCCAAGCAAACAATTCACAAATCGCACCATTGGTAAAAGACATCATGAACGTGTTAAACGCCCTTTAAAATGATTTTCAACCCAACAAACCATAGCTTTCACTCGTCAAAGTCAACAAAGACCGCATCTGCTCGCGCAAAGCAACCGGCGCGGTGATTTCTGCATCTGGGCCATAGCGCAGCACGTCCATCAGTAATTCGCGCCCATTGGAATAAGGCACTTTTAGCTCGAAACGACCATCTGGCAAAAACTTACCCGTTTGCGCGGTGTGCCAGCGCTCTTCGGCGGCCCAGCGCGCGGCATGCGGGCTAAAAACGATGGTGGCGTGATTGCGCACAGCACCGGAAAAAATACCGTAGCCGGTGGTTAGTGCCGCGTCTAATTCGCTATCGGCAAGCTCTTTTGCCGCGCCTTCTAATAGTTTGACGTCGCTGATGCGATCCAGCGCAAAACTGCGCAGCGCATCGCGGGTTTCATCGAACGCGTCCAAATACCAATTGTCTCGATAGTGCACCAGCCGCTGTGGGTGTACGGTGCGGGTGGTGGGTTCATCGGTGGAGCGCGCACGGTAGCCAAAGCGCAGTGGCCGACGTTCTAAAGTCGCGGCGGCGATACTACGGAAAACGCGCTCGTCCACGCGGCGGTGGTTATGCCGCAGCACGCGTAAGCGCTTGAGGTTGACCGCTTTTTCGCCCAATAATTTTTCGATGCGGTTTTGCGCCGCCGCCAAACTTGCGCCCAGCAAGGACTCATCCGGGCCATCGTCGTCCTGCGCGGCATCCTCGGTGCGTTTATTACCCTCGACAATTTGGCGCGTCAAAACCAGCGCGTAAAGTTCTTCCGCATTTAACCAAAGGCCGGGCAATTCAAACGGAGCTTGCTCGTCGCGGGCATAGCGCCAGCGGCGCTGATCATCCACATTGAGCGGTGCGCCCAGCACGTCGCGCAAAAAGTCCAAGTCGCGATATACCGTAGCGCGCGACACGCCCATTTCCGCTTCCAGCTCGTCAATCGTGCGCCCCATGCGGGCGGCTTTTAGAACGCGATGCAGCAGCGTTACGCGCTCAATTTTCTTATCCACCGATCATTTCCTATAAATCGAATATCTTTATCATTTTCAGGGCGAGCTTAGTTTTGAAAATCCGTTCGCCCTGAGCTTGTCGAAGGGACCTTCGACAGGCTCAGGGCGAACGGCCAAAATTAAGATTTTTCACAGCCCTTTAATCAACTTGCGCACCTGCGCGACATTGCGCCGACTGACCTCAAGCTTGTCCGGTCGCTGTCGCAAGGTGATCGCAACTTCGCCCTGAGTCGATTTCGCTAGGCCTGAAATTGCAGCTTTGGCGACTAAACAATTGCGATGGATGCGCACAAACAGATCGCCAAATTCTTCTTCCAATTGCACCAAGGAATCCTCAATCAGCAGCATTTCTTTGGCGGAATGCACTTCGACGTATTTGGTGTCGGCCTGCAAATACAGGACATCCGCAATCGGAATTAGCCGCAATTCGCCGCGCACGCGCGCCGCTAACTGATTGCGCTTAGTTTTTAACGATGCAATCGCCGCAATGATTTGCGCAGGCTCCGCCGGCACGCCGACAAACTTGCGCGCGCGCTCAAGTGCGGCGCTTAGGCGCTCGCGTTTGACCGGTTTCAACAAATAATCCACCGCGTGCGCCTCAAACGCGGCGAGCGCATGTTCCTCGTAGGCCGTGCAAAAAACCACCGCCGGTGCCGGATCAAAGCGGGCAAAGTGCAGCGCGGTTTCCAAACCGTCCATTACCGGCATACGGATATCGAGCAGCACCAAATCAATTTCCGTCGCCACCGCAATTTCAAGCGCGCGCGCGCCGTGTTCGGCTTCAAAGACTGCTTCGATATCGTCGTAGGCCTTTAACAACTCCCGCAAACGGGCACGGGCGAGCGGTTCATCGTCGACGATCAATGCTTTCATAGCGTTACGCCTTATGCAGCCACCGGAAGCGTCAAGATTGCCACATAGCGGCCGCCAAGCGCGTGCGTTTGCAAATTTGCGCGCGCGCCAAATGCCAGTCGCAAGCGCGCCGCAATATTCGCCAACGCCATGCCGTTGCCAGATTTGCTTGCGGCGTTACTAAGACGCGCATCAAAAGGATTTTCGACGGTAATATGAAGCAGTCCGGCGTCAACGCGCGCACTCAGCCGCACCGTGCCGCCCGCTGCCAGCGGCTGAATCCCGTGATACACGGCATTTTCCACCAACGGCTGCAGCAGTAGCGCGGGCATTTTTAAGCTTAGCGGCACATCCTGCAAATCATAGTCGACGTGCAAGCGCGCGCCCAAACGCAGCTGCTCGATACGCAGATAATGTTTCGCCAGCGCCAATTCCTCTTCCAGCGTGATATCGACTTCACCGGCTTTTAATGCGCCGCGAAATAGCTCGGATAAATCCTCCACCACTTGCTCAGCGCGCAGCGGATCAAGCGCAATTAAGGAAGCCAGCGTATTCATGCTGTTGAACAAAAAATGCGGCCGGATGCGCGCGGTCAGCGCCTCGACTTTCACGCGCGCATTCGCCTGCACTTCTAACGCCCATTGACGCTGCACATAGGCATAGCGCAGCGCCGCCGCACTGACCAGCACCGCGACCAAGGAAATACGTGCGGCAAAGGCGGGTGTCAGCGTTTGCGCCTCGGCCGGGGAAATGATGGATTGCGCGCCCGCCGCCAGCAGCACACATAAAAACGTGATTGCGCCGACCAAAGCCAGCGCGGCCAAGGCGCTGACTGCGCTGGCTTTTTGCGCCAATTTGGGTGCTAACAGGCTCAAGCCAAACGCGACGCAAATTGCAATCCACAGCGCCAGCAGGCTCGCCGGGGCAAAACGTTGCCAAAACCCCGCCGCATTGGCGTTGCCGGCCAAAAGCGCAATCAAAACAATCACTTCCGCCGCCGCCATCAACATCAGCAGCGCGCCCGGCGTCAAAAAACTGGGTAGCCACGGGTGTTTTGGCGACAAATCACCCGACATACTTAATTTACTCTAGGCCCAGAATGCGTGCTGATCAAAGCCTGCCGCACATCCACCGCGTCCGCCGCGTTTGGATGCGCCGCTAAGTAGCAGGATAAATCCTCGCGCGCAGCGTAATGCGCGCCCACTTCGATATACAGCAAACCACGATCCCGCCGCTCATAAACTGAGCCGGTCAATTGCACCAAACGATGCACCACGCGCAGCGCCCGCACATCGTCCTTCTCACCGCGATACAGCGATTTCAAATTATTCAACATACGGATCAACACGGTTTTATTGTCGCAGGGTGTTAACATGCGAAATAACTCGTCTTCACTTGGCACATCAATTTCGCCCGAGCCGCTCGCGCGAAACTTGAGCTCGTCCGCGCCGATGCTTTTGCCGCGATTAAACGGGTCGATGATGATTAAGCCACCCTCAACCGGCACCCGCACCAAGAAATGCCCGGGGAAGCTGACGCCGGATAAATCCACGCCTAAACTGCGCCCGAGTTCGATGTAAATCACCGCCAAACTGATCGGAATACCCAGCTTGCGCTCCAGCACGTCGTTCAAATAGCTGTTGCGCGGGTTGTAGTAATCCAGAAAATTGCCAGTAAAGCCATGTGTTTCAAACAAAAAATGATTCAGCGATTTGAGCCTGGCCAAGGGCGCAAGATGCGCACCCGCCGCCAAGTCAGCCGCCTGCGCAAGCTGGGCGAATTGGCCCCGAATCGCGGCAACATCCAGTGTGGGATATTCGTCCATCGCAATCAAAAGCGAAGCATCCAGCAGCGATATCTGATCGTCTTGCGCCTCGCACAACCAACGCCACGGATCGGCCTGCACAAACATTTGGGTTTGCGCGTTCATTACCGCCTGCAGGGGCGGCAAATCACTCACTTAGATCTAGCTTCAATGGATCACCCGGCGCGACGCCAATCTCAGTCGCGCGCCCAGCGGCCAGTTCCAGCACGTATTTGGCGGGCCCTGCACTGGCATAACTTGGGCATTGCGCAGGCGCAAGCGAACACGGTGGCACCGAAAGTGCACTGCTGACAAGCTTGAGATTGCTATCAAAATACAGAATATCCAGCGCAATTTTGCAGTTGTGCATCCAAAAAGCGCGCGGTTGCTCATCATCGAAAATAAACAGCATCCCCGCATCCGGCGCTAAGGATTCGCGAAACATCAGGCCGCGCGCGCGCGTCGCATCGGTCGTGGCCAACTCGACGCCAAAGCGTGTTCCTTTTAACTCCACGCTATCGCCATATTTTGGGCAACCTGAAAGCGTCAACATGATCAGTAAGCTGGCAAGTAAGCGGCAAAAAGGCAAGGTCATAGTCGTTCCACCGCTTTAAACGGGCACTCTTTCGCCCGCGCCCGCGCCTCGGCAGCACCTACAGCGTTGAGCCGCGCATGCCGAGCCTCAGCAATCGTCAGCCAATTGCGCACACACAGCGGCCCGGTTTGCGCGCTGGCGTCAAAGGACTTTTGCGCCAGTACTTCCGCCATCGCAAAGCCATTGGTATGTAATTGCGACTCGGCTTTGAACTGAATTACCACCGGATTGGTTGGCTCAATTTGCTCGGCTTCTAGCGTCATCGCATGCGCCTGCGCATGCGCGCCAGCAGCGTCCGCCGCTTGAATTTTTTGCAGCAAAATCGTGACGGCGGGGTTTTGCACCGGCTCAATCACCAGCACATCACCGGCTTTTGCCGCTTCAAGGCGAATCTCCGCGACTAAATCGCGTTTGGGTGCGACGACCACTGGAATTGGCTCGGGTGCTGCCTCAAAAAAGCTGCAGGCACCTAAAGTGAGAGTAAAGACCAATAAAAAAAACGCGTGCTTCATGGAATGCGATCAAATCGGTTTGGATGGCTTAGTTTAGCGAAAAATACGCATTTGCTTTAGTAGTGTTTGCAAAATCCGGTGTAATCCAACCAGAACTAAAACGGGCCGTTCGCCCTGAGTTATCCGTTTTGTTACAAAACG
>JANNYA010000027.1:0-3495 GCA_031409855.1 Rhodanobacteraceae bacterium | reverse complement strand
GGCGGGCCACCAAGCCTGCGAGTCGGTCATCAATGCGGTTTGATCCTTCACTACGGCGTCCAAGTCCAAGGTCTTGAATTCCTCGGCGTAGTCGAACGATTCGCCCATGGGGTTGGATAGCGCCGATTGCTGGTGCAGAATTTTGAGATCCAACTGATTCGGCCACCAGTTATGTTTAGTTCTGGCGGTGGGTTTACTGGTGGCACCTGGGAATGGGCATTTTGCTTCGGTTGACATGGTTCTATTCCTTTCTAGGTTTGGACACAAAGATAGTGTTCAGGATGCGCGAAATTGTTTGGCGCGTGTGCAACTTTAGTAACTGACCGAAAAATGCGCTAGTTCGATTCGGGGCATTACCGCGACGTTACTATCCGGGACAGAGTGCAATAAAGACAATCAATAGTTTTTAATTAATTAATAGAGCGAGGCTATTGCGATGCATTTGCGGCACAGCAAAAGGTGGCCGCATTGCTCAAGGTCTATTTGGACTCCATACGCTTCAGCGCACAAAGCTTATTGCCAGCGGGATCGCGCAAATAGGCCAGGAACAATTTCCCCATCGCGCCCTCGCGAAAACCCGGCGGATCTTCGCAATCGGTGCCGCCATGGGCGACACCGGCGGCGTGCCAGGCATTGCCTTGCTCGGGGCTGTCGACGGCAAAGCCGATCGTGCTGCCATTTGCGGACGACGCAGGTTCACCGTTAATTGGCTTGGAAATTGCGAACACTCCGGTTTTGGTCATGTAAAAAACGCGACCCTTGGCATCTAGCTTACCGGGTGGGATGCCCAGTGCGCCTAAGATCGCGTCATAAAATGTTTTTGAAGCGTTTACGTCGTTTGCACCGACCATGACATGGCTAAACATGATTGCTCTCCTTGGGATTGTTACGAGTCTGGGTTTATTACTCTGAGGTTATTACTCTGAGGTTATTACTATGGGGTTATTACAAAATATCGACAAAATATCACGGCGCGCTAAGCTTCCAATATTGCTTGGAAGCCACCATAAATCATGCGCTTGCCATCATAGGGCATCGGATTCGTCGCTGGATTCATACGCTCATCCACCATCAGCTTTTCCCATGCCGCATCACGCACTTCGCGCGATGGCCATTCGATCCAAGAAAAAAGCACGCTTTCTGATTCTTGCCGCTGCACAGCCATGGTAAACGAAGTCAATTTGCCTTCAGGCACATCCGTACCCCAGCATTCCACCACGCGCAAAGCCCCATATTCTTTGAATATTTCAGCCGACTTTGCGGCGTGAAGTTGATACTGCTCGCGGTTTGCATTCGGCACGGCAGCAACGAAACCATCAATATAGTTCATGATTTTTCTCCTATAAATTAAATCGAGTTAGCTAAAAAAACACACACTAGCTCAATGCGAGTTTGACAGCGCGGCATAAGCCTGCGCAACTTGTTCAGCGCTCAAATCGTGCACATGGGTAGCGATGGATCATTCGTGGCCGAAGGGCTCATTCTGAACGTGAAGATTTAGTAAATTTGCTTGTCCAAGCAAAGCGCCGTTAGCCTTCGCCAAATTTTACAAAAATTAGGCGATTTATGACATTTGTTCGATTTAGTGTTTCCCGCGCACCGCGCACCGCGCACCGCGCACCGCGCACCGCGCACCGCGCACCGCTAGCCAAAGCTACGGCGGGCAACATGTTTAAACATTTGCGCATGCTCGGTGCCCTCATTTTTGCGCTGCTGGCCTCCGCTGCGGTCTATGCGCAAATCACGCCCCCAGGCCCCAGCGTCTGTATTAACGGCCCGTTGCCGCCGTTTCAATCCGGCAGCACGCCAAGCAATCCCGGCCGGTGGAGCAACCCAGATCGCCCGGGTTTGAGCTGGGATTTCACGTTTAATCCTGACCCTAACAACCCCAGTAACCGCACATTGACCGCGTTTTGGTATGGTTTTGCATCGCCCCAGCCGCCACCTTCGTCACCGATAATGCCCTTGTCGCCGACCGTGGCACTTGGCGAGCCGATTTGGTACATCAGCAACAGCGTGCAATACGATACGAATAGCTGGCAAGCGCCGCTGTATCGTGCGGCGCAAGTGTCGGATGATGCAGGTGGCGTCAAGGCCGTTGTGGCGGACGACGCCGTGGGGCATGTCGCGGTGAGCTTTGTGCCCGGTCAGCCCGAGCACATGGCGGTTAGCTGGCAATTGCGCACAATGGCTGCACCCATAGTCGAGTGCATTCAGCGCTTGGGCAGTGATGCCAATCCTAGCCGCACGTTGGTCGAACAGGTGGGGCCGGCGTATTCGGGTTTGTGGTTTGCGCCGCTCAGTTCCGGCTGGGGTTATCAGGCGCTGATTGACTTGCGCGCGGGGGCGGGCGGCGCGGTGGAGTTTCGTGAGTCGAATATTGTTTCCGTGTATGACACCAACGGGCAACCGGTGTGGTTTGCTGCCGATGGCCTGCCAAATAGTGCCTGGAGCAGCACGCCACCGCCGCTAGCCACTACCGAGCTACCACTCAAATATGTGCGAGCGACCTATGATGTGACTGCCGCCATAGTGCCGTGTGTGAGCGGCTGCACCGAGTTGGTGCCTGCGACCGGGGCTGGGGTGACGAAGTTTTGGCGCAGATACTTGAATCCGGGGCAGGGTTCGGTTGGCGTCAATGTCAATGCGCAATTCGGTAGCCGCGAGGTGAATTTTGCCCGGCCCGCGAGCGTGTCGGCGGCGAATCTTTTGCTCAGTGAAAAGCTGACGCAGGCGTCCAATATTGTTGCCAGCCCGACCAATTGCGTACCGAGCGAGCCGAACGCTTTGACTTGTCCGGTGGCGGTGTCTTGGGCGGTGTTAACGACGGGGTTTTTCGGCTCGGTCAGTGCGTTGCCCTATGTGCGCGATCTGGATACCGGTGCAGTGACGCCGGTGACGCCTGCGAATAGTTCGGGCGCGATTGTGGTGAATTTGGCGGTGGGCAAACGCGTGCAGTTTTTGCTGCGCACAAGCAGCAATCAAATCATCGCGCAATCAAGCGAGATCCGCTCCTTGTCACCGAAGCTGGATGACCCTGCCTATGTGTTCGGCGGCGGGGTGGACTATATTCCCGCGCCGCAAGCCACCTATGCCGGCACCGGCGGCGGCTCAGGTGGCACCAGTGGCGGTCAAGCCAGCTATTCGATCCCGATTCAAATGGCCCCGGGCCGCCACGGCATGCAGCCGAGTGTTTCTTTGAATTATTCCAGCCGCGCGGGCAATGGTGTGGCGGGCATGGGTTGGAGCGTATCGGCAGCTTCCTCACTACATCGCTGCCCGAAAACGCGCGATCAGGATGGCGTCAGTTCGGTGGTGAATTTCAGCGTGAACGATAGGCTGTGTTTAGACGGTCAGCGGCTGGTGCTCAAAGACGCAACGGCGGCCTACGGCGTCGTCAACGCGGAATATCGCACCGAGCTGGACAGTCAGACCAAGGTGGTGCAGTTCGGCGGCAATTTGGCATCTGATCAGACCTATTTTGTCGTGTACCGG
>JANNYA010000026.1:0-29710 GCA_031409855.1 Rhodanobacteraceae bacterium | reverse complement strand
TTTCCGCCGCCACCGCCCACACCAATAACCTTGATGACGGCGCTTGGCAAATCGTTTTCGATCAATTGCAGCATGTTGTTCTCCATTGGCCTTGTGAACGGCCTAGCGTTGAGGGTGACCTAGCTTATAAGACGCATTTCCTACGCACAAAAAACCAATTGCGCTTGAATTTGCGGGAATTTTCTAACGCCAACATCCGTGTTAGCGAGATTAAAGGAAGCTTACAAAACTTTTCATAACTTTTCGACAGTTTCCTAACATCGAAGCAATTATTTTTTTAAAATTATTCAGTAAATCTGTGTTTCAACCGCAGAAAAATAGCTGGAACTTAAAACTCACCGCCAAACCACTGACGCATACGCGAAAAAAAGGCGCCTGCTTTAGTTTTTGGCTCGCGTACCCGGCTGTGTTCGCGCAAATAAAGCTCTGCACCAAACAGCAAAAAGCCAATTCCCGCAGCGTGTGCAGGGTTGGCAATGACATCGGACAACCCGGTTACACCGGTGGGCAGCCCTAAGCGCACCGGCATGCCAAAAACTTCTTCAGCATGCTCAACCGCCCCTTCAATTTTGGCACCGCCACCGGTAATGACGATGCCGGCAGGAACCAAGTCTTCCAGGCCGGAGCGGCGCAGTTCGGAATGCGCTAGGCCTAAAATTTCGTCATAACGCGGCTGCACCACGCTTGCCAAAAGCTGGCGCGATAGCCTTCTGGACTCACGCTCGCCGACACCCGGCACTTGAATGGTTTCTTCCGGCGCCGCAAGTTTTGCCAGGGCGCAGGCGTATTTAATTTTTAATTCTTCCGCGCTAGTGGTGGTGGTGCGTAACGCTTGCGCTATATCACCAGTGACTTGATCACCGCCCAGCGGAATCACCGAGCTGTGGTGCAGTGCGCCGCCGCGCCAGATCGCAATATTGGTCGTACCCGCGCCCAAATCCACCAACATCACGCCTAGATCTTTTTCATCTTCAGTCAATACGGAAACGCTCGAGGCCAACGGCTGCAAAATTAAATTGTCGACCTGCAAACCGCAGCGCTGCACGCACTTGGTCATGTTTTGCACCGCGCTATTGGCGGCGGTAACAATATGCACCTTTGCTTCTAATCTTGTGCCCGACATGCCGACCGGCATGCGGATGCCGTCTTGGTCGTCGATTAGATATTCTTGCGCAAGCACGTGAATGATTTTTTGATCTGCCGGAATCGGCAGCGCTTTCGCCGCATCCAACACACGATCCACATCCGAGGGTTGAATTTCGCGCTCTTTTACCGCGACTACGCCAGAGGAATTCAAGCTGCGGATGTGGTTGCCGCCAATGCCCGCATACACCGAGCGAATTTCGCAGCCGGACATCAATTCCGCTTCGCTAATCGCGCGCTGAATCGCTTGTACGGTGGACTCAATATCGACGACTACGCCGCGCTTAATGCCGCGCGAACTTTGGGTGCCGACGCCGATCACTTCAATCGGTTCGCCCAGGGTTAATTCGCCAACAATGACGCTGACTTTGGAGGTGCCCACATCTAGACCAACAACGAGCTGGCGTTCACGGCCGCCGCCAATTAATGTTCTCATCGCGCGGCCCCTGGGTTTTGCACTTGCCCACCCAAATTTTGCGCACCTGCGCCAGTCGATCCGGCGAGTAGCGCTGGCCCGCGTGGAATACGCGCCGCTGGTTTCGCCGCAGGAGTTGGCGGTGGCACCTGTGGTGGCGCGCGTGTCTCAGTGTCAACGCCAGCCGGTGCAAAACGTGCGGCTAAGCCGTTGGTGTAGCGTAAATCGATTTCAAGCAATTGCAGTCCTTGGTTTTTGGCTCTCAGCGTCGGTAAATTGTCGACAAAGCGCTGCCAGCGCGGCATCTGCTGTTCACGGCCCAAAATGATTCTGCTGCCGTCACTCAATTTAAGGGTTAACGCGCCACGTTTGCTAAAGCGTGCCTTGGTCAAATGTAGACTCAGATTGCGTAACACCGGCGCACTCGTTTGGTGAAACTGCACCAACTCCAAACGGCGGCTATCCGGCCCGCTTAAATGCACCAGCCCGTGCATGGCGCCGACACCACTGACGCGAAATACCTCGCCTTTGGCGTCAAGCAAATCACGTTTGCCCCAGCGGGCGGTGGCGTTGCGCTCAATCAATCGGATCAGCACGGTATCAGGCCAACGCTTGCGCACTTCCACCTGCGCCACCCACGGTAAAGCTTTTAGCTGTGCGCGCGTCGCCGCTAGATCCACGCTAAAAAAGCCAGCGGTAACTTCGGTTTTGATCGCCGCGCGAATTTGCTCTGCGCTTAAACGCTCAAAACGGCTTTGGATTTGCAAGGTTTTGAGTGCGAACAAATGTTGATTTTGCCCGGAGCGCCAAATGCCAAAAAGCGTCATGCCCACCACCGCCACAGCGGTTAGACAGAGCATAGAAAACCAAAGCCGACTTAGCTTTTGTCGCATGACGCACCGCCCCCAGCAAAGCTACTTAGCAAAATTTGTCGGCAAAGCTCGGGGAATGAAATGCCCACGCTCGCTGCCGCTTTGGGTACCAAACTATGGCTGGTCATCCCGGGCGCGGTGTTGGCCTCAAGTAAATACTGCTTGTCACTGCGCGCATCGATCATCACGTCAATACGCGCCCAGCCGCGCGCACCAATGGCGTGAAAAGCTTGCAAAGCTAGCGTTTGCATCGCGGTTTCCGCCGCTAAACTTAGCCCGGAGGGGATCAAGTATTCGGTGGTATCAGAAATGTATTTTGCGTCAAAGTCATAGAAGGTTTGCTTGGGCACAATGTGAATCACGGGTAGCGCGCGTGCGCCGTTGGCATCCTTACTATCCAGCACCGCGACGGTGTACTCGTCGCCTTCAATCAGCCGCTCGGCCAAAATTTCACCGCCAATGTCACGCGCGATTTTTAAGCCTGCTTCCAATTGCTCAAAGGTGCGTGCTAACGTGATGCCAAAGGTTGAGCCTTCTTGGCTGGGCTTAATGACCATCGGCAGGCCAAAATTGCGCTGCAAACTTTCCGCCGTATCGGCAGGCGTAACGACACAAAATTCAGCGGTCGATAAGCCCAATTGCTGCCAGATTTGTTTGCTGCGAATTTTGTCCATGCCCAGTGCTGAGGCCAGCACGCCCGAGCCGGTGTAGGGCACTTGCATCGCCTCCAGCGCCCCCTGAAGCGTGCCATCTTCACCACCAGGGCCATGCAAAATAATAAAAACGCGATCCAACTGCCCGGCGTGTACCGCTGCAAGCAGCGCGGGAATGCCATCCACGCCAAAGGCATTGATGCCCAAACTTTGTAGCGCCTCAAGCACTGCGGCACCGCTCCACAAGCTCACCTGTCGCTCCCGACTGGTGCCGCCCATGACCACGGCCACGCGCCCGAATTCGGCGTGCCCGAAATCAGCGAGTTCGATCAACATAATTCACTCCTTAAATGGCCGCGCTGGGAAAGCTCTACTGCGCGTTGACCAATATCGCCCGCGCCCATCAGCAACAGCAAATCGCCATTTTTCAGCACGCCCGGCAGCACTTTGCTCAACTCTGAAGAGCTTGCGGCGAAAACTGGCTCGACCCGGCCGCGCGCGCGCACGGCGCGTGCCAAAGCGCGACCATTGGCGGCTTCGATTGGGGTTTCACCAGCGCCGTAAACTTCCGTTAATACCAGGGCGTCAGCCAAGCTCAGTACCTCCGCAAAGTCTTCCATTAAATCGCGGGTGCGGCTATATCGGTGCGGTTGAAACGCCACCACTAGACGTCGTTCCGGCCAACCGCCGCGCGCAGCTTCGATCACCGCTTTAAGTTCACGCGGATGGTGGCCGTAATCATCAACAAATAAGGCACTGCCTGCATCCAACGCGAGTTCGCCGCGCACATTGAAGCGTCGACCTACGCCTTTGAATTGCTTCAGTGCGCGCGCAACCGCTGTAGCGGACACCCCTAAATGCAGGCCAACCGCAGCGGCAGCGCAGGCATTGAGCACGTTGTGCACGCCCGGTAAATTTAACGTCACCGGTACCGATATTCGACTTCCTGGAGTTGCGCCGGGCATGTGCAACATGAAGTGCATCTGCGCCTGATCTTGGCGCAAATCAGATGCGCGAATGTCGGCGTTAGCGTTGAGTCCATAGCTCAGCACCGAGCGCGGCAGGCTAAGCGCCAACTCAGCAACGACTGGGTCGTCAGTACACAGCACGGCCAAGCCGTAAAACGGCAGATGGTGCAAGAATTCGCTAAAGGCGCGTTTGAGCGTCTCGAAACTGCCGCCATAATTTTCTAAATGATCGGCGTCAATATTGGTGACCACGGCCAGCAACGGTTGCAATAACAAAAACGAGCCATCGCTTTCATCGGCTTCAGCGACTAGCCATTCACCCGAACCTAATTTCGCATTTGTGCCCGCTGAATTTAGTAGGCCGCCGATAACAAAGGTTGGATCCAAGCCACCCGCCGCTAACACTGATGCAGTCAAACTTGTGGTTGTGGTTTTTCCGTGTGTGCCAGCGACCGCGATGCCGCGTCGAAAGCGCATTAGTTCTGCCAACATCTCGGCGCGCGGAATCACCGGAATACGCGCAGCGCGCGCGGCGACGAGTTCAGGATTGCTAGCAGCGATGGCGCTCGAGCTGACCACGACATCACAACCCGCGACATGGTCCGCGTGATGGCCAATGAATATCTCAGCGCCTAAGTCCCGTAAACGTGCGACGACGGCAGAGTTTGAACTGTCCGAACCATGCACTTGATAGCCCAGCGTCAGCAGCACTTCAGCGATGCCGCTCATGCCCGAACCGCCGATGCCGACAAAATGCACGCAGCGAAACGCCTGCATCGCATCGCGGCCCGGGGCAAAGTGTGGATTACTTAGGCGCGTCACTGTGCTTGCGCCAAAATAATCTGGACGCAGCGCTCTGCCGCGTCAGTTTTTGCGACGCGACGCGCTGCTTGCGCGCGGCTGAGACAAAAATTGCGATCTGCATGTTCAGAAATTAATTTTGCGAGTTTGCTTGCATCTAAATCGCGCTGTTGCACCATGCAGGCCGCACCCGCGTCGACCAAGAACTGCGCATTTGCGCTTTGATGATCATCCACGGCGTGCGGGTAGGGCACCAAAATGGCCGCGACGCCGGCTGCTGCCAGTTCAGCGATGGTGAGTGCGCCAGCACGACAAATCACCACGTCAGCCCAGCCATAAGCGTCAGCCATATCGCTGATAAAAGGCACCACGGATTCAAAGCCCAAGCCTGATTTCCGATACGCGGCACGCGCGGCATCTAATAACTTAGCGCCGGCTTGGTGCCGCACGATCGGGCGCATCCCTGCAGGCAATAGCGCTAAGGCCTGTGGCAGTAAATCATTCAGGGCTTTTGCGCCGAGGCTGCCGCCTAAACAAAGCACCCGCAGCGGGCCGTTGCGATCTTGAAAACGTAGCGATGGCGCATCGAGGGCGATAATTTCTGCGCGCACTGGATTGCCGATGTAGTCCATCTTGTTATTGCCAGCAAAACTTCCTGGGAAGCCGCACAGCACACGACGTGCAAATTTCGCGAGTACGCGGTTAGTCACGCCCGGAATTCGGTTTTGCTCGTGCACATACAGCGGAACGCGCAAGAGTGTCGCGGCTAGGCCGCCAGGGCCTGCGGCGAACCCACCAAAACTAATCGCCGCCTGTGGGCGGATGCGACGAAAAACTTTCAGCGCTTGAATTACCGCGCGCGCCAGCATCCAGGGCGCGGTAAGTTTTTGCATGATGCCTTTACCGCGCAAGCCAGCCACGTTCACGGCATTAAAATTGAGCTTTTGCGTGGGGATTAATTTGCTTTCGAAGCTGTCCACTGAACCCAACCAAGTGACTTCTACCTGACGCTTCGCCAACACTGCAGCAACGGCGAGGCCAGGATACACGTGTCCGCCGGTGCCGCCCGCCATGATCATCACGCTTTGCGTGCTCATGATTTATAGCCATGCGCGGCCGAGCCCAGTGCCGGATTGGGCAGCGGCGGCGAACTGCGGACTACGCGGCTGATGTTGAATAGCAAACCCAGCGCAGCGACGGAAATCATCACTGAGCTGCCACCCGCGCTGATCAATGGCAAGGTCAAGCCTTTGGTCGGCAGTACGCCCAAATTGACGCCAACGCTGACCAGCGCTTGCAGCGAAAACCAAAGCGCGATGCCGTGCGCAAGATAGCTGGCGTAATATTTGCCCAAGGCGAGGGCGCGGGTGCCAAGTTGAAACGCCCGGCCGACAAACAGGGCAAATAGTCCCAAAACCAATACGATGCCCGCGAGGCCAAGCTCTTCGGCAATCACGGCTACGATAAAATCTGAGTGCGCTTCTGGCAGATAAAACAGCTTTTGCACGCTATCGCCTAAACCTACACCAAACCACTCGCCACGCCCGACCGCGATTAAGGCCTGAGTAAGCTGGAAGCCCGACTTGTACGGGTCCGCCCAGGGGTCTAAAAAGCCGACAAAACGCTGCAAGCGATAGGGCTCCAACACCGCGATCCCAGCCATCGCAGTAATGCCAATCACCGCGATAACGCTGAAGTAGCTTGCGCGTGCGCCCGCCAACCACAGCAAACCTAAACTGACGCTCAAAATCAACGTCGCCGAGCCAAAATCGGGCTGAGCGAGTAACAGCAGCACCGCAATGCTGGTCATGCCGAGCGGTTTTAAAATGCCACGCCACTGCACCGGCAGTTGACTGCGTTGGCGCACACAATAGCCCGCCATGTACATGATCATCAGCAGCTTGCTCGCCTCAACCACTTGGAAGTTGGTGATGCCAAGCCGTATCCAGCGCAGCGCGCCGTTTAAGCGCACGCCTAGCCCAGGAATCCACGGTAAGATCAGCAGCGCAAGCGCGCCCCAAATCAACCAAATGGACACGCGCTCAATATGTTCCAGCGGCATTCGGTACAGCAAAATGCCAAGCCCTAAGCCAATCACAATGGCAATCACATGGCGGATCGCGTAATAGAACGGCGAAACATTTTGGGCGTCGGCGATTGCCAGCGAACTTGAAGTTACCATCACCAAACCTAGGCCCAGCAGCCCACACGCCGAGGCGAGCAGCCAGCCATCAAGAGTAGGCGCAGGTGCCAGCTTGCTTTCGACAAAGCTGTTTTGCGTAAATTTTATTTGCTGCGCCCATGCGCTCATTAACGTACCTTCAACGTAGCAAGGCCGAGCAAAACTAGCACGACGGTAATGATCCAAAAACGCACGATCACGCGCGGTTCGGGCCAGCCTTTAAGCTCAAAATGATGATGTATCGGCGCCATGCGAAACACCCGCTTGCCCCGCATTTTGAATGAGCCGACTTGGATTATGACCGACAGCGTTTCGATGACGAAAATGCCGCCCATGAGCACCAAGATCAACTCTTGACGCGTAATGATTGCCATCACACCGAGCAGCGCGCCCAAGGCCAAAGCGCCGACGTCGCCCATGAAAATCATCGCGGGGTAGGTGTTAAACCATAAAAAGCCTAGTCCAGCACCCGCCACCGCGCCAGCAATGATGGCAAGCTCGCCAGCACCGGGAATATGATGTAACAACAGGTATTTCGCGTGGCCGACATCGCCAGAAACATAGGCAAATATGCCTAAACCAACCGCGACCATTACCGCCGGTAAAATCGCCAAGCCATCTAAGCCGTCGGTCAAATTGACTGCATTAGAAAAGCCGACGATCCAAAAGTAGGCGATAACGATAAAGATCACCCCGAGCGGAATCGCGATGTCCTTAAAAAATGGAATATAGAGTTCGGTGTTACTGGCCGCGTCGCGTGTTGCGTACAAGAAAACCGCTGCAGCAAGGCCAAAAATGGACTGCAGCAAGTACTTCCAACGCGCGGGCAAGCCTTTAGGATCTTTCCTAACCAATTTTCGGTAGTCATCTAACCAACCGATTAAGCCAAAGCCCCACAGTACCGCAAGGCAAGTCCAGGTATAGCGATTCGCTAAATCGGCAAATAGTAGCGTCGAAACGCTGATCGCCAAAATGATTAGGCCGCCGCCCATCGTCGGTGTGCCGGCTTTAGAAAAATGTGATTGCGGGCCATCGGAACGAATCGGCTGGCCGCCGGATTTTTTTTGCTGCGCGCTGAGTGTGCGAATAAACGCCCGGCCAAAGAGTAATGAAATGACCAATGCGGTAATAGTCGCTGCAATCGCGCGAAAGCTGATGTAGTTGAGCACGTTGAGCAGTGCAAACTGTGAAGCAAAATTTTTCGCTAGCCAGAGCAGCATTAGTGGCCTCCGGTGTGGGCGACATCAGCGCCCAGCTGCATCGCGACGCGTTCCATTTTCGCCGAACGCGAGCCTTTAACCAGTACGTTAACGCCCGGCGTTTGCGCCAAATTTGTTTTGAGTGACGCCACCAGCGATTCGATATCGTCAAAGGCCAAGCCGATGACGCCCGCGGCCTTCGCTGCATGTGCCGCGTGGTTGCCAAGGCAAAATAGCTTTTCCACGCCAAGTTCGCGTGCCTGTGTACCCACCGCGCGATGCAGCGCCTCGCTGCTATCGCCAAGTTCCGCCATAGTGCCTAAAACGACCCAAGCGCGCCCGCTCAGTGCTACCAGCGCCTCGATCCCGGCTTTCACTGAACCTGGATTCGCGTTGTAACTGTCGTCTAACAAATTCCAGCCGCCCGGCTGCGGGTAAAGTTTCAGGCGACCTGTGCTGCTGGTCGTCGAACACAGGCCCGCACTGATTTGCGCCAAATTGGCACCCGCAGCAATCGCCAAACTTGCTGCCGCGAGCGCGTTGCGAATATTGTGCGCACCGACAAACGCCAATGTAACCGGTGCACTGCCGAGCGGACTATGTAAGGTAAAGCTGCTGGTTGCGCCCAGCTTGATATCCGCAGCATAGACATCTGCCGCTGGGCTGTTAAGCGAAAACGTCAGCTTAGCGGCACCGGCGGCGCTTGCAGCATGCAAAAAACAGGGCAGCTCGGCATCATCAAAATTAATGACCGCCGTGCCACCGGGCATCAAGGCGCGATAGATCGAGGATTTTTCTTCGGCAACGCCATGCACGTCGCCCAAACGTTCTAAGTGTGCGGCCATCGCGTTATTAACCAGCGCCACATGTGGGCGCGCGATTCCTGCCAAGTAGCCAATATCGCCGGGTTTGCCTGCGCCCATTTCGAGCACGGCGTACTGGTGTTTCTGGCGAATACTCAACACCGTCAACGGCAGGCCCAATTCGTTGTTGAGATTGCCCGGCGTTGCCAGCGTTTCGCCAACCTGTGCCAAAATGCTGGCGGTCAGATTTTTGACCGTGGTCTTGCCGTTGCTGCCGGTGATAGCGACACGTTTTGCTGGCATGCGCTGGCACCAAGCGCTAGCAAGTCGAGCCAGCGCAATTTCGACGTTGGGTACCAGGATTTGCGGTAGTGTGCTTGCGCCTTGCACGCTAACCAAGGCTGCAACCGCTCCTTGGGCCTGAGCGGTATCCAGCAGCGCATGACCATCGACGTGTTCGCCTTTGATCGCAACAAAAACGCCACCTGATTCTAGTGTTCGTGTGTCGCAGCTAATGCTTTGCACCACAATGGCGCGCGCGCTTACATCGGGCGCTATTAACTTGCCGCCAGATAGTTCTGCGAATTCGCTAAGCGCCAGATTCATGCTGTTTGCGCGCAGCAACTGCTGTTTTTTTAGCACGCTTGCAGCTACCGTCGAGTCGTCAAACGCATGCTTGACGCCGCGAATTTCTTGATAATTTTCATGGCCTTTGCCCGCAATCAAAACGATATCGCCGGGCCCAGCCTGCATGATCGCCCGCTCAATGGCGCGCTCACGGCGGTGCTCCACGATGGCGTTTGTGCCTTGGATGCCGACCAGAATTTGATCGGTAATCGCTGTTTCGGATTCGCTGCGTGGGTTGTCGTTGGTGACGATCACCACATCCGCAAATTCCGTCGCTGCCGCACCCATTAAAGCGCGTTTGCCTGCATCGCGATCTCCGCCGCAGCCGAACACGCAAATAAGCTTTGCAGGGCTTTGCTGGTTGGAAGTGCTTTCGGCGATGCTTAGGTGTTCGCGTAAATTGTTCAGTACTTGTGCCAACGCGTCCGGGGTGTGGGCGTAATCCACGACCACTAGCGCTTGCCCGCCGCCGCCGAGAATATTCATGCGCCCGGCAACGGGTTGCAGCAGCGGAATCACCGGCGCGATTTCGGCTACGGAATGACCTAGCGCGATGAGCGCGGCGATCACACCCAAAAGATTGACGACATTAAACCGCCCGTACAGTGCGGTTTGGATCAAGTATTCATGGCCTGCGACGCACAAAGTAAAACGCGCGCCTTGGCTATTCAGCACGATGTTTTCAGCGCGCACATCGGCGTCGCCAGTTAGGCCAAAACTTGTGCCTTTGATGCTGGACGAGAGTTTTACAATAAGCTCGCGCCCAAACGCGTCATCGATATTGATTACTGCCGACTTCAAGGAGGTAAACTCGAACAGCTTCGCTTTCGCCGCGCCATAGGCTTCCATGCTTGCGTGATAGTCCAAATGATCGCGCGTCAAGTTCGTGAAAATAGCCAGCTCAAACGGCACCCCGGCGACGCGCTGCTGATCCAAAGCGTGCGAACTGACTTCCATGGCCACCGCAGTCGCGCCTTGTTCAACGAACCCGCGCAGCGTGCGTTGCAGGCTAATCGCATCGGGTGTCGTGCGCACGTCGGCTTGCTGTAAATCAGCCTCAGTTGCTGCGTCGCCTTCCAGCTTTACACCGAGCGTGCCGATACTGCCACAGCGTTGCCCTAACAGCTTTAGCGCATGTGCCAGCAACAAAGTCGTCGAGGTTTTGCCATTCGTGCCGGTGACGCCAATGATGCGCAACGCTGATCCTGGCAGGCCATAGAATCTGGCGGCGATGTCGCCCAAGTGTGTGCGCAAATTATCGACGGCAACCGCTGGAATAGTCAGCTCGGCAGGCACGCTTATTGCTGATCCATTGGCACCCGTTGCCGGTTGCCAAATGACCACGCTGGCACCCGCAGCCTGGGCTTGCAACGCAAACGCCATGCCGTGTTGAGTTGCGCCCGGCAACGCGACAAAGCCGCAACCGGGCTGTACATCACGGCTGTCTAGCGTGAGTGCCGAAATCATCAGCTCAGGCACGCCGACACTGCCTTGCGGCAATAGGTCTTTAAGCCAACGGCCTTGCTGCACCTTCATCGCAGCACCGGGTCGGCAACCGCTTCCGCAGCGGCGTCCAGCATTTCTGGCGTGATTTGATCGATCACGCCAACGCTCATCGGCGCATCGGGCGTGACGTTGAGCAGGCGCAAGGCACCGCGCGTTACTTTGGAAAATACTGGGGCAGAGATCGCGCCACCGGTAAAGGCGCTGCCCAAGGGGTCATTAATCACTACCACGCAAGCAATGCGTGGGTTGCTGGCCGGCGCCAAGCCAGCGAAAGTGCCGACATAGCGCGCTTGATAACCTTGCGCGCTGGCTTTGCGCGCTGTGCCGGTTTTGCCAGCAATACGATAATTACTGACGCGCGCCATCTGCCCGGTGCCCTGCGTCGAGGTCACGCTTTCCAGCATCACCAACAGATCTGCCGCGACGCTGGGGTCGATCACCGCCGCATCCGGGTTGTTCGAGCCTTTCACGAAACTGGGCGCGCGCATACGGCCATGGTTGCCGATTGCGGCATAGGCGGCGGCGATTTGCAGCGGCGTTACTGATAAGCCATAGCCGTATCCCAAGGTGGCCTTTTCGGTTTCGCGCCAACGGCTGGCGTCCGGCAAATAGCCGGGCGATTCACCGGGAAAACCGGAGCCGCTGACTTGGGCAAAGCCAAAGCGACGCAACGCGTCGGACATTTGATCACTGGAAAGCTGCAGCGCGATTTTCGCAGCACCGACGTTGGAACTGTGCATCAGCACACCACTGACGTCGGTCAGCCCGTAGTTATGCGTGTCGCCAATATTGTAATTCGCCAACTGCATGCGGCCTGGGCCGGTGTCAATCGGCGTCGTGGGGGTGAATTGCCCGCTTTCTAATGCCGCAGCAATAGTGAAAGTTTTCATCACCGAGCCGGGCTCATAAACATCCGTCACCGCGCGATTGCGTAAATTCGAGCCCGAATCGCGCACATGCGCATTCGGGTTGTAGCTAGGTTGATTCACCATCGCCAGGATTTCCCCGGTGGGCACGTCAATCATCACCAGCGAGCCTGAGCTGGCGTTAAGTTCAAGCACCGCGCTTTTTAATTCGCGATACGCCAAGTATTGGATGCGACGGTCAATCGAAAGCACCAAATCTTGCCCCGGCTCGGCGGTTTTCAGCTCGGCGACATCGGCGATGCGCTGGCCTTTACGGTCTTGCATGACGCGCTTTTTGCCGGGCTTTCCCTGCAACCAGTTGTTGAACGCAAGTTCTGCGCCCTCTTGACCGTTATCGTCAATGTTGGTGAAGCCGAGCACGTGCGCGACCACTTCCCCGGCTGGATAAAAGCGACGAAATTCACGCTGGGCGTACACGCCGGGCATATCCAGGGCTAGCACCGCTTCGGCCGACTGCGGGCTCATCTGGCGCTTTAGATAGACAAATTCGCGGTCAGAAAATTGCGTTACGCGCTGCAGCAGCGAATCCACCGGCACACCTAATTTACTGGCCAACAGGGTTAAATGATCGCGCTGCTCAAGCAGTTCTTTTGGATTTGCCCAAATCGAAACCACGGGCGTCGAGATTGCCAGCGGTTCCCCGTTGCGATCCAAAATAGCGCCTCGATAAGCCGGTACCGGCACTTCTCGCAAGTAGCGTTTATCGCCCTGCGATTGATAAAACTCTTTGCGTATCACTTGGATATCAAGCGCGCGCGCAAGCAAGCAGCCCGCGCCTAAGCACAGCAGGCCGAGCAGCCAATGTAGCCGCCGAGCGAGATCGGCCGGGCGGGCGCGCGCTTTGATCATTGTTTGATCACCACGACTTTGGTTTGTTCTGGGAAATCTAGGCCCAAGCGATCTCGCGCAATTTGCTCGATGCGCGAATTTTCGCTCCAAGTTGCCTGCTCAAGCTGCAGGCGGCCCCATTCGATTTGTTGCTCGTCGTGTTGGGTGCTCAACGCTTCAAGCTGTTGAAATAGTGTGCGTGCTTGGTGCCTGGAATAGACCAACATCATGCCGCTTGCAATCGTTGCCAGCAAAAGTACCGCTGCGGTAACGCGCGAGCCATCAAAACGCGCGCTGTCATAGCTTTTTGCTGCGGCACTGGTAACGGTTGCAGGTGCGCGGGCAATTGCTTTCGGCTGCGGCTGTGTGTATTGCGCCAACGCGTTGTTGGCATTCGCCATTGAGTTAATAATCATCGCAATTTCTCCACTACACGCAGCACCGCCGAACGCGAACGCGGGTTTTCCTTGCATTCCTCGTCGCTGGCTTTGTCTTTGCTGATCAAACGCGCGCTCGCGATGAAATCACTAGCACCCATGAAGTCACGCCGTGATGCCGCAGGCGCTTTGGCACGCTCGTTAAAAAATTCCTTGACCATGCGATCTTCCAGCGAATGAAAACTAATGACGCACATGCGCCCGCCGATTTTTAAAAGATTGAACGCTGCTTGCAGGCCAGATTGCAGTGACTCCAGCTCGGCATTCACCGCCATGCGGATCGCTTGAAACACTTGTGTTGCCGGGTGGCGGCCAGGTTTACCACGGCCTTTGACATCGCTGACTAAATTAGCGAGGTGGCTGGTGCGCGTCAAAGTACCGCGTGCGGCGATAATCGCAGCGGCAAGTTTTTTCGCCTGCGGCTCTTCGCCATATTCACGCAGCGCGCGCAGTAATTCTGGTTCGGATACGTCGTTTAGATATTGTGTAGCGCTGGGTTCGCGCGACTGATCCATGCGCATATCCAGCGGGCCATCGTGCATAAAACTAAAGCCACGCTCAGCCTGATCAAGTTGCGGGGAGGAGACACCCAAATCCAAAAGAATGCCATCTACCGACTGCGCAGTTACGCCCGGCAAGTGATCAAGCTCAGAAAAATTTGCGTGTTGTACACTGACCCGTGCATCTGACTCGCTCAGGCTAATCGCCGCCGCAATCGCTGCATCGTCGCGATCAATTGCAATCAGTTGGCCATGATTGGATAGCCCGGCCAAAATGCCATTGCTGTGCCCGCCACGGCCAAAGGTCGCATCAATATAGCAGCCATCGGGATTGAGCTTTAGGCCGCGAATGACCGCATCGAGCAAGACCGGTAAATGCGCGCGTTTGAGTGGCGTATTTTTGTGCATAGCTCAAAAATTCAACTCAAGCATTTCGGCGGTCACTTGCGCTTCGGTAATCGGTTGCAGCATTCGAGCGCTGTGGCTCGTTTCATTCCAAAGCTCAAACTTTTCACCAATGCCCAATAAAATTGCGGATTTGCCAAAATTACCCTGCAGGCGAGCGGCATGCGGTAAAACGATGCGGGCGCTGCTATCAAGCTCAAGTTGCGCCGCTGAACCGACTAAGCGGCGCTGAAACTCACGGTGCGCGGCTTTCGCGCTACTCAATCGCATCACTTGATCGCGCACCCGTTCCCACTCTGGCTTTGGGAAAATCCAAAGGCAATCGGTGTCATAAGGGTTGTAGGTTACGACCAGCTGGTTCGCGCAATTTGCTGAAATTTGGGCGCGGTGTTCCGTGGGAAGGGCAAGTCTGCCTTTCTCATCAATACTTACCCGTGTTTCGCCATAAAACATAAGCGCCCAAAACCAATCTAGATTAAGTGAGGTAAATGCGTCAGAATTTCTCAAGCTTTGTGGCCGCTCGACTTCCGCATGTGGAAGACATAAGTTGCCAGCAAAATTCCTAGCGCTGCGAGGATTTTTCGCGGTGACCCCACAATCAGCCACTTTTTCCCACAATTCACCACACTATTGCGCTACATGCGCGCTGTCAAGGCTGTGCGAATGGCGTATTTGGGGCATTTTCACGCGCCGTTCTAGCTTCTAGCGCTAAGTCATTATTATCAAAACGATTTGTGACTATTCATGCCAAACGACACAGAGAACCAATAGAAAACAATTTGCGTTGGCTGCCGTTCCGATCCTGGTGATTGTAGTGCGCAGGTATCCGCTCGCGTCACTGCGTTCGCAATTACGAACTGAATTGAATTCGCGGGAATTTGTGAGCTAGATCGCTGATAAAGCCGGGTGTCATTCAAACTGACGGGGAATCTCGGTAATTTTCGCTGATTCGAATTTAATGCGGCGGCGGCGCTCTGAGTTCGTCATTCCCGCGTGCTTTTGGCGGGAATCCAGGGGGCTTGTTTTGGCGTTGCACCATTGCAATTCGCTGTACTTTACGCAAGTGCAGGATGGATCCCCGACTAAAACATTCGGGGATGACGATCCGTCAGTTTGAATGGCGCCCGATAAAGCCCGAACAAACGCAGGCAGAGTGAACTTAAGGTACGCTTCGCGGTCACCTCCCGAGCCCCATTTTGCGAATCAATTATGTTTGGACCCATTCGTACGCTTTGCTTTGCTGCAGGGCTGTATTTACCGCTCTCGCTATTTCTTTGGTTTGCCTTTGCTGGCGCTGTGGTAACGCCTGTGCTCTGGCTAAGCAAGTTGATTTTAGTCAGCTGGATGCCGGAAATTTTCGTAGATATTGAGCGCAATCAATATGTTTTTTCCGTGCTGACCTCGCTGGTAACCGATCCTGCATTATTGGCAAAAGCCACGGAGGGGCAGCGCGTGGTGTTGGATTTTGCGATCAATCCGATGATTTATGGTTACGGGCTTCCGGTAATAGCTGGGCTCGTTTTAGCTACACCGAATAGTGTCGCCAGCCGAGTACGCCAAATCGCCATTGGGGCAGTGGCGATTTGGCTCGTGCAAGTGAATGGCGTCGTTTGGGATACTTTAAAATACGTCTATTTCAAATTGGATGGCGGTACTTTGGCAATTACAAAGCACATCGATGCTGAACTACTTGTGGGGCTGTATCAGTTTAGCTATTTGATCCTGCCTCCGCTCGTGCCGGTCGTGCTCTGGGCGCTGATGAATCGCAAGTTCTTAGATGATTTGATCAAACTGGATCACATCCAGTCGCTTGACGATATGGATGAAAGCGAGCAGTCCGGAAAGAACGAGCGCGCGCCATGAGTGCGGACAATATTGAGAAATTAAAGCCCGAGGATGCAATAGCTACGGAGCTAAGCAGCGAGGCGACGGTAGGCAAAGCGGTTTTGGCTGACGCAACTGCGCATGAGTTTGCGGCGCCAATGGCCACGCAAGAATCTGAGCAGCCCGTGCCAGAAATTTCATCGCAAAATCTCGAATTAGTGCCGCTAGAGTCAGAGTCAGTGAGCGCTCGGCAAGAGTCTGTGCGTGCGATCGCCGCGTCTTTATCTGCACTCGATCCGGCGGTGGCGGAAGAAATCGTGGTTGAGTTGCTGCTTAAAAAAGGCCGCTTGAAAGAAAGCGATTTGATTCGAGCCAAACGTTTGTTTGAAGAAGGTAATGAAGCCAGTTTGACCGCGCTTTTGGCACGCCTGGGCTTGGCCAGTGAGCGCGATGTGGCCGAAGCGACGGGTGAAGTGCTCGGCATTCCGCTCATGGCCATGAAAGATGCGCCCGAGATGCCGCCCGCTGATGTCAACCTTTCGATGCGTTTTTTAAAATCGCACCACGTTTGCCCGGTGGCGGTATCCGAGTTTGAGATTCAAGTTGTCGTCGCCGACCCGCTGGATCGTTTCGCGGTGGACGCAGTGTCGATGGCGACCGGCAAGCCGGTTTCGGCGCGTATTGGCTTGCGCTCGGAAATTGATGATTTGATTGAGCGCTATTACGGTCAAGGCCGTTCGGCGATGGGTGCGATTGTCGAAAACTTGGACGAGGCAGCGCGCGGAGAGGACGATGTCGAGCATTTACGCGATTTGGCCTCGGAAGCGCCAGTAATTCGGCTAGTGAACCTGCTGATGCAGCGCGCGGTGGAATCACGCGCCTCGGATATCCATATCGAGCCCTTCGAAAATCGCCTGAAAGTGCGCTATCGCATTGATGGCGTGCTGCACGAAGTTGAATCGCCGCCGAGTTCATCGACGGCGGCGGTTATTTCGCGCGTCAAGATTATGGCGAAACTCAATATCGCCGAGCGCCGCTTGCCGCAAGATGGCCGCATCATGCTGCAAGTGCAGGGCAAGGCATTGGATTTGCGGGTGTCAACAGTGCCGACCAGTTACGGGGAATCGGTGGTGATGCGGATTTTGGACCGTGAAGCGCTGGTATTGGATTTCCATAGCCTAGGCTTTACCGACGATTTCCTGCCCGGCTTTTTGAAGGTGCTGAATCAACCGCACGGCATTATGTTGGTCACCGGCCCGACGGGTTCCGGGAAAACCACCACACTTTACACCGCGCTGCAAAAAATTAATCAGCCGGATGTCAAAATCATCACTGTGGAAGACCCGGTTGAGTATCAGCTGGAGGGCGTCAATCAAATCCAGGTCAAGCCGCAAATTGGCCTCGATTTTGCCAGCGCGCTGCGCTCAATCGTGCGGCAAGATCCCGACATCATCATGATCGGCGAAATGCGTGATCTAGATACCGCAAAAATCGCAATTCAATCCGCGCTGACTGGGCACTTGGTGCTGTCCACGCTACACACCAACTCAGCGGCGGGCGCAGTCACACGTTTACTGGATATGGGCGTCGATGATTATCTGATGTGCTCAACGGTCAATGGCGTGCTGGCGCAGCGTTTGGTGCGCAAGCTCGACAGCAGCAGCAGTGAAAAATATTTCGCACTGCCAGAAGTCGTGGAAGAACATAAATTACGGCGTTTTAGCGACGCGAAACAGATCGAGCTGTATCGCCCGGTACCCAATGCCAACACGCTTTCAGGCTACGCCGGGCGCACCACAATCATGGAATTTTTGGTGATGAATGACCCAATCCGGCGCCTGATCATGCAGCGATCAGGCATGGGTGATATCGAAAAGCTCGCGCAAGAACACGGCATGCGCACCATGTATGAGGACGGCTTGATGAAGTCCATGCGCGGCGTCACGACTTTGGAAGAAGTATTGCGTGTTGTACAGGAGGGGTGATGAGTAAACAGAAGTTAGAAAACTCTGAAACGCGTGATTGGCGCAAAGAGTGGCTAGAAATTCCGGTTGACGTAGAGTTTTACAAAGAAATGACATCACTTCGCGATCAAGCTATTGCAGCGGGGATGCAGACAATGACGGTGGCAGAAGTTTTGGACTATGTCCGGGAATGCCGGGGTGGCGCAAGTTCGTGATTAGAATTTTTGCTGATACTTCGATTTATTTCTTAGCGTTTCGAGGCGTCGAAGATGCAGCCGCGCGGGCGCGTGCTGTGTTGCTGCGCCAAAGTGGGTTATTGCTCATTAGTGATCACCTGAAACTTGAGGTCTTGCCTAAGGCGATTTTTCATAAAAATGCTTTTGAGTCCAGATTTTATCAGTCAATCTTTTCAAGATCGCTTTTGATTTCGTCTGGCGAAGCATTGCAGGCCCAGGCAATGAAGCTTGCATGTCTTTATGGTTTAGCCGCCGGGGACGCTAGTTTAATTGCCGCAGCGTGTTTGGGTGGCGCTGATCTATTTGTAACCACAGAAAAGGTGACGAAACCGATGTATAGCGTTCGCGAGCTTGAGATTTGTCACTTGATGGATATGCCGAAATCGCCATGACAAATTTTCGCTACCGCGCCATCGCCCCAACCGGTGAAATCCTCCAGGGCGTCATGGAAGCCGCTACCAAAGACGAGGTCATCGCCAAGCTGCAAGAACAGGGCAATGTGCCGATTGAGGCGCAACTGGCAGATAAATCCGCCGCTTCCATTGTCGGCTTGCTCGGCAGCTCCTCCGGTGTTAGTGCCGATCAAATTGGCACCTTTACCGAGCAACTCGCCAACCTGCTTGGTGCCGGCTTGCCGTTGGATCGAGCGTTACAGATTTTGCTCGATTTGGCTGAAAACGACAAAATGAAGCGGCTGGTGACACGGATTCGCGACAGCGTTCGCGGTGGTTCTAGCTTAAGCGTCGCCTTGGAAAATCAGGGCGGCGCATTTACCAAGCTCTACATCAACATGGTGCGCGCGGGCGAAATGGGCGGCACCTTGGATAAGACGCTGCGGCAATTAGCGGAATATTTGAAGCGCAGCAAAGAGTTGCGTTCTAGCGTGGTTTCCGCGCTGATCTATCCGATTTTGCTATTGCTGATGGCGGGCGGCTCATTGGTGTTTATGTTGACGTATGTGGTGCCAAAACTGCAGCCGATTTTTGATCAGCTGGGCGGCGAGCTGCCGCTGTTGACAAAAATGGTGTTGGCGATGGCCGCAGTGCTGCGCTACGGCTGGTGGGTGATTATTGCGGGCGCGATCGCTACGGTGCTGTATTTCCGCAAGCAAATGAGCGAGCCCGCGACGCGCCGAATTTGGGATGCGCGGCTGCTGAAAGTGTTTGGTGTCGGTGATTTGCTGTGCAAAATGGACACCGCGCGGCTAGTGCGTACCGGTGGAACTTTGCTGAAGAACGGCGTTCCACTGCTTTCGACGTTGACGATTGCAAAAAACGTGCTGACTAACTCGGTTTTGCAAGACGCGGTAGAAACGGCGAGTAAAGACGTCAAAACGGGCGGTGCTTTGGCACCGGCATTAGCGCAAACAAAATTATTTCCGAAGCTTGCAATTCAAATGGTTACCGTCGGTGAAGAAACCGGGCAGTTGGACGATATGCTCTTAAAAGTCGCGGACGTTTATGATTACGAAGTTAAAACCACGGTGGATCGCTTGCTCGCAATTTTTGTTCCCGCTCTAACACTGTTTTTAGCCGGGTTTATTGCAATTATTGTAAGCAGTATGATTATGGCAATTATGAGTATCAATAACTTAGTGGGGTAATTATGAATAAAAATATTCACGGCGCGAAAAGCGCGCAAGCAGGTTTCAGCTTAATCGAAATATTATTAGTGGTTGGCATTATTGCGTTTCTGGCAACAATGGTGGCAACTAATGTTATTGGGCAAAGTGAAAACGCACGCGTCACGAATGCAAAAACGGGTGTGCGTAGCATTGCGGCAAAGGCATCAAGCTACTACTTGGACACGGGGACCGCTCCCGGCAGTATCGATGATCTATTGACCAAGCCAGGAAATGCCGCGAACTGGAAAGGGCCCTATATTACCGAACAACAAAGCAAAGATCCCTGGGGCACGCCGTATGTGCTGAAATCGCCAGGTGAGCATTCGGAAATGGATGTGATGTCGTATGGCTCTGATAAGCAAGAAGGTGGCGCAGAGCGCGCGGCCGATATTGGTAACTGGCAATAAATAGCGGAACTATATTTTAATCTCATGGACAAATTAGCTGCCCCAATTGATAGAGCGCAAAGCAATAAGCGTTTAATTGTGGCCTGTTTTTTTTACTTGGGATTTTTATGAAAGCAAAATCGAATTGGATATTTAAATTATTTAAGGCCCTGGCCGTTGTCGGAGTGGCAGTAGGTTCATTTGGTTTTGTGGCGATCCAAGTTGTATCGGATCCCGATCCACATACAAGGACGTCGCACGACCAAACTGGTGTTAGATCTATTTTTGCGAAGGCATCGGCATATTTTTTAGATACCGGTCAAGCACCAAAATCATTAGGCGATTTGCTGAGTAATGCGCGACAACTGAAAGGTTGGAAAGGGCCTTATCTAACGGAATCCCAAGCTCGAAACCCGTGGGGACATCGCTACATAATCCAAAGCCCAGGTTTGCATAGCGAACTCGACGTTATTTCTCTCGGTGCAGATGGCCTAGTGGGTGGAGTTGACGCAAATGCTGATATTGGAAATTGGCAATGAAAGCTGTGTTTAAACACGCTAGATTCGCGCTGCCACGGTTTGCCGGGGTCACCTTTGCGCTCGTGGCGGTTATGTTTTTATTTGCGGATTTTGTGCCGGCCGAGGTTGTAAAAAACAGCAGCGCGCGGGCAAAAATGGCTAACGCGCAAACCGGCGTGAGATTGGTTGCGGCAAAAGCGTCGCTGTATTTTGCAGACACCGCGCAGTACCCAAATTCAATAGGTGATTTGCTTGGCAATAGCCGTCAACTGTCTGGCTGGCGGGGCCCTTATTTTTCTGAACTGCAAAGCATGGACCCGTGGAACGCGGCTTACATTATCCGTACCCCAGGTCTGCACAGTGTGGTTGATGTCATTTCCCTTGGTGCTGATGGACTGGTTGGTGGAGCTGGTACGAATGCTGACATCGAAAATTGGCCGTGCAAATGAAAATGTCAGCCCCTCATCCCAACCTTCTCCCCGCGCGCGCGCCTTCGCAGCCCTTAAAATGTGGGCGTGGGGAAGGAGCGGTTTGGGGCGGCCCGATAGGCAGCGTCAAACGCGCAAAAGGCTTCACCCTAATCGAAATTTTAGTCGTGATTGCGATCATGGCGGCACTTGCGGTGATTGTGGCGGTGCAGGTGGTGGGCAAACTGGAAAACGTGAAAGTCGCGACCGCTGGCAAAGATATTATGGCGGCGCTGCGCTACACGCGTGGGCAGGCGCTTGTGACTGGCGAGGCGCAATCCTTGATCATTAACGTCGGAAACGGCAGTTATATTGCGGCGAACAAGCCTGAGGTGATTTTGCCGAAAGAGCTGAAGGCACAGATTTACACTGGTGAAGTCTTAAACGAGAAAACCGGCGCGATTCGGTTTTTTCCGGACGGCGGCTCCACCGGTGGCAAAATTATGGTGAGCGCCGACGGGCGCATGTGGACAGTTCGAGTCGGCTGGTTAACCGGCGATATTGATTTTCTGGATTCTGCCAAACCGCGCGCGAGTATTCCACGATGAGTGCCATATCAATGAAATGTTCAGCCGGTTTCACCCTGATTGAAGTCGTGCTGGCGCTCAGCGTGTTTGCGCTCGGATTCGGCTTGATTTTGGAAACCTTAGGCGGCGCTAGCCGCAATGTGCGGGTGGCGGGCGATATCGGCAAAGTCGCGCTCTATGCGCAAAATCAGCTGGATTTGGTTGGGATCGACACGCCGCTTAAGAAAGGCAGCACCAGCGGCAAGTTTGATGATGTTTATAGCTATGAAATGACGATTACGCCCGCGCCGCCAGAAGATTCAACCGTGCCGGAATCGGGCGCGGTAAAATTATTTCGGGTTGATTTAGCCGTTAGTTGGGGCCGCGGTGCCAATTTGCGCACGGAACGCTTTTCCACCTTGCGTTCGATGCAAGTGCGTGCTGGACAACTATACTGATGCGTGCCAAGTCATCAACTAATGGTTTTACCTTGATCGAGCTTTTGCTGGCCACGGCATTAGTCGCGTTCATTATGTTGATGGCGTATTCTGGCTTGGAAGCCAGCATCAAAATGGCCGATTCGGGCGATGCCTTTATCGAGCGGTCTTCTAGAGTGCGCACCACCCATGAATTTTTGCGGCGCCAGCTTTCCCGCATGCTGCCCTTGATGATCACTCAGGATAACGGCCGCAATATCAGTTTTGAAGGCGAGCAAAATCGCGTGCGCTGGGTCGGTTCGATGCCGGGTTATCTCGGGCGCGGCGGCCCCTATGTGCAAGAACTTGAGTTTGCATCCAATGTTTTGAACTATCGCTACGCCTCACTCAATGGCTATAAAGACGGGGATTTGGAGCTAGAAGAGCCCGTTGCACTCTTAGAAGGCGTTGCGGGCGGCAAGTTTAGTTTTCGCACTATTGATAACACCGGCAAAATGACCGACTGGGATTCCCGCTGGGCCGAGGATCAAACCGTGCCGATCCCGCTCATGCTCAAACTTAGCGTGCAAATGAAGCCAGAAGCGCGCATGGAGATTCCCGAATTAGTGATCGCTGTCGTGGTGGATATGAATGTCGGCAGGCCTGCCCAGCAATTGGCCCAAGGGATTCCGCGATGAGCATTCTTACACTGCGAAAAACGCCAAAAATTGAACGCGCACGCGGCATTGTTCTATTAATGGTGCTGTGGGTGATTGTGCTATTGACGGTTTTAGTCTCTAGCTACGTGCAATCCGCCAGCACCGAAGGCCAGCAAGCGCGGTTTATGCTCAACACCACGCAAGCGCGTTACGCGGCAGAAGCGGGCATGCATAGAGCAATATTCGAGCTTTACAACCCCACCACCGAAATGCGCTGGAAGGGCGATGGCAGGCCCTATGAGATGAGTTTTGACGGTGCCAACGTCACCATACAGATAGTGGATGAAACCGGCAAAGTCGATATCAACAGTAGCGATCAAAAGCTGCTTGCGCTCATGTTTGCGCGCGCTGGTTTAGAACCGCTGCGCGCGGAGAAACTGGCGGGCGCGGTGGTGGATTGGCGCGATCCCGACGAATTGCTCAGCATCAATGGCGCTGAGAAAGGTGAATACATCAGCGCTGGCCTAAAAACCGGGCCACGCAACCAATATTTCGCAACCGTCAGTGAATTGCAGCAAGTATTAGGCATGGATTACGAGCTGTTTCAGCGCTTAGAACCGATGCTGACGATCACATCAAACGGTACCTCGGTGCCAAATTTGGCTTTTGCGCAGTTAGATGCGCTCGCGGTGGCGTTGGCGCAAATGGGGCAAAATTTGAGTCAGGAACAACTGGAAGCGATTATTGCCATGCGCCAGTTAAGCAAACCCGGCGTGCCCGTCACCTTGCCGGGCGGCATTAGCATTCCACCAGCCATTGGGGGTGGTCAGGGCGGGAGTTATACGATTACTGTGCGCTCAGTCCTGCCGAGTGGCGCAAAAGCCACGCTTGAGGCTACGGTGCAGCTTAGTTATGGCACCGTAGGTGAGCGACCTTATCGAACTTCACGTTGGCGCGAAGGCCATTCTAATTAGGCGCGTCTTTGAAGAAACTTCGTTTCAGCTTCGCAATTTATCCGCCTTTGGCGGATTGCTACGCTAACTACCCCGGCGCGCCTAGCTAGGCGCGCGGTTGAATTTTGGCTAGCATGCCCGGCTGGGTTTTGATGGCACTTTGACGCGAGTTGCAGCGGTTCGTTGAACTTTTTAGCCAAATTAAGCTCTGGTAGCCATGATCAAACCGCTCAATAAAACTATGCCCACCAAAAATAACTTGTGTATAAACAATGGCTAACGTCTTACAACAGGTGGCAAGAAGCGTAAAAAACTTCGCGGCACGCAGTCAAATAGGCACGTTTTTTTCCTGGTGGAAAGACGAGCTTTTGGGCTGCTTGCCTAAAGCATTAGCTTCGCGTTTGAGCTCAGCGCCTGCGAAAATTGTACTTGGCCAAGCGATTGACGGCAGTTGGCACGCCGCGCGCGTACGCGGGATGAAGCGTGAAGCTGAACGCAATTTGGATTTAAGCGACGCAGCGAGCGTTCGGCGCGCGCTGGGCTTTCTGGAAGCATTGAATGATCAACCCGCTGAAACTAAGGTGCTGGCGCTAAGTGCCGATAAGGTTTTACGCAAGCGGCTCACTTTACCGCTCGCTGCGGAAGAAAATTTGCGCCAAGTATTGAGCTTTGAGATGGATCGACAGACCCCGTTCAAAGCCGAGCAAGTGTATTTTGATTGGCGAATACTCAAGCGCGACACCGCGCAACGCACTTTGTTGGTGGATTTACTGGCTACACCGAAAGCCACGCTGGATGCAGCACTTGCCCTGTTGGCGCCCGCACAAATTGTGGTTGATGCGGTCGATTCCGCCAGCGGGCGCGGCGCGCTGCAAGTTGAACACACCCAAGGCTTTAATCTTTTGCCGCTAGAAAAGCGTGGCGCAAGCGGTGATCCGCAGGCACGTATACGTTGGATATTGGCGGCCAGCTTGGTGGCATTGATTGGCATGGCGATGATGCAATCCTTAACTGCGCGCCAGCAGGCATTGATAGCGCTCCAGGATAAAACCGCTGAGACTCAGAAAGCCGCGTTGGAAACCGCAAATTTGGCGAAAAAACTACGCGAGGAAATTACCGGTGCAAATTTCTTATCCGAGCGCAAGCAAAAACGCTCGGAAACGGTGAAAGTGCTGCTGGAATTGACTCAGCTTATTCCTGATAACACTTGGCTGGAGCGCATTTCGTTCGTCGGTGAAGCAGTGCAGCTGCAGGGGCAGTCCACTTCCGCGTCGGATCTTATCGCTTTGTTGCAAAAGGCGAATTACGTGGGCAACCCGCAAATCCAAGGGGTGATTCAGCCAGATGCTGGCACGGGTAAAGAGCGTTTTAGTCTGCAGCTTGATATTCGTGAAGAAGCGCCGCTGAAAGCAGCAATAAAGCCCGTAACAAAACCCGCCCTGCCGGTTACAACGCCAGCAACGTCGGTTAAAACTCAAGCGATGCGTTAACGATGGCACTCACACTACTTCCACCCAAGGGCCAAGGCCAAGTTATGGCGGTTGGCTTGCTCTTAGTCGCGCTCGGGCTGAGCTATTTTCTATGCCTGCATTGGTTTGTGCGCGGGCATTTAGAAGTTGCTGGGCAAATGAATGAGCTGAAAGAATCTGAATTGCGCTTCCGCCAAGAAGTGAGTAAGCGCCCTGCGCTAGAACGGCGGCTAAAGGAAGTAGAGGACTTCAAAGCGCGCAATACCTATTTTTTGCCTGATGAAACCTTCGATTTGGGTGCCGCCTCACTGAGTACCAAACTCAAAGCCGCCGTTACTGCGCATGCCGATACGGCGCGCTGCACCATTATTTCGACGCAGCCGCAAAAACTCGGCACGAAAGAGCTTTATGAGCGCGTCAGCATTCAAGTGCGGCTCAAGTGCGACTTGGACGACTTGGTGAAAATCATGTATTCGCTGGAAAATTTGACGCCATTTTTGTTCATTGATGAGCTCAATCTGTATCAACAGCCGGTGCTAGACGCCTCACTAGTCGTGGGAAATGGCGGCAATATGGACGCACGTTTTGATTTGTCTGGGTATATTCGTGCTGCCCCGGCAAGCGCTACGCCGCTGCTACCTGCGAACGAAGGTTTTCGCGCGGGCTCTAGGCGATGAAACTTTCAACGCGAAAAAAGTTGACCGCAGCGTTAGGCGTTTCCTGTGGCGTGATGATGCTGTTTTTATTGCTTCAGCGTCAGCTAGGCCTGGGCAGCACCTACAGTGTCTTGCCAGATTCACCCGTGCCAGAGGAATTGGCGATCGAAGCACCGCAGAGTGACTTTAAGCCGGATATGGCGTCAGAATTGACTTTTTTAGAAATCAACGACCGGTCTTTATTTACCCAAACCCGCACCGCGCCCGCGAAGGCCGCGCCGGTCGTTGCAGAAGCTGCGTCTGAAATACCTAAAGTCCCGTTGACCGCGCAATTGACCGGCGTAGTGATTACACCGACGCGAAAAGTAGCGCTATTGCGCAGCGCTGGCGGCGATCAAACCTACCGTTTGCGCGAAGGCATGCCGTTTCCCGGTGAGCTGGCGGGTTGGCGGGTAACGCAAATCAATGCGCGCAGCGTGGTTTTTGACGGCGGCGCAAGCCAGGGTCAGGTCGAACTCAAACTTGATGTCGCCAAAGGCTCACCCATGAGCGGCAGCAGCGCGGGCCTGCCATTTATTCCGCAGGTTCCCGGGAACTCGCCGGTGCCGCCGATGTCCGACAACTCGAAGTTCAATAGCGCCGCCATCGCGATGCCGGCATCCGGAGCACCACCGCCACCACCGCCACCACCGCCTAGCGCTGATCAAGCCGCACGGGAAATGGAAGTGCAGCGAATTATCGAAGAACGCCGCGCGCAAATGCGTGCAGAAGCCGAGCGCATGAGTTCGGGCAATCAATAATGAGGATTTTCGTGCTATCTCGTTTTCTATTCAATTCAAGCCCTTTGAAAGTTCGCCGATTGCTGCCTAACTTGGCACTGACGCTTTACTTAGCGCTAGCATTCGCTGGCTGCGCAACTTTTGGCATCGCACCTAAAACTGCGCCCGCAGCGCCAACACCAACAGCGGAACCAGCGCCTACACCCGCTGCTGTGGTCAAGGAATCGCAAATTGGTGCCGATATTGCCGGCGCTAGTGGGCCGACATCGTTCCCTGGCACGGGTCAGTTCGTTAAACCCAGCCCGCCTGCAGAGGCTAGCCCACGCCCGGCACTCGCGGATCAAGAAGTCAGCTTTAATTTTGAAGCCACGCCGGTACCTGAAGTGGTCAAAACCATTCTGGGCGATTTACTGCAAGAAACCTATGTCATCGGCCCCGGCGTCGGCGGTACCGTCACTTTTTCCACCGCCAAGCCGATCAAAGGCGAGCAAGCCATGGCCGTGTTGGAAATGCTGCTGAGCTGGAGTGGCGCGGCACTGGTGCGTAAAAACGATCAATATCTAGTCGTGCAAACGCAGGCCGCCGTGCCCGGTAATTTGTCGCCGCAATTGCTTGCGGGTGATGGTCGTGGCTATTCAGTGCGCGCCGTGCCGTTGAAGTTTATCTCCGCCACGCAAATGGAAGAACTGCTGAAACCTTATGCAAAACAGGGTTCGGTGCTGAAGGCCGATAATGCGCGCAGCTTGATTGTGGTCGCGGGTACCAAAAACGAGTTGGACAACTATCTCAGCGTCATCAATACCTTTGACGTCGACTGGATGGCCGGCATGAGCTTCGCGCTCTACACCCTGGAACGCGTCGAAGTCAAAGATTTAATGCCCGAGCTGGAAGCCATCTTTGGCGATGCCGCAGGCAGCGCTGGTGCCGGTTCGACGCCACTCGCTGGCATGGTGCGCATGTTGCCGGTAGAGCGATTGAATGCGATTTTGGTGATTACGCCGCAGCCGCAGTATTTAAAACAAGTGGAAAGCTGGATCAAACGCCTGGACCGTGGCGGCACTGAAGGCGGCTCAAAACTCTATGTTTATGACGTACAAAACGTCAAAGCCACCGATTTGGCAGATCGCTTGAATGAAATTTTTAATGGTGCAGCGGCAACCCCGCGCGAACCACGTACAACTCGTGGTGATGTGGCACCAGGGTTAAATGGGCAAAATCTAGGTGGCGGGCAGTTTGGTGGTGGCATTGTGCCGCCGGCTGCGAAAGCGCCAACACCCGCGCCAACACCTGCCGTGCCAGGCGCAGCGGGTGGCACGGGAAAAAGCTTATTGGGTGAGCAGGAAGTTCGAATTACGGCAGTAGAGGACAATAACGCCCTTTTGATTAGTTCGACGCCAGCTCAGTATGAGATTTTGAAGAGTGCGATTCGGCGGTTAGATACTGAACCGCTCCAAGTCAAAATTGAGGCCAAACTGCTCGAGGTTAAACTTACAAACTCTTTAAGCTTTGGTGTTCAGTGGTGGTTGGATCAGGCGGTTCCACCACCCATCTTAGGAACAGGTACCACAGTGCCGGTAAGTAACGGTCCTCTCACCGGTGTAACCGGAACAGTAACCTTGGGTTTAACTTCGCCAAACGCGGGGCTGCGTAGCTTTTCAGGTGCTGGGGGGATTCTGACTGGGCTTTCAGGGCTAAGCTATATTTTCAATGGCAGGGACGCGCGCGCGTTTATTAATGCGCTCCAGCAGGAAGGTGATACCAAAGTACTTTCCAGCCCAACATTAATGGTTTTGAATAATAAAGAGGCATCGATCACCGTCGGTGGTCAGGTGCGACAGGACGTAGGTTCAGTTCAACCGGGGGTGATCGGTGGAGTTACTACGAACCTCAATAATTTTGTCCCGGTGGGAATAACGCTTACGGTGACTCCGCGCGTTAATCCTGGTGGGTTGGTCTATTTGGAAATCGATCAGAAACAAGATACGCCTGGCGGTAACAGTACAGTAGACACGAAGCAAGTTACCACCGAAGTTGCTGTGCAAAGTGGGCAAACTATCTTTCTAGGCGGATTGATATCAGAAACTAACATAAGCCAAAATGACGGCCTGCCTGGGCTTAAAAACATCCCGCTAATTGGGCGTTTGTTTGGCAGTTCGTCAAAAAATGTAACGCGCACGGAAACGCTAATACTGATAACTCCGACAGTAGTTGAAGGCGGATCTGGAAAAATGCGTGAAGTCACCGACGAATACGTGCGCCGTTTCAAAGGCCTAGAACCATTGATACGCGATGGCGCAATTCCCCCCGCGCCGCTCAAATCTAGCGCACCCGCACTCAGAGAAGGCGAACTTTTGCAAACCCCGATTCCCAACGCCCCAGTTGCAAAACCTATTCAGGCACCGGTGCCCAACGATTCCGCCAAGCCACCTACCAACAACCCTCCGCAATAAGACCTAAAAACTATGAACCTTACGAAGAATTTCATGTTTCGCATTTTGCTCGCAACCGTTGTGGTCGCTCTTGGCGCTTGCAGCCCCACAAAGCCTGTTGCGCCGGCGGGTGGTGAGCAAATCAGTCAGTCCCTACCTACCAAAGTCCAAGGGGAAAAAATCGGCCAACGCGCGGTGCAGCGTTGGGAGCACATTATCAACAAAAAATTTGATGACGCTTACGAAATGTTGAGCCCAGGCTATCGTCAAACTCACGATAAAAAAGACTATATCCAGGTCATTGCGAATCGCCCGGTTCGTTGGACCAAAGCAACCTTTGTTGGCCACGAGTGTGAGTCGCCAGATGTATGTACGATTCAAATCAATATTCAATTTAATATGACGATGCCCTCAGTAGGTATCGTAAAGTCCGAAAACCCTGTGTCAGAAAAGTGGCTTCGTGTTGAAAACGAGTGGTTTTTTTTCCCCGATAACGTGGGAAAGTAGCGCTGCAGCATTCAGAATGCAGTTCACTTAAAACTTGCATTTGTAGTTTGTA
>JANNYA010000025.1:0-14970 GCA_031409855.1 Rhodanobacteraceae bacterium | reverse complement strand
TTTTCGTGATTGTGCTCAGCGCGCAGAATTTTGTTGACGATATCGCCGTCGTTGGTCAACAAAATCAGCCCGTCAGAATCTTTGTCCAAGCGTCCAATCGGGAAAATTCGCTCATGGTGGCCGACAAAATCAATGATATTGCCGTCTACGCGGGTGTCGGTGGTGCATTCGACATCAATGGGCTTATTCAGTGCGATGTAGACGCGTTTTGGGATTTTGAAGGCGGCGATCAGCTCGCCGTCAACGCGCACTTCATCCTTGTCATCGACATAGGCACCGACGTCGACGATTTCATCGTTAACGGTGACGCGGCCAGATTCGATCCAAAGATCCGCATCGCGGCGGCTGCAGATGCCACGCTCAGCAACAAACTTATTGAGCCGCAAACGCTGAGTGTAGAGCTCATTTTTGTATTCAGTCCCAATTTCTTCGTCATCGTCGAAATCACTCATGTGCCCGCATCCTTGCTGATATTTCTTAACATTATCAAGGTGCGCGGCTTAACGTATGCGTGTGTAAACCCAAAGCTTCGGCATAAATGTCTGAAAACAACGCTTTGCAGGCCCATTGCTTCGCGCCATACTCCGCGTTTGCCGCTGCTAAGCGGCGCTATCATCAACCGCTCTCTTGGAATCAAAGTACGCGCATGAGCTCTTATATTGAAGTCCCAGCCGGGCAGTTTATTTTTCGCGAAGGCGATCCGGGCAACGAAATGTTTATTATCGAAGCCGGAGCGATTGAAATTTTACGTGCGGTGCGCGGTGCGACGCCGCTTGCGATACTAGAACCGGGTGATTTTTTCGGCGAAATGGCGGTTCTGGAAGACCAGCCGCGATTTGCCTCCGCCCGCGCCAAGGAAAGCTGTCGGCTGTTACGCGTCGATCGTTCCGCGTTCGCGCAGTTGGTGCAAGATAATTTTGAAATTGCCGTGCGAATCATGCGCAAGCTGGCGCTACGCTTACGCCGCACCGAGCAAAGCCTGCAATCGGTCAGCACGGAATTGAGCGACATCAAACGGCGTTTAAGCTCGCAGGCGAATGAGGCACAAACCTTCAAAGCCCAGTTGCCAGAAATTCCCGTGGTGCAAGAGTTGCTGTTAAAACTTGTGCATGCTGGTGGCGCTGAATTTGCCGTGTCGAGCAACTTAAAAGAATCCTTGGTCGGTCGCCCAGATCCAGTGACTGGTGTGGTGCCTGAGATCAATCTTGGCATGCTGGATGAAAAACGCACGCTGAGCCGTCGCCACGCGAAAATCCTCGTTGAAGGCCGGCTGGCATTTGTACGCGAAGAAGTGGGAACTTCGAACGGCACCTTTCTCAATGAACAAAAATTGCGTACTGGCGTTCCGATTCAAATCAATGCACTCGATGTGCTGCGATTTGGCGCGATTGAACTGAAGGTCACCGCCGCTTGAACCGATGTTGTTTCGTAAAAAATTCCGCCTTTGCTTAGGAAATATGCTCAATGAATACCACGCCCATCGTTGACTTTAACGATTTAGATCTTTCCGTGCTGGACGAACTGGGTGGGTTGCAAGCGCGCCGAACGCTGTTGGTGGGGCGTTTGACGCAAATGGACGAACGCCGCAGCGATGTTGCACCAGCCGTTTATCTGCGTGTACGCGCCGACTACGAGCAACAGCGCAAGAAACTAGAAAGCGAAGAGCAGCCGCTGAAGCAAAATGCCCGGAACATCTATGCGCGGGTACGCGATCGTTTTGATGTGCTGGAACGTGAGGAGGGCGACGCCCGCTTAAATTTACAGGAACTTGAATTTCGTCATTCTTTAGGTGAATTTGATAAGTCACAATTTAATGTACGAAAAGCTGAAATTGACTCTGGAATTAACGGGCGAGCCGCTGAATTTGGTCATGCCAAGCAGATTCGCGAGCGTTTTATCGCGATTTTTGGCAGCGAAGCGGAATTGTCTGAGCCGCAATCGCCGCAGGCTGAAGCTGTCTCGGCGACAGTGCTCGTTTCACCCATGTCCATACAAGCGCTGCAACAGGCCGCGCCGTCTATGCATTCAACCATTCAGCAAGCGCCGGTATCACCCCAATTCCCAGGAATGCCACCTTTACCCGCAACAGGGGTTCCTGGCATGCCACCGATTCCCAATGCGCAAACGTCCAAACCGCAGATTGAGCAAATCGTTGACCCGCCCAAGGCTGAGCCTAGGCGGCCAGCGAATCCAGATGCCACGGTGGTGTTTAGGCCGGGCCGGTTGACGCCAATGAACCCTGAGGCCGGCATTGCGCCCACAATGTTAAGCCTCAAACCGATCAATATCGGCAGCGATTCCGCGTGTGATGTGCGCGTCAGTGCACCTGGCGTACAGCCAAAACACGTGGAAATTTGCTTGACCCGCTCTGGCTTCATACTCAAAGACCTTGGCGGCGGTGGTTTAGTGCTGATTGATGGTCAAACGATCACCGAGCAGCTGTTGCGTGACGGCGATGCGGTACAAATTGGGCCTGCGCGCTTCAGCTTTAAGCTTGCTTAAGGCTGTTGCGACCACTACGAGTCTTACAGCCGTCTTTGCGAGCATAGCGAAGCAATCTTGTTTTTTAGCCGGGTCGCCTTGAGATTGCTTCATTGCGTTCGCAATGACGAAACCACGGTTTGTCTTGTTTAAGTGAGTTTTAAGTGAGTGCAATTTGAGCTACTATCACCGCACTATTTTTGGTGCCTTATACCTATGTCTTTAGAAATTCAAACCAGTGATCTTGGCAATTTCAAGCTGATGCGGCTAATTGGGCGCTTGGATACTGAAACTTCGGCCGACTTTGAATTGGCGGCCTATGACGCCAACGAAGCGGGCGCTAAACATTTTGTCGTGGATTTAGCGGAAATTAGCTACGTTTCCTCGGCTGGCCTGCGCGTGCTGTTGGCGTTGGCAAAAAAGCTGGACGGCAATGGCGAACTTAAACTGGCCAGTATTAAAGGCGTAGTGCGGGAAGTCTTTGAAAAGTCAGGATTTGCCAAGCTTTTTGCGATTTATCCTGACGTGCAATCGGCAGCCGGTGGCGCACCTGGTGCCGCAGTACCGCCACCACGTTCGGTGTCCAGCGATGCCGCGAAACTGCTGGGTGCGCGCAGCGCGCCGGTACCAGTGCGTCAGGCGGCACCCACTCCAGCCGCCGAAGGCAATTGGTTCACCAAGTTTTTGGCAATGATTGGCCTCGGTAAAAAATAGTTAACGTAGCAATCCGCCAAAGGCGGATAAATTGCGAAGCTGAAACGAAGTTTCTTCTAAGCTAGCGTAGCAATCCGCCAAAGGCGGATAAATTGCGAAGCTGAAACGAAGTCTCTTCAAAGCTAACGTAGCTGAGTAATTCATGGTGGCAAGACCCCTACAAAAGCCTACACAAGCCATCGGCAACGCCGCCACTGCGAGCGCTGCTGAAATTGATTTGGCGTATGGCTTGGAACCCATTTATGAGGCCGGTAGCGACCCACGCTTGGTCGCCCTGTCCACATTTACCAAAATTCGCTGCCCGCATTGTTTTGAGCGCTGCGAAATTTCGGTCGAAACAATTTACGGCAGCCAGCGCTACATTCAAGATTGCCAAGTTTGCTGCCAATCAATCGCGCTGAACGTTGAAGTTGCCAATGGTGAATTGGTTAAAGTCACCGCTGAGCGCGGCGACGGCTAGGGTTTTATCGAATTTCAGCTAGAGCGGCTGCATCACCGGCATCCCCGCTGCAAGACGTTCGCGAATCGAAAGCGCCACGTGATCGCGTAAATACACTGGCAAAGCATGTTCAGCAATGACCGGCTGCACCGAGCGTGAAAGCAGCGCAATTGCACTTGCGCGTGGCACCGCATTTATCCCCATCTGCGGCTTAAATTTATCGGCGTAACAGAGCGCGCCGGAGCCCACGCAGGGTTCTAAGCCGTTCAAGGCCAGCGCATCGGGCTTGCAAACACGCTCTTCGCCCAACGCCAGAACTATGAAGCTTGAATTTGCTGTCGTTTGGAAAGCAAACCGGCCTGCGTAAACTTCACCCATGCGCGCATCTAAGGCAACTAACAACGGCCGCTCTTGAAGTTCTGGCGCAATCGTAAACGCGTCAAATGCGGTGGCGGCCAATGTCGACACCGGCAAAGCCGGAATATCCAGCGCGTAGGCAAAACCCTGCGCCACCGCCACTGCCAGGCGCACGCCGGTAAACGCACCCGGGCCGCGCCCGAATGCCACCGCATCCAGCTGTGTTTTCGCAACCCCGGCGTCGCTGAGTAACGCATCGACAAACACCAACACGCTTTGCGCATGGCGCTTTGCCCCTTCAATCGCACGCTCTGTCACTTGCCCTTGATGCAAAAGTGCGACTGAGCAGCGCTCTGTTGAGGTTTCAATCGCTAAAATCGTATTCATGATCGCTCTGCTTTTTCATTGTTTGCAATTTCTGGCAGTGACGGCTCAGCGTTACCCTGCCAATTGATATTGCGCGTCAAATACATAATCAAGGCCAAAATAATCAGCAAACCCACCGCACCCAGCACCAAGGCATATTGTTCGCGTGCCATCAAGGTGAATAAAAAACCGTAGGTAACGCCGATCACAGCACCGGCGATCGCGCCGCGTTTTACGCCCTTGAGCACCGCTGAAGTGTACGCGCCGATCAATAGTGAAATCGCACCCGCAGACAGCAGAAACGCCAAATCAAAGCCGACGCGCTCGGAAAGCGCCAAGAGCAGCAAGTAAAACAAGCCCAAAGCCAAGCCGATTTGCAGATAGTGCATCGGGTGCAGCTTCACTTTGAGCAATATTTCGACGAGGAAAAAGCCAGCGATGCTTAACGCCAAGAACAAAAAGCCATATTTTCCAGCGCGATCATTGCGTTGATACACATCCCCCATCTGCACCAAATTGACACCTAAAACCGAACGATTGAGGCTGCTTGAATCCGCATCACGCAGCCCAATTTGGGGGAAGTTGCGGTTGAACTCGGATACTTTCCAATGCGCAGTGAAACCTTTGGCGTCTATTTTGTGCGCATTAGGAATCAAACCGCCCTGAAAGCCCGGATCCGGCCACGCACTGGCAGCGGTGTAATTCAGCGCCCGCGCCAGCGGCAGCATTTGCAAGGACTGCACGCCTTTGAGCTCATAAACCAAGGTAAACGGAATCGGCTTTTGCAGCGTAATCGCCTCAGTCAGCAATATTTGCGCGCGTTCAAGGGCACTTGGCGTGCTGATTAATGCGCCCAGGGCGCTGCCTTGACCGAAGGCGTTGCCGCGACTAGCGGCGCGCAATTTGATCCCGCCCAAGGTAAATGCGCTAATGCCACTCATGCCGCGCACATCTGAAGTTAGAAACTCAACCTGCGCTGAGTTCAGATTAATGCCATCAATGCTGGCCAAACTTGCCAAATCCTCAGCCGCAAATTCCCCACTCATCGTTACCGTTGCCACATAGACCGGCAGCTCGTACGTGTTTGCCACCATACGCTTGGTTACCGCAATGGTGCTGCTGGCTTTTACATTGTCGGCTAAAACAGAATAATCCTGGACAGTTTGGCGCACCACGGTTTTGCCATCCACTTCTTCGCTGTAGCGATTGGTTGCGCGCGCGCTTAAAAACGGTGGGCTGATGGTTTGCTGCCCGCCCCAGCCTTCAGTGACACCGGCCTCTGCGACGCTGCGCTGGCCCATGCGCTCAAACAGCACGCCGCGCACCAGCGCCAAGGGAATCATCAAGAGCAGCACCAAGGCGCCGATTAGAAACATTTTCAAAGTCGTCGAGATGCCGCTCGACATCACCCCGGCCGTGAATGGACTTTGAAAGGTTTGGCGATTTGGCGGTGGCAAATTAGCTGTGGTCATGGCGCGCTCTTAAACATGAGGAGTGGCAACAATGAGCGCAACTAAGGGCAGCCGTTCGACCTAAATCGGGCCATATGCCTGCCGATTCAGGCGGTTTTGAGGCGCAATACGCGGTCCTGCCTGAAAGTTTGAGTCCCTCATCCCCGAATGTTTGAGTCCGTCATCCCCGAATGTTTTAATCGGGGATCCATTTACACCCCGCGTGCTGTGCCCAGGGGAGGTGAAATGAAGCCACTGGATTCCCGCCAAATGCATGCGGGAATGACGGACTTAGAGCTACCATCCGTCCTATGTATCTCAATCACTTTCACTTAGCGCTCGCGCCCTTTTCGATCACCCCAGACCCGCGCTTTGTCTATTTGACCGAGCGCCACGGCAACGCACTGGCGCACTTGCTATATGGACTAGGCCAAGGCGGCAGCGGCGGTTTCGTGCTGCTGACTGGAGAAGTCGGCACCGGCAAAACCACGCTGTGTCGGCTGGCGCTAGAGCAATTGCCGAATGGCACCGATGTTGCTTTGGTGTTTAATCCTAGCCTCAATCCGCTTGAGCTTTTAGAAACGATTTGCGAAGAGCTCAAACTGGATGTGAGTAGAGCGCGCGGGCAAATGAAGCCACTGGTTGATTTGCTCAACGCCGAGTTACTCGCCGCACACGCGCAAGGTCGGCGCGTGGTGCTGATGTTAGACGAGGCGCAAAATCTTTCCTCGGATTCGCTAGAACAAGTTCGGCTACTAACGAATTTAGAAACTGCGACGCAAAAACTTCTGCAGATTATCCTCTTGGGCCAGCCAGAATTGAATGACATGCTGGCGAAGCCGGAATTACGCCAATTGGCGCAGCGGATCACCGCACGCTATCACTTAGACGCTTTGGATGCGGTGGAGTCGGCAAATTACATTGAGCACCGCTTGTTTGTCGCTAGTGACGAAAGCCCTTCCTTTAGCGCCAAAATCTTTAGCCCGGCGGCGCTACGAATGCTGCACCAAATTAGCGGTGGCATACCGCGTGTTTTGAATGTGTTGGCGGATCATTCGTTGCTCGCTGGATTCGCGGAAAACGCGCGCCGCGTCGACGCCAAAATGGTGCGCCGCGCCGCTACTGAGGTGGCACCGCTTTGGCGGAAAAAGCAAACGCGGCGTTGGCGTGCGTTGGTAGCGGCACTCGTTTTTGCACTGGTGCTTGCGACGAGTTGGTGGCTACTAAAGCCCGGCCTTAGCCGAGTTGCGCGCACCGATACGCCGCCGGTATCACTAGATTCTGAAGTAGCGCCTGTGGTGTCGTCTGCACAAGGTGCAGCGCGGCAAACTCAGGATCAGGTACTTGATTCCTGGCTGCGCGCCAACCAGCTAACACCCACGCCTGAATTGCGTGCACGCGCGCTGCGCTGCCCTGGTGTTTTGACGGCTGATGTGCGCTGTTTAAGCGCAAGTGCAAGCCCGGCATTTTTTGCCAGCGTGCGTTTACCGCTTTTGCTTAACGTCGATGGGCTTTGGACAAACTCCGCCGCCAAAGAATTCAGCGGCCGCTATTTGGCGCTATATCAATTGCCCAAAGATGCGCCTGAGGTGTTTGGCCGAGGCTATGCCGGCCCTGGGGTGGTTGAGCTATCCAGCCTGCTTGCCGCGCGCGATGGTGGCGCTAAATCGCAGCGTATTTATGGCCCGCGCATGCAGGATCGTGTCATTACCCTGCAGCGGGCACTCGGTATTAAAGCCGACGGCGTGGTCGGCCCGGAAACCTGGGTCGCGTTGCTCGAGCCGCCGACTGCGAATTAAATCGCGATCAGTCCAGTCGCATCATGCTAACGGCTAGGCCCGCAGCGTCCAAACCGCGCATACGCGAGTAGCCGATTTGATCAAAGTTAGCGACATTGACGCCAGCTTTGCTCAAATTGCACTTGCTCGGCAAAAGCGCAGGACGCCCTGGGTAAAGTTCGCAATTCAAACGGTAGTCACCGGCCACGTAGCTCCAGCTGGTGTTGCCCGCATTTGCGGCATTCGTCAACAGCAGTGTTTTGCCTTCAATGGCGCTGGTACCCTCAGCCACTATCGCCCAGCGCGTGCTGAGCGCATTCGCACCCGCACCGTAGCCAAAATTAAAGCGCGTAATCGAAATCGGCATCAGCTTTAGACCGGAGACCAAACCATCATCAATCGGCTGGGTGTACCAAGCGGTGCCGTGCGCAGGTGAACTGAACTCCAAGTGCACATTGCCGTTGTACTGCACCTCTTTTACCGGTTTATAGGCACCAAATAGGCTCTGGCCGCCGCTAACGCTAAATAATTCTGAGCCGAGCGTATTCGCGACTAGTTTGCCAGAATTGATATACCACTCTGGGCTGCCATCGCTGGCGTACAAACTGCTGATGTTGACCATGACTTGGTCTTGGCGCTCAATGTTGAAGCCAACGCCGCTGCCACTGGCGGCATGGATGCCGCCCTCTTCATAGCTCCACTGGCCAGTTTCCGGCAAAATTGCGCGCTTACCCATCTGCGTGACCGGCACCAGCGTAAACGCCAGCAACTTGTTCACTGTTTGGCTATTGCGCTCTATCGGCGCCAGTTCGATGCGCACTTTATAGGTGCCCGCTTTCGCAACTTCACCGGCATCAAAAATCGTGATTGGAAAACTGAACGGCGTCAGTACCTGAGTACAGATGCTCAAGGGGCCGCCCGCGCGCGTGAAAACCACGGTGATTTCATCGTCTGCAATTTTTATCGATTGCCTTGCCAGACCACAGCCATCGGGGCTGGTGCCGGTCAATAACAGGCTAAATTTATCGCCTTCCACGGCGGACGCTGGAATTGCTTTAACAACTGGTAAATTGTTCTCGAGCGCGACTGCATTTGCACTGATCGCGATCGCGCTAATGGCGAGTAGTCGCGTGAGTTGAAATCGTGTCCAGAATAAATATTTCGGTTGCACGTTAAATCTCCGGTTATGCGGGTGCTCAGAATAGTGGGTCGAAACATGGCTACCATAGGGTTAAGCCTAGCCAATTCAGCCGTCAAGTTCGTTAAATATGAGCTTGATCGCGTGGGTTCGAGGCAGTTTAACTGTTAATTTGAGAACAATTCAATGAATAAAACAATTTGTGTAATCCGCGGCGACGGCATCGGCCCTGAAATTACTGACGCGTGCCTGCGGGTGCTGGATGCCATGAACTGTGGTTTGAGCTACGATTTTGCGCTGGCAGGTGTTACCGCGTTTGAATCGGTTGGAGAACTATTGCCTAAAGCGACTTTGGATAAGATCGCGCAGCACCACGTTGCGCTGAAGGGGCCGCTGGCAACGCCGATTGGCGAAGGCTTCGCCTCTATCAACGTCGAGCTGCGCCGCCGCTTTGATCTGTACGCCAATATCCGTCCGGCAATATCGTTTCCGAACACCAAAAGCCGCTACGAAAATATTGATCTAATTACCGTGCGGGAAAATACCGAGGGCGCTTATCGCAGCGAAGGGCAAACCTTAAGCAGCGACGGCGAAACCGCAACCTCACAAATTCAGACCAGCAAACGCGGCTGCGCGCGGATTGCGCGCTACGCCTTTGAGTTAGCGCGCAAATTAGGACGTAAAAAAGTAACCGTCGTACACAAAGCCAACATCATGAAGACGACCTCCGGGCTATTTTTAAAAACGGCACGCGAGATCGCCTTGGAATACCCGGAAATTCTTTGCAATGAAATGATCGTCGACAATGCCTGCATGCAGTTGGTGATGAATCCACACCAGTTCGATGTGATCGTCACCACCAATCTTTTTGGCGACATCTTGTCAGATTTATGCGCCGGTTTAGTCGGTGGCTTAGGTCTAGCACCGGGTGCAAATATCGGCACCGACGGCGCGATATTTGAAGCGGTGCATGGCTCGGCACCCGACATTGCGGGTAAAGGCGTTGCCAATCCCAGCGCCCTGTTATTGGCGGCAGCGCAAATGCTGGATCACCTAGCGCAACCCGAGCAAGCGCAGCGCATCCGGCATGCGATTCGTGCCACCTTGGCCGCAAAAGACCGGCTCACGCGTGATTTGGGTGGCTCGGCAGGCACGAATGAATTTACGGATGCGGTGATTTCTCGGCTTTAGCTTAGGCTGGGCCTGGAATCGTTCGCCGTGCGCACCGGTGAAAATTAAGCTAGCTTTGGCCAGAGCCATGCAAAGCTGCTGCCCACTAACACGCCATAGATCAACGCGTCTAATAGGTATTTTGCACTCGTCGACCACTTATGACCATACCAGATTGAGAAAGGCACTACCGCCCAACCGAATGCCAGAAATGCAACCGGTGCGACGAAGCCAAACACCCGCTTAAACTCAGCGCCAGCCGGTAACACTTGGGTTGTGCACCAAGCGATAAGCACACATCCAAATAAAAAATACAGCACTTGTTGGCCAATCAACTTGCCCATGGCGGGCATGCCACTCGGAAAAACAGTAACGAAAGCAACCGGCCCTTGGTTGAACTTCGCTTGCATCGCCGGATCGTTCATTTTGCCCATATCGACGCAATACGGGATCGAATGCACGCCCGGCTTTAGTGCGCCTTTACGAAGGCTTTCAGCGACCTCGCCTTCGTTGGATAACTCCTGATAGTCGCTATTGTGATACTTCAACGCCATATGAATTAATGCGCTTGCGATCCATGCAAGTACGCTTCCCAACAAGATAGGTAACCAAAGCTCGATAATGTGTACGCTCATGATGGTTTGCTCCGAATCGTTTTAGGTTAGGAAAGATCACGCTTGTGTGGACTTGATGCAAGACCTTGGCTTTGGCGTCATCTCAGACAGCAGAGCATGCCAGACAATCGGAATCGACATTCATCCGCCCAGCTTAAAACCCGCGCAACAGCGCGGGTTTTAGCGATCATCCAATTTAGGGCTTCTTAAACAACAACGTCATACGGTCGCTTTCGCCAATGGCCAAATATTTGGCTTTGTCGACTTCACCTTCACCCAGGGTCGGTGGCAAGGTCCAAACACCACCTTTATAATCTTTGGTGTCAAGTGGGTTGGCGTTGATTTCTGATTTTGCTTCCAGTACAAATCCAGCGTCCAACGCGAGCTGGATCACCACTTCTTCCGACAAATAGCCGGTGTCAGCGCTTGCTTTTGGATCCGTGCCTGGCGCGGCGCGGTGTTCGCTGACGCCTAATTTGCCGCCTGATTTAAGCACGTCAAAAAAGCCTTTGAACATGTTTTTCTCGGCGCCCTGGCCCATCCAATTGTGCACATTTCGGAAGGTCACGACCAAATCCGCCGAGTCAGCCGGGCCGAAATTCGGCGCTTTAGCGTCAATCAACACCATTGCAGCCTTGCCGTACAGCTCTGGGTTCGTCTTAAATTTGGCCTCAAATTCGCCATTTTGCTTGGCATAGTAGGCTTTAGCACGTTCGTTTGAGGCTTTCTCAGGGTCATTCAACGCGGCGAGGTAACTGCCATGATCGTTTAGCAACGGCGCCAAAATTTCCGTGTACCAGCCGCCGCCCGGGGAGATTTCAACCACCGTTTGCGTCTCGGTCAAGCCGAAAAAGCTTAAGGTTTCCGCCGGGTGACGATACTTGTCGCGCGCGCGGTTTGCTTCTGAGCGATGCGCCATGGCCAATACATCAGCGATGCGTGATTCAAAACCGGACTGTTTTTGGGCATCAGTCGCCTTGCTATCCACAACAACGGCGGCGACGGGTGCTGCGGCTATTTCTGTATCAGCCTTAGTCGTGACTGGCTGATCGTCACAGGCAGCTAACACTAAAGCAGCGGCGATTGCGGTTAATTTAATTAGCTTCATTGTTCATTTCTCAGTATTGTTTTGGGCTACTTGTTTACTAGGTATGCGATTTATAAAAACCGTTTAAAGCGCAGCGATCAATGCATCAGCAAATTCAGAACATTTAACTTCGGTAGCACCCTCCATTAAACGGGCAAAATCATAAGTCACTTTTTTAGCGCCGATGGCTTTGTCCATCGCCGAAATCAAAGCATCGGCGGCTTCATTCCAGCCCATGTAGCGCAGCATCATTTCGCCGGACAAAATGACGGAACCTGGATTGACCTTGTCCAAGTTAGCGTATTTCGGCGCGGTTCCGTGCGTGGCTTCAAATACCGCGTGGCCGGTTTTGTAGTTGATATTGCCGCCCGGTGCGATGCCGATGCCGCCGACCTGGGCCGCCAGCGCATCAGATAAATAATCTCCATTCAAATTCAACGTCGCGATCACATCGAACTCAGCTGGACGCGTCAAAACTTGCTGCAGGGTGATATCGGCAATTGCATCTTTGACGATGATTTTGCCAGCGGCGATGGCGGCGGCCTGTTCGGCATTCGCCGCCGCTTCGCCACTAGCAGCCTTGGTGCGTTCCCACTGATCCCAGGTGTAGGTTTGCTCGGCGAACTCAGTTTCCGCTAGCGCATAGCCCCAATTACGGAACGCGCCTTCAGTGAACTTCATAATGTTGCCCTTGTGCACCAGCGTCAAACTCTTGCGCTTGTTGGTCACGCAATATTCCAATGCGGAACGGATCAAACGTTCGGAGCCGTCTTTGCTGACTGGCTTGACACCGATACCGGAGGTTTCAGGGAAACGAATTTTGCCAAATTCTTTTGGGAAGTTTTCCTTCAAAAACGCCATGAATTTTTTATTTGACTCAGTGCCTTGCTCAAACTCGATACCGGCATAAATGTCCTCGCAGTTTTCGCGAAAGATCACCATATCCACCGCTTCCGGCTTTTTCACTGGGCTCGGTACGCCTTTGAAATAACGCACCGGGCGCAGGCAGACATATAAGTCCAACATTTGCCGCAGAGCCACGTTCAACGAACGGATACCGCCACCAATGGGTGTGGTTAACGGGCCTTTGATACTGATTAAATAATCGCGACAGGCTTGCACGGTGGAGTCTGGCAGCCAGCTTTGGAATTGCACATTAGATTTTTCACCGGCGTAAATTTCCATCCAATGAATTTTGCGCGCTCCGCCGTAGCATTTTGCTACCGCTGCATCAAAAACCCGCACCGAAGCGCGCCAGATATCCGCGCCGGTACCGTCGCCTTCAATAAAGGGAATGATCGGATTGTTCGGCACACTGAGAACGCCGTTGTTGATGGTGATTTTCGCGCCATCAGCGGGGATATTCAAAACGGGATCAGCCATGATTTTTTCCTAATTTAATGGTTGGGAGAATCGCATTCGCGAGGCCGTACTGCCGCCGCGCTAAGCAAAACTCGGGGCGCAAGATTAGCGCATGCGCGGGTTGTTTGCTCACGCGTCCGGCTAAGTTAAGCTGCAATGCTTCTAGCCGCCCTTGAATGAAAATCCATGCGCATAATCATCTTGAAACATAGTTCTGTTGTGGGTCTTACCTCGGGGAAAAAGGCCTCTTTTTGGTTTGCGCTATTTCTGTCCAGCCTAGGCTCACAACTCGCGCAAGCAAGTGAGCTACAACGTCAGCAGTTTGTTTATTCCTGCCAGGGGCAAATCACGCCTGATCAGCTGGTTATTGCGGGCGGCACCAGCGCCCAAAGCATCAGTCCAGCGCAAGCGGGGGCGCAGATCGATGCACGGATCAATAACATCAAAGCATTTATCACGGCAAAGCAGGGCAGCTTGGTTTTGCAAGATCGCTTACGCGCAGCGCGCAATCCAGATCAGCGCGAACGCAAACCTGGGGATGAATTTTTGCCCTTTCTGCAAATCCAGCGATTTGAAGCCATATTTCCGGTCAACAGCAATATCGATCAATTGCTGGAATCCCTTTTTAAATTGGGCATGGATCGCTACGGCAAAAGCGTGCGCATTGATGAGTATTCCGACCGAAATTTTTCGTCCCTGACACGCTATCGTTTCAGTGCGCTAAAACCAAAACTAGACGCGTTCATCGCGCGCTGTCGGGCAAGCAAACTCAAAGCGATCTGCGCGAACGCGAAAGCCTGCGAGCAACAAAGCGGCTACGCCACGATTACAGCGCGCTATTTGAGCGAAGAAGGGCCGCGCGATTTAACGCTGAACATAACCGGCGATGCGATGCCGATGCGCAGCACAGAAACATTTGAGCCCAGCAGTGCTGCAGCGATCACCTTCGAGCTGCAGGGCTACGTCATTCGCAACCACGTGAGCACCGCAAAATGAAAGTAAAACTGGTTTTTTTACTTGCCCTAATCGTGGTGCTAGCTTCCGTCGTTTACATGCGCATGGATAAGTACAAACGCATGCTTGCCGGGGAATCAGCAGCTTGGCACGGCTCAGGCCAGGCAGCGGGCGTGCCGCTTATGACGGACGTTGTGATCGACGAATTTGCCTCGACTGGAAAACTGTCGCTCGAATCAAGGCTGTTTCGCACCACGATGCTTGGGCGTACTTATGGCCTAAGCGCGCCGGATTTTAGCGCTAGCCGCATTCCTAAAGACATTAGCTATCTTTCAACACAGCTTTTTTCTCCCGCCATGACCGCATTACGCTACCCAAATTGTTGCTATCCCGACAGCGCAATGAACTTGCGCAAGCTCTTACTCAATACCGTCGAACCCACGGTGGTATGAGAGTGACTTTGATCGGGTGATCAGGCAAATTGAGTCCTGCAACCAACCAGACATCGCCGAGGAGTAACGGATATGGCCACAAAGAAGAACACGCCGAGCTGGAGCGATGTCAAAACCCAGAAATCAGGAAGCTTCAGAGTTGCGTATCGAATCAGCAGCTATGATTAAACACCAAGCCATCTCTGCCGTCATTCCACCGTGGCAAGCCAAACTGCGATTAGGTTTCACGCGGGCGCTAGGCAACACAATATTGAGCGAGCGCACGCATTCTGGGCCGTTGCGCGTGCAAAAGGCGCTTTATCCTGAGGGCAGGGAAATTTGTCATGCCATCATCGTGCATCCACCGGGCGGCGTGGTGGGTGGCGATGAACTCGACATCGATATCCATGTCGGTGCCGATGCGCATGCGGTGATCACCACCCCCGGCGCCGCCAAGTGGTACAAAGCGAACGGCAAATGTTCCAAGCTGCATATTCCGGCCATGAGAAGCCACCATTCCGAAGCATGAGAAGCCAGCAAAAGTTAGCTGAACAGACTTGCTGAAGTGGTTTTCGATTCTATTCGGTTTTGCTGCTTGTTTTGCGCATGGATTCGCCCTTTAGTTCAA
>JANNYA010000024.1:0-5008 GCA_031409855.1 Rhodanobacteraceae bacterium | reverse complement strand
AAAGTGCTGAGCGAAATGCGCAGTTTTATCGGCGTGCCAGCCAAAGAAAACACGCTGTATGTGGAATTCGATAAAAAGCTGACTGAACTAAGCAGCATTGATAGCGTAGAAAAAGCCAAACTGTTGGCTTCAGCGGCGGCGGTGATCGACAGCAAAGTCTATCCCGCCTATGCCAGCTTTATTCGCTACTACGAAGAATTGCTGCCGAAAAGTAAGGGTAACTACGGGGTTTGGGCGCTGCCCGATGGTGATGCCTACTATGACTATGAAATCGAGGCCAACACCACCACCAAGATGAGCGCGGATCAAGTGCATCAAATTGGCCTAGATGAAGTGGCGCGCATTGAAATTGAAATGGATCAAATTCTCACTGGCGCAGGCTTTGCCGTCGGAAGCTTAGCCGAGCGCATACAAACGCTTTCCGCCGATCCCAGCCAGCTACAGCCCAACACGGAAGCCGGCAAGCAGGTGTTGCTGAAGCAATATCAGGACATTATTGATGAAATCAGCGCTGGCCTTGATCCCTATTTTGATGTGCGGCCGATAGCAAAAATTGAGGTTCGTCGCGTGCCGGCGTTTGCTGAAAAAACCGCGCCCGGCGCTTACTACAATGGCCCCGCAATGGACGGATCACGCCCAGGAGTGTTTTACGCGAACCTGCGCGATAGTGCTGAAACGCCGCGCTTTGGCATGCGTACGCTGGCCTACCACGAAGGCGTTCCGGGGCATCACTTCCAAATTGCGATCATGCAAGAGTTAAAAGGCGTGCCCACTTTCAGGCGCATTTTGCCGTTCACCGCTTACAACGAAGGTTGGGCGCTATACACCGAGCAACTGGCCTGGGAAATTGGCTTTCAAAAAGATCCGCTCGATAATTTGGGCCGCTTACAAGCGGAAATGTTTCGCGCCGTGCGCTTGGTGGTGGATACCGGGCTGCATCGCAAACGCTGGACGCGCGAACAGGCCATTGACTACATGGTTGCCAAAACCGGCATGGCGCAGACCGAAGTTATCAGTGAAATTGAGCGCTATATGGTCAATCCAGGCCAGGCGCTTGCGTACAAAGTCGGCATGTTGAAAATTCTAGAGCTGCGTGAAAAGGCAAAACGCGAACTTGGCGCTAAGTTTGATATTCGGCAGTTTCATAACGAAATGCTGACGCACGGTGCCATGCCGTTGACGATCATGGAACAGGTTATTGATCGCTATATTGCTAAAGTGAAGGGTTAGGATGCCTGTTCAATGCAGCTGCCGCGCCTGGATAACTGCACTCGCGGCAACACCATCTAGCTCATCCCAATATTGACGCACTTCCGCCAATACCGAGGGCAGTTGCTGCATCAGCGATTCGCGCTCGGCGTCACTCAACGGCACGATATTGATGTCTTTGATCTCGGAAAATACACCGTCGTCCACACCGAGCGCGACGATTGGGCTTAGCAGGGCAATTAGGGCGTCGTCGGCCTGCATTTGCGCTTCCCACAGATCGGAGAGTAAATCCACGCCTAAACTAAAGCCCTCGCACCAGCCACCGGCATCGACGTGGTGCTCGCCCGCTTCATCGATCATCTCGGAGAAAATCGCGTCAAAGGCGTAGTGCTCAATGCCGTAGTCCACCGCGCGCTTTAGCCGCACTAGCAGTTCAATCAAACGTTCGGCGGCTTCTGGGTCGTCAACCATAGGTTTTTCACCCAAAATCACCGGCATCCACAGCTGGGCAGGCACGTCCTTCGGCCCGACGCTGAGCGCGGCAAGCAAGCCTTGCGCGGCGTCCAAACGCAGCGCGTCTTCATTGAGCAGGCCGGAAAGCAGCTCATCGAGTTCGGCGATGTCATGCTCGTCCAAAATATGGCTTTGGCTGTCAATCACGGCGAAAGGCTCATTTTTGCCGTGTCGCTCATTGCGAGACTCATTTTTGCCGTGTCGCTCATCGCGAGACTCATTTTTGCCGTGTCGCTCATCGCGAGACTTAGCCAAATCGGCGCATGATCACTCGGGCTAGCTTGCTCACGTGGATGTTTGTCAATGCCGACGGCCTGAAGCTGGGTTTTCAAGGCATCCGACACCAGCGCCAAATCAATGCGCAGTCCCAGATTACGCACGAACGCGGCTTGCCGGTAATCCCACCACGAAAAAGCCTGCGTATTGGGCTGCAGCAGCCGAAAGCTGTCGTGCAGGCCTAGCGCATACAGCTTTGCTAGTGCCTCGCGCTCAGGCACGGAACAGTGAATTTGCCCGCCCCAAGCAACCGGGTCATAGACATCTAAATCCGTCGGTGCAATATTGAAATCGCCTAACAACACCAGCTTGGGATGTGCGGCAAGTTCGGCTTCGATCAAGCGCGTGAGTGCGGCTAGCCAGCGCATTTTGAATTGGAATTTATCGCTATCAAGGGCTTGGCCGTTGACGATATAGACGTTGATCACGCGCACCCCAGCTATGGTTGCGGCGATCACGCGGCGTTGGTCAGGCGCATTCAACACGTCACAAAACTCAGTTCGCACATCACTCAGCCCGCAGCGGCTCAAGATCGCGACACCGTTGTAGCTTTTTTGCCCGGTAAAGGCTGCCTCGTAGCCTAAGTCCTCCAGCGCCTGAAGCGGGAACTTGTGATCCTCCATTTTTGTTTCTTGCAGGCAGACCACATCCGGTGCCGCAGTTTGCAGCCAGTCGGATAGATGCGACATGCGCATATTGAGGGAGTTAACGTTCCAGGAGGCGATTTTCACGATTTAGACTTGTTTTCCGTGTCGCATGCACGCGACTGCTTAATGGGTTGCTGGACGTTGCCCCAAGTTGCGCCTAGAGGCAAGCTAGCGCGACAAGTTTTGCGCTCGGTTGCGTTTTTTTCTTGGCGTAGCAATCCGCCAAAGGGATAAATTGCGAAGCTGAAACGAAGTTTCTTCAAAGGCTGGCTGCTATGGATCGACGAACACTACTTCAGGCTAGCGCGCTGGCCACCACGGTGGCACTTATACCATCGGCTTTTGCGCACGCCGTTTTGCCGCAGGGGCGGATCGCTTCGGTGCTGGAAGCGATGCGCGCGCGATTTCGCGAAATCGTCGATGCGCCCGAACGCTTCCGGCTGCAAATTGAATATGCCTATCCTGCCCAGCCGCGCAGCGGCCAGGCCCGCGGCAATCCGGGCTGGCAATTTGAAAGCTTTCGCTTAAGCGCCGAGTGGATCGCGCCGGCCAGCACAGTCAAGCTGCCGATGGCGATTTTTACGCTGCTGCGCTTGGCGCAACTACGTTTGTCGCGGGCTGCGCTTTTGCAAGTGATTTCGCCACCGAGCTGCGCCGCGCAGGCGGACGAACTGGCCGAGTTTGAAGCCATTGAACGGACGCTGATTCGAATGCTGGTGCTCAGCGACAACGGTGCCTACAACCGCCTTTATGAGTTCGTCGGTGGGCATCGGGTGCCAAGCTTGCTCAAGCGCTTTGGTTTCCCGAACGCGCGTCTGCAGGCGCGCTTGGGCAGTTGCAACCCGGCCGAGAACGCGCGCGGACGCGGCGTGGTGCTTTGCGACGCGACAGGCAAGGTGCTTTGGCAGGATCTAAGAGAGCATGAAATCGCGATAACTGCGCCCAGCGCCGCGATGCCGATGTGCAAAGTCGGTAATGCGTATTTGGATTTCAACGAAATTCGCATTGAGGAGCCAAAAGACTTCAAATTTTCCAATCACTGGACCATTGCGGACGCGCACACGCTCATGCTGGGCATTGCCGGTGTGCGGGCGCACCCGCTGGTTGACGCTTTAAGCCGCGCCGATCTGGCATTTTTGCGCGCAACTTTGCGCACCTTGCCGCGTGAAGCGGGCTTTCCCGAAGCCGACTACCCAGATGCGTGGGGCAAATTTTTATTGCACGGCGATCAAACAGGGCGGCTGCCGATCACCACGCACAGCAGCAATAAAATCGGTCAAGCCTATGGCTTTTTGTTGGACAGCGCTTGGCTTGAGGATGCCGCGCATCAATGTGTGCTGAGCGCCGTCATTTATGTCAACCGCGATGGCGTGCTGAATGACGACAAGTACGAATACGAGCAACTTGGCTTGCCGTTTCTAGCGGAATTCGGGCGGCGCATGCTAGCGATTAGCCCGCGCTAGGCAGATTGCTTTGAATGCGTTTAAAGCTGATGCATGGCTCAAGCCCAGTTCTCAAGCCCAGTCCAACCACTTGGCTAATTGCCAACGCACCGGCTGCACGCCTTGTTTGGTGGGCGCTGAAAATAATTCAATCTGCGCCGCGAAACCGCGATCTTTCAGGGCTTTTTCAACTTGTTTTAAGACATTTAAGCCTGGGCCGCGATTAAGTTTGTCCGCCTTCGTCAGCAAAATCTGCGTTTCAAGTTTACGCGCGGTCGTCCACTCCAACATCTGCACGTCAAACGGCGTCATCGGCAAGCGTATGTCCATCATTAGCACTAAGCCGCGCAGGCTGGCGCGATCACGCAGATAGCCATCAATCACACCGCGCCACTCCAAACGCATGGCCTCAGGCACTTTGGCGTAGCCATAGCCAGGCAAGTCAACCAGGCGGCGTTCACGCGAAACGTCAAAAAACACCAAATGCTGGGTGCGCCCCGGCGTTTTACTGACCCGCGCCAACTGCGGATGCTCAGTTAAAGCATTTATTGCACTTGATTTGCCCGCGTTCGAACGACCAGCAAATGCAATTTCACCCCCTACATCGGGTGGCAAGCCTGCCAAAGTAGGCGTGCTTTTAATAAACTGCGCCTCGCGAAAGCGCTTTTTGAGTTCGGCTTCATTGACCATAGACGTATTGAGCTGTTAAATTAGAGCTTATAAAAAGCGATTGACACGCCAGAAACCTGCTTTAAATCAGATACTTAAGTCAGGTAAGTCGGTTATTTGCATTGCAATCATCACTGCGAATATCAAATTGCTGTTGTTTTTCCGTGTCGCCTTGCGGCGAGACTTTTCACGCCCACCGAATTTAGTTTAAAGGGTTATTCATGCGTCTTTCTTTTTTAGCAGCTTTTCTGG
>JANNYA010000023.1:0-5464 GCA_031409855.1 Rhodanobacteraceae bacterium | reverse complement strand
AGCTGGTGCCCGAAGTCGCGGTTTGTGGTGGCGAAAGGCACGCCCTTGGACTGGCATTGGGCCTGGGGCGATACCACGGCGGGCTATGTTATGGGGCGCGCGAACTATGGTTCGGGCACCGTTACCTTGGCGTCTAGTTTTAAGCTGCTTTCCAGCAGAAGATTGAAGCAAAAAGAAAATCAAGTGCTCGCGCGCCAGCTTTTTGTCGCGGCGGTTGCGCGCAATCAGGCGGTACACATCGTTTATGGTCATGCGGTGCCCGCGTTTTATATCTTGCTGTTGCGCTGGTCATGGCCGATTTTGCTGCCGTTGGCGCTGGCCTTATTGCTTTGGGCGTATGCGCGCGCCGCACGCTTTGGGCCACTGCGCGCATTTGCCTACACGCCGCGCCGCGCCTTGTCCGAACATATCGGCGCCGCTGGTGAATTTGCTTATCGCCGGGGCCGTTTTGGCATGCTGCATCAGGCCATGCGTGACGCCGCACTGGCCCAACTGTTTCGCAAGCATCCGCAGCTGCGCGAGCTTGAAGGCAATGAGCTGGCGCAAGAAATTGCCGTGATTTTTGCCCTGCCGCAGGCGCAAGTTTACAGCGCGCTATTTCCAACCGCACTCGAGCGCATTGATGCGTTTACCGCCGCTATTTCCACCTTAATTGTATTGAGAAAGCATTCGTGACGACCTCTGAATCTGCCCTACCACCCGCTTTGCCGAACAGTCCTGTGCCCTACCCCGTTGTGCCCAATCCGGCCGCGGTCAACCCGGCTGTACAAACTCTGGCACCGATCACCGGCGATGCCCTCTACAACCGTATTGAATCGATACGCGGCCAAATCGCGCTGGCTTTTGTTGGGCAAACGGTGGTGTTGGATCAACTGCTGATCGCGCTGCTCGCGGGTGGACATGTGCTGCTTGAAGGCGTGCCGGGTTTGGGCAAAACGCTGTTGGTGCGCGCACTTTCTTGCGCCTTGGACTGCGCGTTTTCGCGTATTCAATTCACCCCGGACCTAATGCCCTCTGATGTTAGCGGGCATTCCTTTTACGACCCCAAATCGGAAACTTTCAAAATTCGGCGCGGCCCAGTATTCACGAATTTATTACTGGCCGATGAAATCAATCGCGCGCCGGCAAAAACCCAGTCGGCGCTGCTGGAAGTGATGCAAGAACAACAGGTCACTATCGAATCGCGCAGCTTTAGTTTAAGCCCGCCGTTTATGACAATCGCTACCCAAAACCCGGTGGAACAGGAAGGTACCTATCCACTTCCAGAAGCGCAGCTGGACCGTTTTTTGCTGAAAATTCTAATGAACTACCCAAGTTTGGCGGACGAGGTGAATATGGTCAGCGCCGTCACGCTTGGCCGCGCCAGCGCCGAGTTTGACCTGGCGCGGGTGCGTGCTGTGGCGCGCCCGGCGGATATTTTGGCGATGCAAATTGGCGTGGCGAATGTTCGTGTCGACCCGGTGGTGTTGGATTACGCTGTGCGTGTGGCACGCGCCACCCGCGAATATTCCGGCATCGCACTGGGTGCTGGCCCACGCGGCGGCCTGGCGATTGTGCGCGCCGCGCGTGCCTGCGCGGCGCTGGCGCAGCGCGATTTTGTTACGCCGGACGATGTACGTTTAGTTGCTAAGCCCGCGCTGCGGCATCGCATTAGTTTGTCGCCCGAGATGCAAATTGAAGGCCGAAATGTTGATGAGGTTCTGGATCACATGCTGGCTAAAGTTGACGCGCCACGACGATGAAATACTCGCTGAAAGCTAAGCCGCGAACGTACTGATGCGGCCAGGTCTCGCCATGTTTTGGAGCTTGTTTGCGCTCGCTGGCCTCGGCGCTTTGCTAGCGTTTGCGCTGATTCCCGAACCGGTTTTTTGGACCGCGTTTGCGGCTTGGTTTGGCATCGCAGTGCAAGATGCCTATGGGCTGACGAAACTTGCCACGCCCATTGTTAGCCGCGAATTGTCCGCAATTATTACCGTTGGCTTGGAGCACCGCGTGCTGCTGCGTGTGCGCGCTGGCTCGAACAAACCGGGCATCATCAAGTTGGACGTGTTCGATGTGCATCCGGGCGACTGGCCGGTATTTGGCTTACCGCGCCAAATCAAATTGCGCGGCAATAAAGTGATCGAGGTGCCCTATCAGTTAACACCGACCCAGCGCGGCGAATATGCGTTTGCGGGTTGTCAGCTGCGCCTGCATTCCAGCCTTAGATTTTGGACGCAAACGCGCACCGCGCCGTGTGCCCAGCAGGTGCGGGTGTATCCGAATTTTGCGCCACTGGCCAAGCTTGCGATGGTCGGCGTTGAGCAAGCCTCGCGCGTGGTAGGTGCGCACCTCAAACGCCGACGTGGCGAGGGCACCGAGTTCCAGCAATTGCGCGAGTATCGGGTCGGCGATTCCATGCGCCAAATTGACTGGAAAGCCAGCCAGCGCGCACGCAAATTGATTTCGCGTGATTATCAAGACGAGCGCAATCAGCAGATCATTCTCTTGCTGGACACCGGCCGACGCATGTTGGCGCACGATGGTGTGCTGAGCCATTTTGATTATGTGTTGAACGCCAGTTTGATGGTGGCTTATATGGCGCTGCGCCAGGGCGATGCCGTCGGCCTGATGGCGCATGGCGGGCCGGCCCGCTATGTCGCGCCCGTGCGAGGATTGAGCTGCATTGATACCTTGCTCAACACCGTGTTTGATTTGACACCGGAACCGGTCGCCACCGACTATCTAGCCGCCGCCGCCAGCCTAAGCCTGCGCCAACGCCGCCGTTCCCTGGTGCTGCTGATCACCAACGCCCGCGATGAAGATATTGAAGACCTAAGCGCCGCCGTACGCCAGTTGCAAAAGCGCCATTTGGTGTGCGTCGCCAGCCTACGCGAAGCCGCGCTCGACAGTGCGCTCGAAACGCCAGTGCAGCGCTTAGATCAGGCGCTAATGGCCGCCAGCATGGCGCACTACACCGCCCTGCGCGCGCGCGCGCACCAAACGCTGAAGGCCCAAGGCGTGCATGTGTTAGACGTCAATTGCCGGGAATTACCGTCGGCGCTTGTTGAGCATTATTTGGCGGTTAAGCGCTCGGGGTTGCTTTGAGATTGGATGCAGTGACACGCAAATTTCGGTTGCATTTATTGTTGGACAATGAAGGAGTTGTTGATGAAAGCCATGTTTATTTTGTTCTGCATTTCATTTGCGGGCGCTGTTTCCGGTGCAGAATCAAAGGAAATTGCAATTGAACCAGCGTCGATTTTTGCGCTACGCGACTCGCTGACGCTTCTTAATCCCACGCCGCGTCTTGTTTCAATGGCGATGGCGGAGCTATGTGTCGCCCGCACACCCAGCGAAACGCAAACTGCTGAAAAAGACCGAGCAGGCCCGCACGCCAACGTCGCAGTGAATTATTATGTCAGTACAGGCGGCGTGTTGGCGATGAAGTCTATGGATCAAAACTTCCCTACTGGCACCATTGTTCTGAAGGAAAAGTTATCTCAAACGGATGGAAGCGTGGCTGCGATCGGCGGTATGGTCAAGCGTGCGAACGGATTCGACATAAAAAGCGGCGACTGGGAGTATTTTTATGCGGCAAAATCTGGCGACTTTGAAATCGGGTCTATTCCAAACTGTGTTAGCTGTCATGCGAAAGCAAAGTCAAAAGACTATGTTTTCAGTCGAACGAAAAGTGCTTCGCGGAAATGATTCAGAAACGAATAGGTGGTGCGCATCAGACATCACTGACCACAGCAACGTTTACTGAATTTGTGCAGGCACATAGGTTTGTGGTCATCCATTTTTGGGCAACCTGGAATCCCTATGATGATCAAATGCAGATATTGCTGGGGAAGCTCGGCTAAGAAAAAATATGGGCGTCGATTGCGTTCGCATGTGTCGATGTGGACTTGCCCGAGAATCACGTGCTTTGTCGACAGCACAACATTATCAACTTGCCGTTCCTTTCATTTTATCGTGAAGGGATGCTGACTCAAAACTTCATAGGTATGAAGCCGCAAGAAGCTATTGTTGAGTATTTGAAAGAGTTCGCTAATAAAGATGATTAGGCTTGTGCGCCAGCGGGCGAGTGGAGAATTTATTTGAACGACGAAGCACGCCCAAAATTTCGCACTAAAACGGGCTTTTGCACCATTACCCCTGATCAGATTGTGCTGACACGCGGCGGTTTGCGAGGTCAGATCGCCGAGGTCATGTATGGCAGCGGATCTCGACTTTCAACGTTGATTCGCTCGGCTGTGATTGGATTTTCTTTACTTGGATTCGGGTTTTATTTGTTAACGCGGCATGCAACGTTTGGTGGCGTGTTCCTGGTTGCGTTCGGAGCCTATTTTTTGCTCAACGTTGTGCTTAGCTGCAACAGCTCGGCAACGCCAGTGATACCCCGAACGCAAATTCAAACGATAGTCGCGTGCAAGCCAATGCCGCCCACGACGCGTGGTTACTTCACTATTGCATTCCTTGAAAATTCTCGTCAGGTGCAAAGGCTAATCATACTTCCCGGCGTATTGGACGGCGGTGAGGCAGAGTTTCAGAAGGCGCTGATGGTGTTTCAATCCTGCGGTTTGAGGATTTCGTAAATGTTTTGACGGCGAACGCAAAAAAGCCCGCAATCACGAGCTTTTTCGATTCCACACTGGACGCGCTTCGCATTAGCAAAACGCTCAAAGCAAATCCAACGCTAACCTAACTTTGCCTTGACCTTGCCTGAAAGCGCAGTCATATCAGCGCGACCAGCAACTTTCGCCTTCAACACGGTCATCACTTTGCCCATATCTTTGGCATTGGTGGCGCCGACTTCTTTAATAGACTCGCTGATCGCGATATCCAGCTCCGCTTCGGAAAGTGGCGCGGGCAAATAATGTTGAATTACCAACACCTCGGCCTTCTCAATATCGGCCAAGTCAAACCGGTTCGCAGCGCTGAATTGATCAATCGAATCTTTGCGGCGCTTCAGCATTTTTTCAAAAATGCCAAGCACCGCCGCGTCGTCTAATACCAAACGCGTGTCGATTTCGATTTGCTTAATGTCGGAACTCATCAATCGCAGCGTTGCCAGACGCACTTTGTCGCCTGATTTCATTGCGGTTTTGATGTCATCCAGAAGCTTGGCTTTTAGCTCGCTCATGGAGATTTGCTACTTAGTACTTGCGAACGCGTTTTGTTACGTCGCTGCGCGTGCGGCGCTGCTGACGCTTTTCAGCGGCTGCGGCTTTGCGCTTGCGTTCTTGTGTGGGCTTTTCATAAAACTCACGGCGACGGGTTTCGGCAAGAATTCCAGCCTTCTCACACGAACGCTTGAAACGGCGTAGGGCGAATTCGAACGGCTCGTTTTCTCTGACCTTAACGTTTGGCATGCTGACTCCAGTTGTTGAAAAAGTTGCTCTTCCAATGAGCAAGCCCTGAAGTATAGCCTTAGCAATATCGAATTTGCAAAACGGCAGCCAAACGTGCGTGTATTAGG
>JANNYA010000022.1:0-4990 GCA_031409855.1 Rhodanobacteraceae bacterium | reverse complement strand
GAACTTCGCCATCGTGCCGCCAGCAAAGCAAAGCCTGCCGCTGATCGTTGGATTGAGCGTAAAAATGCTGCTGACGCCCTTGTTGGCCTTGGGATTGGCGCAATTGCTGCTGGATCGCGAAGCGATGCAGGTGGTGGCGTTTGAAGCGGCAATGCCGCCGATGGTGACCGCCGCTGCGTTAGCCGCCAATGCAAAATTGGCACCGCAGCTTGCCGCCGCCATGGCAGGTTTAGGCACCGTGTTGGCGATTTTTTGGCTGCCCTTGCTGCATCTTTGGTTGGTTTGATCGATAGCAGCCTTCGACTTAGCGCGTCGTGTCGTTGCCGTTCGCTCTGATATCGAAAACTGTTCATGGATTGTGTGCAGTTTTGCTCTCCAAAACAGATAACTCAGGGCGAACGGATCTTTTAATAAATGCTTCAAACGTTTTCTGCCCATTTCAACAGTTACTTATTGTGATCGCGCAGCACGCGGTGTTTGTCGCGCTGCCAGTCGCGTTCTTTTTCGGTGGCGCGTTTGTCATGTAGCTGCTTACCGCGTGCCAGTGCGATCTCGACTTTGACTTTGTTTTTCTTCCAAAACATGGAAAGTGGAATTGCGGTGGCACCTTTGCGCTCTACCGCAATGATTAGTTTATCGATTTGATCGCGATGCAGCAGCAGTTTGCGCGTGCGCAGCTTGTCGATGACGACGTGGGTATTGACTGAAATCAACGGCGTGATCTGGCAGCCAAACAAAAACGCCTCGTTATCTTTCAGCAACACATAACTTTCGCTAAAGGCCACGCGGCCCTGCCGCAGCGCTTTCACTTCCCAGCCTTGCAGCACGATGCCCGCTTCAAAGCGTTCGTCAATAAAAAACTCAAACCTCGCACGCTTATGCGTGGCGATGCGGCCTTTGTCTTCGGTATCTTTTTCTTTTTTCGCCATTGTGCGTTAAGTCGACTGTTTCGGCGCTGAGCTAGCGGCGCCAGCTCAAGCAAGGCCCGCACCATAAGCGTTTGCGTTGCCGAAGTCGAGGGCTAGTCCATCGGCGTGCAGCTTCTGTCCAGATACTGGGCGCATAAAAAACCCCATCAATTCGATGGGGTTTCTTTAGGAGCTGTAACAATGCAAAGTGTTTAGAAGCTGAACTTCACGCCAATTTGCGCGGCCCAACGGGACTCGCCTTTGACGTCTTTACGGATAAAGCCAGACGGCGGCATGATGAACTGATACACGTACTTGCCGTCTTGTACGCCAGCGAAGCGGGCAACGTTGACGGTATATGGAAACGTTGCTTCGTCGATCTGACCATATTTTTTGTTCAACAAATTACCGATGTTGGAAATGTCTAAGTAAATTTGCGGTTGGACATTAAATAGCATAGGCAAATCTTGTGCTATACGCACATCGATTTGGCTCAACCACGGCGCAACTCGTGCGTTACGTTGGGCAATTCTGCCTTGATTGTTGCGCAGATATTCAACGCTGTTGATGTAGTTAAAGAACGCCGCTTCCACGACTGGATCATTAACGACGCGGCCAGCAGGCAACACGGCTGCCCCACGGAAAATTGCTTCGCCTGGCTTTGGAATGTAGAACAAATCATTCGTTGCGCCGTCGCCATTCGCGTCACCAATGAAGCCATAGCTGAATGGGCGACCGGCACGGCCTTCATAGAACGCGCTGAACGTCGTTGGCGCGCCGCTGAAAAACTCATGGCGAATGCTCATATTGCCGGTAATACGGTCGCGGAAGATGTAGTTCGAACGGCCGGTTACGTCGTCATTCGGGTCAATGATCAGGCGGTTCGACCAATTAGAGAACGACGTCGATGAGGTTCCTGGATTGGAGTCTTCACCTTCACTATAGGTGTAGGCCAATGCCGCAGACCAATTGTCAATCATCGGTCGGCTTACGCCCAAGGTCACGACTTCGCTGAATCCCTTGGAGCTGTTTTTCAGCAATAACACACTGCCGAAGGAACGATTTCGATTCTGTCGGTTTGACGAACCTGGGGTATTTGGATTCAAGAAGCCCGTGGCTGCGTTGGTCGACCAGTAGCTTAAACGTCCATCTGGATTGCGTCCGGTTGGCGTACCTAAATTGAGATTTTCATAGAACAGATTATTTTCGGTTTGCGTCAAAATTACTTCCGCACTTCCGACTAAACCGAACCAAGGCAGCTCGCGCTCAAATGCGAGCGAACCTTTCCAAGTTGTGGGTTGCTCGAAGTCAGTGGATACCAAATCGATATTCGGGCTCGGTGGTGTACCTGTCGGTCGTGGTTGATTGTTAGGATCAAACACAAACGGGAAATTAATAGGAGTTGCAGTGGCATTGGTAATGTTGAAGCCACTAGAAAGCAAACCAGAATTGCTAAACGAGTTGCTTAACCAAACTGACGGCGAGCTGCCAGCGAACAGGCCAATGCCGCCGCGAAGCTGTGTTCTAACGTCCGAATCAAAGGTGTAATTAAAGCCAGCACGCGGCTGAATTATGAAATTGCCGTCAATTGTTGAGCTGTTGTCCAGACCAAAGGCGGTACGAACCGATTGATTGAACGCAGGCTTATCTTCTAATCGTGGGATGTCATAGCGGACACCATAGTTGACTGTCAAATTGTCGTTGACGACCCAATTGTCTTGTAAGAAAAGGCCATAGCTGGTGAGCGAAAAATTGGCGGCAACAGAGTTCTTGTCGGTGCTAGTGAGCGGGAAATTATAGGTGTAGTTGTTGATACGGCCTGATTGGAAGTCAGCAACGCTGGCATAGGTGTAAGCCCCGTTTGTTGCCTGCAAAAATAAATTGAAGGTGTCGTTTTTCTTGTAATCAACGCCAAATGAAGCCGTGTGATCGCCGATGAACAGATTTCCCTTCAAAAAGCCCACCGTGGTATTACTTTCCAAAACGTTGGATTGGCGGGCGATTTCGGTGCCAAATACCACTCGATCCGCACCACTGTTGACGCGGACAGTGACTTGCGGCGTGAAACTCGCGTTTTGTGGCACGCTGGAATAATCGTTGCGCGACAAGCTGAGTTCAGTGGAGAACGAATCGGTCCAATCGCTGTAAAGCTGGCCGGTTAAATTCTTATTGAGTACGTTATCGAAGAACCAATGGTCTGCGGTGGAAACCGAAGTGCTGGTAACATCTGGGGTGCGTTGACTTTGGCCCGGCGTGCGGCCGTACCGGAGTGATGCGCGATGCTGGTCGCTAATGTTCCAATCAACTTTGGCAATCAGCTTTTCATCCGTTGTGCTCAGCTGACTTAAGCGCGTTTGACCCAGCGTGAAGCCCAAAACCTGGGCACGTGCCGCGATCGCTGCCAAGTCCGCGTCCGAAACAAATTGCGTGGAAACACCATTTACAAGGCGGCGGTTAACTTCAGGAGCCGGTGCCGAGCGCTCAAATTCTTCATAGGCGAGGAAGAAAAACAAGCGATCTTGCAAAATTGGACCGCCGACGGTGAAGCCGTAGGTCTTTTCGTCATTAAAGCCGGTGAATGCTTGATTTGCTTCATTGTCGCCGACCCAATTATTCTTGCGATAGACGCCGTAAACCGTACCTTTAAATTCGTTCGTACCGGATTTAGTGACTGCGTTAATGCTCGCGCCGGTTGAGTCGCCCTGTGATACGTCATAGCCAGCGACGTTAATGTTCAATTCTTCAATCGCGTCAATCGAGATCGGATTTCCCAGCGATGAAAAACCGCTGTCGTTCAGACCAAATTCGTCGTTGCTGGAAACGCCGTCAATGGTGATGTTGTTGTAACGGTTATTTTGCCCTGCAGCAGAAATACCGCCACGGTCTTTATCGACTTGAACCAAACGTGGGTCGAGGCGAACGTAATCTTCAATGGAGCGGTTGATCGAAGGCAATGCTTCAATTTGTTCGCGTGTGACATTGGTGGCTGCGCCCATTTTGGTGGAGTCAAATACGTCGGAAACGCGGGCTGCGGTTACAACCACTTCGCCCAAAACGTCTTCGCCGCCACCCATAACCAAATTCACGGTGCCAACTTCGCCTAAGCGCAGTTCGACATCGTCTTGTTTGCCTGCTTCCATGCCATCTTTCGACACGGAAACTACAAAACCGCCGCCGACGCGCAGGCCCCTGGAGCTGTAGCGGCCGTTTTCGTCGGTGGTAACCAGCTTACGGGTGCCCGAAGGCGTGTGCAAAATTTCAACGACTGCGCCAGCGACCGGCGCGCCCTCGCCATCAAGCACGCGGCCGGTGACGGCAGTAGAGGTATCTTGGGCGAGCGCGACTGCGCTCATCAGGCCAAACGCAATAGCGCTAACAACTAGGCGCATGCGGGGCAGGGCGGGAGATGTGTTTTTCGACATGAAATGTTTCCTATGCAAATGATTAGCGTGCCAACAGCGAAGGGCTGAGTAGCGTCGCTGGAGTTCAACGGTGAGAGTTTAACGAAAACTTTAGCTTTGAAACGTGAGTTTAGCGCGTCAAGAATGACAATTTTGTTGCGCTCAGGCAAATAAAGCCGCTGTTTCTATGTCTAGTGCACTGGTAAACGCACAGATTGCCCTGTGGGTGAAGGCAAAGTGCCTAGGCAACCCTTGACAGGCCGGGGTTTGTCGGTAAGTAACGCAGCTCGATTGTCGCGCCAAGCGCTGGTTTTGCGTTCATGCTTGGCCAGATTAAGGTGCGGCGGTATTGCGTGCTAGCGACTTCGTAGTGCACCACAATGTTGTACCAAGCGCCGGATTCTTCGATTTCACGGATGATAGCGCTAAGGTTCTGTCCATCGCGCGCAAGATTCGCGTAGGGGTCGGTGTTGGGCGAGCGCCAAAGGCGTATCGCGGCGCCCAAGGCAAAACCGGCACAGCTGAGTAGGATGATGAAAGACCAGGACATGGTTTAGGCTTTTATGCTTGAAGACATGAAAGGAACCGTTCGCCCAGAGCCTGTCGAAGAGCCCTTCGACAGGCTCAGGGCGAACGATCCGCCGGTGAGTAATTACAGTAAAAAAAACCGTGGCGGACAGC
>JANNYA010000021.1:0-35943 GCA_031409855.1 Rhodanobacteraceae bacterium | reverse complement strand
ATTGCGACTGCGCCTGAGTCCACCACCGCTGCATAGAGCTGGGCGGAAAAGCAGGCAGAAATTAGGCCGCTTAAAAAGCGCTGCGTTGACGGTGCTGGCATGATCTAGTCCGATTCGTTCGTGGCGCTGAAATAGTGGCTGCAAACGCTCGCGCAAATGGTAAATATTTGCTGCGCGCAGCCCGGCTAAACGCGTACCAAAAAAATGTGCCCCGGCTTTCAACCGGGGCACAGTGCGAATTTATCGCTGTTTTCGCGGGTCGAGCTGGCGCGCGCATGCCGTTTCTGTGATCGCTGGTTACTCGTCCGTTTCCAGCGCTATCAAACGCGCTGCCGCCGCAATTCCAAGCGCCAGTGACCAAGCAATCAGCGCTTCGAAATACGATGCTAACGGCATTAGATCGCCCGCATCCGCCAGCGCTATCGCGGTTAAATAGCCGCGTCGATCTCGGCTTTTCACCACAATAGGCAGCAATCCAGCACGCAGCAGTACATAGTTCAAAAGCAAGCGCACCACGCGCCCATTCCCATCATCGAATGGGTGGATGCGAATGAATTCATGGTGCACGCGGGCAAGCAGCATGCTCAGCGGCAAAGTTGGTGTTTCAAGCTCGCCGCGGAGCCATAAAATAAAATCTGACATTGCCGCTGGCGTTGCCTGGGGAGTGGCGAATTGAAAGACTTCACCGGTTGTGGTCAACACATGATTTGCGGCAGTTTTATAGCGGCCTGGTTCAATCCATTTGCGCGTTTGCTCGCCGTCCGGAGTTTGCGCTACGCGCCAGAATCCTTCCTTTAAAACAATGCGGTTCAGATCCCGAACGTCGTCTTCGGTGAGCGGCCTGGACTCGTGCGCCAAGGTACGAACAAGTTCAATGGCCACGTCGTGTCCGCGCATTTCTTCATACTCGCGCATTAAGTGATCACCGCGCGTGCGGCCATGAATCAACAGCAGCAGGGTTTCGCCATACGTTAACGTGTTGCCTTCAATGTGATTGGAATTGTAGTTCCATTCAATTCGCAAACGCTGCCAAAGCCGCCGCGCATGCTCAACAGGCAAGGGTTGTGCCGCTTGCCATTGGTTGGCGAGCGCAAGCAGACTTTTAGGCAGCGTTTGGATCCAGTCGCGCATGCGTTGACTTCTGACAATCAATTAAAGCCGGAGTTTATGCTGGTATGTCGTTGGAAAGTCCAGACAAACGCGCACCAACGAAAACGCCCCGGTTTTAGGCCGGGGCGTCTTCCAATCACTCAACAGTAAACCGAACTTACTTTAAACCGCGCCGCATCAGCAGGCCATCAACGGTTGGCTCCTGACCGCGATAGGCTTTGAACAAATCCATCGGCTCAGCGGTGCCGCCTTTCGATAGGATCGCTGCACGGAATTTGTCGCCGTTTTCGCGGGTCAGGCCGCCCTGGGTGCCCATATAGGCAAAGGAATCTGCCGCCAGCACTTCGGTCCACAAATACGCGTAGTAACCAGCGGCGTAGCCACCCGGCCAAACGTGGCCGAAATAGGTGGTGCGATAGCGCGGTTGAATCGGGCCGAAGGCGACGCCGCGTTTTTCCAATGATGCCTTTTCAAACGCGACTGGGTCGGTAACCGCTGCGGCTTGCGCGACGTTCATGTTGTGCCAGTCTTGATCCAACATTTGCGCTTGCAGGGCTTCTAGGCCATCGAAGCCTTTATTGAAGGTCGCGGCTTTGCGGATTTTATCGACCAATTCTTGCGGCATAGCCTCGCCGGTTTGATAGTGCTTGGCATAGTTCGCCAGCACTTTCTTATCCAGCGCCCAGTCTTCTTCAAACTGGGATGGGAACTCAACAAAGTCACGCGGGGTATTGGTGCCGGACAGCTGTGGGTATTTCACTTTTGAAAACAGGCCATGTACCGCGTGGCCGAATTCGTGGAATAGGGTGCTGACTTCGTCGTAACTCAGCAACGTCGGTTCGCCATTCGCGGCTTTTTTGATGTTCATGCAGTTCAAAGCAACGGGTTTTTGTCCAAGCAAATCGCTTTGGTCGACAAAGGTATCCATCCACGCGCCACCGCGTTTGGAATCGCGCGCGAAGTAGTCCAAATAAATCACGCCAATTTGCGAACCATCGCCGTCCATCACATCAAAAGTGCGCACGTCGGGGTGATACAGCGGCAAATCTTTGCGTTCTTTCATGGTGATGCCGTACAGCTCGTTCATGGTGTAGAACAAACCATCTTGCAGTACGCGCTCCAATTCAAAATACGGGCGAATTGCGGCCTCATCTAGGCCGTATTTGGCGGAGCGAACTTTCTCGGCGTAAATCGCCCAGTCCCAAGGCTCCAGCGTAAACGTCTGGCCGTCGGCCTTGATCGCGGCTTGAATGTCGGCAGCTTCTTCTTTCGCGCGCGCCAGCGTTGGCTTGGCGGTGTCCATCATGATCTTATTGACGGCGGACGGTACTTTCGCCATTTGATCGTCGAGCGAAAAGTCGGCAAAGGTTTTAAAGCCGAGCAGCGCGGCGCGCTCGGCGCGGGCGGCGGCAATGCGCAAAATCGTGGCTTTGGTGTCGAATTCATTGCCGCGATTGCCGCGATTGATCGACGCTTCATACAGGCGTTTACGCGTGTCGCGATTTTTCAGGCTGGCGAGCTGTGGCTGCAAGGTGAAGTTCGACAGCGTCAGCAAATACTTGCCGGTCAGCTTGCGTTCTTCGGCGGCGGCTTTGGCACCGGCGATATCGCCCTCGCTCATACCATCTAAGAGTTTGACGTCATCAATAACCACGGCGGAATCGTTGGTGTCTTTTTGCAAGAACTGCGAAAAACGTGTGCCGAGCGTGGACAACTCGCCATTCAATGCGCTGAGCTTGACTTTATCTTCGGCGCTCAACTTGGCACCGGCGCGCACGAATTGCCGGTAATACACTTCCGCCAAGCGTAAATCTTCGCCCTGCAGGCTTTCGCGCGCGTCATACACCGCTTGCACGCGCGCAAAAAGTGTTGGGTTTAGCGAGATCGAATCCTGATGCGCCGCCAACAAGGGCGAAAGTTTTTCGTCCGCCGCACGCAACGTGTCGTTGCTAGTCGAGTTGGTCAAATTCGAGAATATTTTGTACGCACGCAGTAAATCTAGCCCGGCACGTTCCATTGCGACAATAGTGTTATCGAATGTCGCGGGTTCTTTGGTTTCGGCGATCAGGGCGATTTCTGCCTTGTGTTTGACCATGCCAGCGACGATTGCCTCTTCATAGTCTGCGTCTTGAATTAAATTGAACGGCGGCGCCATGAAGGGCAGGGTGCTGGCAGCAAGTAAAGGGTTGGCACGCGCTGGTGCGACGTCTGCGGTTTGTGCAGCGGGAGTTTTAGCTTCAGGTTTATCGGTCATAGCGGGTTCGTCGGTACACGCGGCAAGGCCGAGTGCGATGCTCAGGGCAAGAATTTTTTTCATAACGTAGCGGGGGGCGCTTTGCATAAGTTTGTGGGGCGGCTGTTTTAGCAAAAAAAAAGCATGCGCGCTTCTGCCATTGGTCTAGCCGGATAAAAAAGTTTCTTGATCTGCGCTACCTGGGACACGCTTGCCCTTTGCCTTGACTGCGCGCTGTTTCTGCAAGCGCTTGCAATTCCGGGGCTTGCGCGCTGAGCCGTTCCATGCGCTTTTCCGAATTCGGGTGCGTCGACAGCCATTGCGGCGGTGCGCCGTTGCTTTGCGCCATCATGTTTTGCCATAACGTTGCGGCCTCGCCAGGGTTGTAGCCCGCACGCGCCATTAACACTTGCCCAGCGCGGTCCGCTTCGGTTTCGTGTTTGCGCGAAAACGGCAGCAATACGCCCACTTGCCCGCCCACGCCAATCGCCGCTTCTAACATTGGATTACGCTGCTCGCCTTTACTGCCGACATACATTTGCGCCACTTGTCCAGCCGCTTCCAGCGCCAATTGCGTGCTGACGCGCTGGCCGCCATGTTGATAAGTCACGTGGCTAAGTTCGTGGCCGATCACTGCCGCGAGTTGATCTTCAGTCTGCGCGACGCTCAATAGCCCGCTGTGCACACCGACTTTGCCGCCCGGTAAAGCAAAGGCATTCGGCGCGTCATCGTCAAAAACCACAACCTCCCAATCTTGCCGGGAAAAATCATTCGGCAGTTCTGCGATTAATTTATTGGTGATGCAGCTCACGTAGCCTTGCAGCCGCGCATCTCGGCTGACCTTGCCTTTGCTTTTCATCTCATCAAACGCCGATAAGCCCATCGCGCTCAGCTGTTTACTGTCTACGACATTGAAAATCTTCTTGCCATCAGGGTTGGTGGCGCAGCTGGAAAGGCTCAAAGTGGCGAGCAGGGTAGCGAAAACGGTAGTGCAATTGAGTGGCTTGGACATTCTTGCTCTCATGGTTCGTCGAAGGTTTTGGCGTTGCGGTCGGGCCCAGAGTTTAGGGCTTTTGCTGCCGCGCCCATGTTAGTCCGGTGTCGGTTGCCTGATAATCAAGGCATACCCTTTTGTAGTTAATTTACGTTTTAACGACTGGTTTTTCGCAAAAAGGAGGCTTTTCAGATGGCTAATCTCGACCAAGCGCTGGCAACCCAGTTGGCAAACATTGAAAAACGCAGCGGCAAATCGCTCGCGCAACTTAGCAAAATCATTATCAACAGCGGCTTAGCCAAGCACGGCGAGCGTGTTGCAATGCTGAAAGCAACTTTGAATATGGGGCACGGCGATGCCAATGCCATGGCGCATTACGCGGCTAAATCCGAGCAAGTCCATGCCGATGTCCAAGCTTCAAATGCTGCTGCAGACGTGGCAGTAGCGGCGCCGGAGCAGGTGTTGGATGGCCTTTATACCGGCGCAAACGCGGCGCTGCGCGGATCCATGACCAGCTATTGCTCGAAATGCAGAAATTCGGCGCTTTTGAAGCAGCGCCGAAAAAAACCTACGTCAGCTATCGGCGCAACAAGCAGTTCGCCATGATCGGCCCAGCCACAAACACCCGCATCGATCTCGGGCTGAATGTCAAAGGGCTGCAAGCGAACGCGCGCCTACAAGAATTGCCCGCCGGGCAAATGTGTAACTTCAAGGTCAAACTTAGCGGTGTCAATGAAATAGATCTGGAATTAATCGGCTGGATCAAAGCGGCTTACGATGCGGCTGGCTAATCTGCGGCTAGGCATGGAGCGCTGGCCTACGGAGTCAATCATTCTAGTAGCGACGGTGAGCGGTTTAAAAGCGCTTGCTAAGCGCGTTACAAACTGGCTTGCTTAGCTCCTACCTGCCAAGCGTTCGAGCGATAACGATGCCAAAGAAACCTCCCACAAGGCGTATCGCCCACTGGCAAACACTGGCACTGCTTCTAGCCCTATTTTCGGCCAACTTCGGCATTGCCGCATCCTACCCAGTGCGTGCTTACACCAACGACGAGCAGTTAGTACTGGAGTTTCAGGACGCCATGCAAACCTGGGACGGGCCAGAGCTGGCAAAGGTGATTACCCTAAGGCCATCCATTCCGATGTTGTGTAGCTGGAATAGTGACACTGAAATTGCTTGTCGCTTTGAGCAGCGCAAATTGCAGCAGGCTAGCCAGTATCGCATCGAAATCGCAGCCGGTTTGCTGACCCAAGCCGCTGTTGCGTTGCCACATTTGCAGCTAGATTTCAAAACTGAGCGGCCATTCTTATCGATCGATGCCGCTCCTTATGGTACAGATGCTGGCGTACCAGGTCTGGTTGTTACCAGCAATTTAGAGGTCAGTATTGAGGCGATTGCCGCCGTGCTGGAATATCGCGTCGACGGCGTGCTGCAAGCGCTGCCGCGCATGCAACGCCTTCCCCCGCGTTGGACAGGAGCGCAAGAAATACGTTTTGCCGTGAATAAACTTGAGTTAGCTAACACCCAACAAACAATTGAATGGCACGTCAAACCTGGCTTGCAGTCCAGTACAGGTGCATTGCTGGGCGAGCAAAAGGAGCGCTTACTTTATGCACTGACGCATGAGCGCTTTCGATTGCGCTCCGCCCAATGCACGACGCACGGGAAAAGCGTGGGCACTAACTCTGATACAAAAACAATCACGGTCAGCTGTGAGCCTGGCGAGGATGTCACCCTCACGTTCTCACGTAAATTATCGGCAGCCGCAAAGCTTACTTTCGCAGACCAGTTACCGAACTCGGTGCGTTTGGAAAACTGGCAAGAGCAGTATTCCTGGGGCTCGGATGGCTCGGATGCGCCACAGCTTGGCCCAGGTTCCAGCGTGCAATTAATTATGAGCAGGGCGCGCAAACGCCACGAAATCAAGTTGCAGCGCCGCATGGACTTGGAAAACGACGCGTTTGAGCCGATGCTGCTGGCACTGCAAAGCACCGACTTTCGGCCTCAGTGGCGCGCACCGCATACGCAAGCGATAATCGCCGACGGCAGGCGTATTCCACTGCTTCTGGAATCCATTAACGCAAGCGCATCGGCATTTTTTATCGAGTCTTCAGGTAGTGAAAATGGACCTGATACATTAATTCAACGCAAGCAAATTCAAATCCCCAGCATCGAAAAAATCAACAATCGCGAGCAAGCGTGGCTTGACGAAAGCGTGAGAAAAAATTTGCGGGCCGGCGGCTGGGCGCGCTTTTTTGCGCTGCAAAGCAGCACCGCTGACGAGTTAAGTTCAGATTACCTTAACTACACCGAAGGCCTGCAATTTGCCGCGCCACAGTTTGATTTGTATGCCGTAGGCACACAGCGCGAGGTTTTGGTTTGGGCACACCAGTGGCAGCGCGGCAAGCCGATTGTCGGCAGCGATGTCGCACTGATCTATCTTGCGAACGCCAAAGACCCAGGCCAGGTGATTGCGCGCGCGCAGACGAATGCGTCTGGCGTGGCGCGCTTAGCGCTGGATCCACAATTTGTGGCACCAAAACCAACGAACACGCAACGTTATCCCTTGCTACTGCTGCACGCGCAAAAAGGCCGACTAAGCGCGGTATTGCCAAGCACCGCATTTGGCTATTACGACAAGCAATTTGGCGCACCCGCTGAGCGCGCACTTTGGGGTATTACCGATAGGCCGTTGTATCGTGCGGGTGAGTTGCTGCACTACCGCTTTTGGCAGCGCGAGATTGCGGCAGCAAGAGCGGTGCGCTTAAATGCGGCTACAACAGCAGCTATTACCTTGGTGCTATACAAAGCGGATCAGGGCGCCGAGATTCGCAGCTGGCAAACCGCCCCAGATGCGCTTGGCAATATGCAAGGCGAATTCGCCCTGCCGCAACACATGCAGGATGGTAAATATTGCATTGGCATTGCAGCACTTCGGCGCGACAACATCTGTTTTTATGTTGGTAGCTACCAGCCGCAAGACCTTTGGGCGATTGCCAGCGCGCCGAAACGCCTTGTCTATGCACCGATTTTGCCAGCGACGTTAGACACGCCACAATACGTCAACGCGCAGCGCATCAGCTTTGCGCTTGAATCGGGCTATTACTCCGGCGGCGCTGCTTCGCAGGTAGCGATCACGGACGTTGAAGCCTACCTGTACCCAGCCTCCATTGTCGCCGCGTATCCACAGCACAGCGACTATCACTTTGGCAATGCCGCTGAATGGGAGATTGAGGCCGTTGAACTGCGCGCCGCACCGTCGAACCCGGCAAAAACCGACCAAAATGGCAAGGCCGAACTCGTGCTTGAGCTGCCTGGCTTAAAAGCAAAAACCAAGCTACCGGCATTTGGGCAACTCCTGTTTTCTGCGGGCGTAACCCCACAAGGCCGCGCCGGGGCCGTCAGCAATCCTGTGACACAGCGCTTTGCCAGCTACCCGCGCTTTCTCGGGCTAAGCATTGAGCCGCGCTGGCCGGATGCCAGCCAAGCCGTGCAAGCGAAAGCGATTGTGATCCATGCCGATGGCACCCAAGCACCGGCCGCTGCAGTGAGTATTTCGGTCTATTTTTCAGCCGATTTTTACGCTAACGACGGCGATGGTGCGGCAATAAAAATCGGCCAATGCACATTGCAAACCGGCGTGCTTTCCCCGTGCAATTTTCCACGCAACCTAAGCGGACGCTATCGCCTAGTCGCCAGCAGCCCAGGCGCGGCGCCAGCAACGCTGGAAAGCTATGTTTGGGTTGATGGCGATCAAACGCCCAGCGCTGCAGAAGCGCTAACCGCCGATTTGACGCTAATACAAGCGCCGAGCCCGACTAATTTGAACCTTCGCGTGCGCCTTACCCAACCGTTCAAGCAAGCCAATGTGCTGTTTTTGTTTGCGCGCGGCGATGCTGTTTTGGGCCATAGCGTTCAGCAAATCAACCAAGCTTTTAGCGAACACACCTTGGCGCTTGATCCGGCTTGGCAAGGCCGCGTTGAGCTGATGGCCTATGTGCGTGACGCCGATACCAGCAGCATTACGCGCGCTGGTTTTCGCCAGGTAACGCCTGTGCAGGAGGCCTTTTTGGAAATTGTACTGCCTAAGCCCAAAGCCAAGCCGGCATTGCAGATTGCGTTTGACCGCGCCAAAGCAACGCCGGGGCAGCGGGTGCAACTGACTGTGCGCAATCGGTCAGGCGTGCCACAGGAGGTTGCCATCAGTGTCATGGACGATGCGATACGCGCCTTGGCGCAAGAGTTTTTGCCGTATTCAGACCCACAAGGCGAGTATTTTTTAGGCGCGATTGCCAGTGATGAAGCGCGACTCTGGTCCGCCTCGTTTGCCGCATGGAATCAAACGCCGTGGCGTTGGACAATGGGTGTGCAAAGCGATGAAACCAGTATGGAATTGAGCGCGGTTGAGGTCACTGGCTCACGCATTAAGCGAAGTGACGTCATTGGGCAAGTCCTGGATTCTGGCGTTGACTCCAGTTCCAAACAAACGCCGCAAGTGCCGACTGCGTTGCGTACGCGCAGCAATTTTGCCAACGTCGCACTATGGCATCCTAATCTGACGCTCGCGCCCGGACAGCAGCACAAGTTCGAGATCGCGCTACCGGATAATTTGACACGTTGGCGCGCAATCGCATGGAGCAGCGACGTCGATGATGATTTCCAGATGCAAGAAGCGACGTTGGAAACCGGATTGCCGCTGGAGCTGCGCCTAACGACGCCCGCGCGATTGTATGTCGGTGATCGTGCCCGGCTGGCGGGCAATATTCGCAGCAACTCGGAAAAATCGGAATCGACCGAGCTGCATTGGCGTGTTGAGGGCGGCGCGGGCGCGCAAGCCAAGCGCTTACAAGATAAGCAAGTCACGAAATTGATTCCTGCGGGTGGGCAGGTGAGTGACGGCTTGGAGGTGACTGCGCAACGCACTGGAGTTTTGCAGGTGTTGCTGAGTGCGAAAGCTGGGCATTTGCCTGATTTGGCGCAAGATTCAGTGAGCACGAATGTGCCGATTGAATCGCCGTGGATCGCCGCGAGCACGGTGCAGGCGGGTTGGCTGGATGCCAGCACGATTCGTTTGACGCTGCCGAAATTGCCGACGGGTGCCCGCGATCCTGAGCTTGAGGTTGCGCTTTTGCAGGGCGCGCGTGGGCTGAGTTCGAGTTGGACGCAAAGCCTAAAAGACTATCCGCATCGCTGCTGGGAACAGATTTTAAGCCGCGCGGTCGCGGCTGCACTGCATTTACGATCCACTCAAGCCGACCCCAACGCATGGCCGGACGCGCAAGCGGTGGTGCGCGAAGCGCTGGACAACGCCGCTGTATTTCAAAATGCGCGCGGCGACTTCCGCTACTTCGGGCCCAGCCTCAGCTACGATGCTAGAGCGACGCCGTCGGTGGCACTGACCAGCTATACGATCACCGCGTTGCGTTTGCTCGACGAACTGGGCTTTGTGGTGCCAAGTGCGGTAATGCAAAAGGCTGACTCATTTCTAGTAGATTTCAAACCAAATAGTTACACATATACCTCGCCGGACGGAAAGGCCGACGCACTTGCCTTGGCGCAGGCAGCCCAGCTCAAGCCCAAGCTGGCAACACTGAAATCGCTGTATCGCGGCTGGAGCAACCTGGCATTCAGCGCGCGAATTGCGCTTACCCGGGCGCTGGCACAGGCGGGTCAAGTTGAACAGTTTGCGGCGTGGCAGGCATTACTGAAGAAAGCACCTTTACGCGGCAAATCGCGCGCCCTAATTAGTTATCAAGATGCGCCAGAGTGGATGAGCTCAGCCGTGCGCGAACAATGCGCGCTAATTGCGATGGCTACTGATTTCCCGGCATTGACCGATCTCAGCACCGTGCGCGAACTCCGCGCTGGTTTGAGTGATTTGTACGCTGGTGGCATCAATACCAGCGATACCCAAGCCAGTGCGGTGTGTTTGATGGCGCTGCGGGATCGGCCTGGTAGTCGGGATTTTGGCAGTCAGGATTTTGGTGCAAACGAGCCGTCAGCGGCGACGCCGAAACTACTTGCGACGGTAACCGTAGCACTGGCAGCGCAAAAGCAAATTTTGTCGCTGAACACCGGCGTCGATCAAGTTTCGACGCGCTTTTCAGCTGCAGCGCTGCGCCGCGATGTCAAGCCAGGCGGCGAAAATGCGCTATCGATACAAGCAACGCAGCTGGGAAGCGCGCCAGCTAGTTTCATCGCAACGCTACGCTATTTGGAAGATGCCCGGGTGGCAAAAGCCTCTGCAATTGGATTTACGCTGAGCCGAAACTATGAAGTTTTGCGCGACGGAACCTGGAAAAATATTTTGGACATTGGCATTGTTGAAGGCGATTGGGTGCGCGCCAGCTTGACGTTAAGCGCAAGCGCGGATCGCTATTTTGTCGCGCTAAACGATGTGGTGCCGGGCGGCTTGCTGCCGACGGACTTGAATCTCAACGGTGTCGCCGGGCTAGATCTAAAAAGCGTCTCAAATACCGGCAGCAGCTGGTTTCGTGAACGCAAGCTCGATGCCCTGAACCCGCGCTTTTATGCCGAATTTTTGCCGGCAGGTGAGCACACGGTCTATTATTTTCTGCGCGCTGCGAGTGCCGGGGATTACCTAGCAGCGCCCGCATATGCGGAATTAATGTATGGCACGGCCAGCAAAGCCCGCACGCCTAGCACCCGCATTCGTGTCGGCGAATAAACTGGGGAGAGCTTGGTTAGAGTTTATTGCTGGAAAGCGCGGCGCTGCTGGCTAGTTCTGCGAACTATTGCCGCACTTTCGCCACGCCGCGCTAGCGCAGAGTCGTCTAGCGACACTAGACTGTCGCTACTTTCTTTAATGGCGATAAATCATGCGTGCTCTATTCATTGTGCTTGCACTGTATTCCAGCGTAGCGCTATCCGCTAAAACTAAACTTGACGCGCCCACTGAGCCGCCGATATTCGCGCAGTTTGAACAGTGGCAAGCGCGGCAAACGCAAGTGCCGACGCAAGCCGAGCTAGCTTTAGGGCTCACGCTGGCAAAAGCACGCCGCTTGGAACTGAGCGAGTTGATTCAAAACGACCCAAATTTGGCATTGCAACACGCACTGAGTGCCAGCGCACGCGCAAAATTACCGGCATTGGTGCAGGCTCAGCTCGAAACTATTGTTGAAGCCGATGCGCTCTACACCCATCGCGTTGATATGTTCCACAACACAGAACATGCAGACCACAATCATGTCGGTGAGGCGAGCGAAAGCGATACATTTATGTCGGCGACTTATTTGCCGGTGCTTATCATCGGTGCGAACGTTTATATTCGCCATGCCGCTGGCGTGCGGGCGCAGGCGACAAGTTTGCTGCCCATGCCCGCGCGCGGCATTGCGCTCGACGGGCACATTGCGCTGAGCCGCGATATCGCGCGGGTAGTGCAAGACGATGCGGAACTAGCGCTAGCGCGCAGCACGGCGTCTAGCGATGCGCCTAGCTGTAAAACCGGCAAAGCCAACGTGTATGCGCGCGTCGGTTCTGGCTATCAAGCGTTTTGCGATACTGCAAACTTGAACGATTTTAACGCGGGGCAAACGGCGTACTTGGAATCATTGATCGGCGGGCCGACGCCTGCGACTGCGGCACTGAATCCCTACACCACCGGGCCGAAAACGTTTCTCTACATTCGTGTGCGGTTTTCTGACCAGCTTGCCACCGCACTGCCGACAGACGCACAAGTGCAAACGCAAATCACCGGCCTGAATGATTTCATGCGCGATTTTAGCTACGGTCAGTTGAGCCAAGTCACCGGTACCATCACGCCTATTTTGCAGCTGGCAAACCCAACCCAGTTTTATATTGATCAGGGCGAAGATACCGGGATCCGCACGATTTTATCGGAGGCACGTACGCTCGCGACAGCGGCCGGATTCACCTATAGCAACTTTAGTTTTGAAACCGTCAGCTACGTGGGCGGCCCGGGCGGCTTTGCTGGCGCCGCCTATGTCGGCGCGCGCGGCATGTGGCTTAAAACCAGTAGCGCTGGCGTGGCGGCGCACGAACTTGGGCATAATTTAGGCCTATTGCATGCCAATTTTTGGGCGAGCACGAACTCGGATCCGCTGGGCGTTGGTGTGAACAACGAATATGGCAATCCATTTGATCGATTGGGCTCAGGGGGCGCGATCACGGCGCACTTTACTGCCAGCTCGAAAGCGCGGCTGACGTGGCTGGCGCCAGATCGCAGCGTGCGCATGTGGGGCAAGGGCGACTACACGCTGCAGGCGCAAGACCAAACGCAGCTGGTGGCGGGCAACTCTAGCGCCATAGCTGCTTTGGTTTTGCAGGAAAAACTATTTATGCCGATAGCAGCCGCAACTGCCAGCACCGAAGGCTACACCGGGCGCATTTGGCTTGAACACCGCACCCTGCAAAGCGCATTTGCCACCGCGTTGCACAGCAGCATTGACGCCCGTGAAAACTGGCTGATGGATCTAACGCCGCGCAGCCGTAACGGTAAAAATGACGCTGGCCTGCGCTTAGGTGCGACATTAAGTGAACCTGGCTTGGGCGTGCACGTCACGCCGATGTCAATTGATGCTGCGGTTAGCCCACCGCGCGTGCAGGTGCACGTTGAACACGGCGATTTCAGCGCGAACCGAAACCCGGTTTTGAGCTTGTCCGCCACAACGCTCAGCGCTGCGATCAACACGCCGATCACCTTTAACGCCAGCGCCACTGACGCCGATGGCGACGCCTTAGCCTATGCCTGGGAGCGCGAAGATACCGGTGCAGTCCCGCAAAATCTAAGTCAACTGAGTCAGAGCTTCACTGCCGCCGGTAAGTATCGCGTGCGTTGTCGCGTTAGTGATCTGCGCGGCGGAGTTGCCAGCGCCTCGGTCATCGTCACGATTGGCACCGCCACCGGCTTTAGCTTGAGCGGACGCGTGCTTGCGGGCGGGCAACCGCTGGAAAATGTGACGGTGGGCAATGGCCTGACCGGCACCGCGTTTCGCCTAGCCAGCACCGATAGCGACGGCCGTTTTACCCTGACCAATATCGCGGCAGGCACTGCGACCTTGACCGCTTCGAAACGTGGGGTGAATCTGACGCCAACCTTCGTCAACCCGATCACGATTAGCGCAGATCAGGCGAATTTGGACTACACCGCCAGCATTGAGCCGAGCTTTCAGCTGCTTGTGCCGGACGCAACCGCGCTTCCTGGCGGCACCGATACCGCCACTGCGCGCATTCAGCGCGTGGGCAGCAACTTAAGTGCGACCACGGTATTTTTTCGCATCACCGGCAACGCGCTACTAACAAGTGACTACAGCGTCACCCCAAGCAACACCACAGTCGTGAATTTTGCCGAAGGGCAATTGCAAGCGGATCTCGTCTTTACCGCGCTGGCAAATACTGCAGGCGAGCGCAGCGAAAACATCGCGATCAGCTTGTTTGATGGCGTGAACTACGAACTGGCCTATCCCAGCACGGCATTAGTTTCGATCACCGGCGTTGTAGCCCCCGCCAATGATAACTTCGCCGCACGCACCGCAGTCACTGGCGCCAGCGCTACCCTCAACGGCGACACGCGGCTGGCGACGCTAGAAAGTGGCGAACCACCGCACGGCCCAGCGTTTGGCGGCTATAGCTCGCTTTGGTGGAACTGGACTGCGCCTGCGGATGGAACGGTGTTGATTAGCACAGTTGGCACGGCGACAACAGTGGTGGTGGACGTCTACACTGGCAACACCTTGCTCGGGCTCAATCCGATCAGCAGCATGCGCTCGCGCAACACCGCAAACGAAACGATTAGTTTTGACGCGCTCGCTGGGCGGCAATACGCGATCGCCGTCAGCGCTGAGACTTTGAACGCCGCAACCGGGTTATTCACCTTACAGATTCAGCAGGGTGCGCCAACAAATGCCTTGTTCGCGAATGGCTTCGAATAATGCGGCGGGATCGCTCAGCTTGGTCGCAAAAGAAACCAGCTATTGATTCGTTTGCCAAGGCAAAAAACTGAGGCGATCCAATACCGCCGGCAAAATACGGCAGCATTGAAGTCTTGCCGAACAGGCAACACGGCAAACAAGTGCGCCCGGTGCGAACTTTGGATGTGCCAGAACTTCGTTCGGATGCCGCCGCAGTTTGAAACTGCACCTAACTATATTTATCTGAATAAAAAAGGAGTGAGTATCATATGAATATTATCGTTGAAACAATTGTAAATGCACCCATCGAAAAAGTTTGGCATACATATAATTCCCCTGAACATATCGTCAAATGGAACGCCGCGTCTGAAGATTGGCATACCATATCTTCGTCAGTTGACTTGCGTGTGGGCGGACAATTTTCCTCTCGCATGGAAGCAAAAGATGGAAGTTTTGGTTTTGACTTTGCTGGAACCTATACAAAGGTAATTAATAATAATTTAATTGAATATTATCTTGGTGAGCGGACAGTTAAAATAGAGTTCTCAAAAGTTTCAACAGGCGTAAAAGTGCTTGTAGAATTTGAAAGTGAAGCAACGCATTCGATTGAGCAGCAACAGCAAGGTTGGCAAGCAATTCTTAATAGCTTTACTCGTTATACGGAAGAAACAAAAAGCAATTAAATCTTGTTTTTTTCCGGTCGCAAGTAGCAGCGTTTTTGGTTCATATTATGGAATTTTTAGAGACAAATTCGGTATTTAATGGATAGTGGATTTTGACCAAAATTATAACGAAAAGAATTGATGGCACACACGCACAACGAAACACCCAATCAAAAGGAAGAATGTCATGAACTACATTGATGGCTATGTTTTAGCCGTTCCAACAGCGAATCGCGAGGCCTACATTACCCTGGCAAACACCGCCGCCGCCGTCTTCAAAGAAGTTGGCGCACTGCGGGTGGTTGAAAGTTGGGGCGATGATGTGCCGCCGGGCAAACTTACCTCGTTTCCATTCGCAGTGCAGTGCAAGCTCGACGAAACCGTGGTTTTCTCTTGGGTGGAATGGCCATCAAAGCAGACGCGGGACGCGGGTATGCAAAAGTTCATGGCTGATCCGCGCATGGCGTCGTGCGAAATGCCATTTGATGGTAAGCGCATGATTTTTGGTGGCTTTCAAGCCGTTGTCGCATTGTAACTTCAATCAGATTCCAGATAAAAAAGGCACCATCATGAGCACAAAAAACACAGTTCACCTACATCGCGTATTGGCTGCCACGCCCTTGAAAGTTTATCGCGCCTTTCTTGATTCCGATGCGATGGCGCGCTGGCTGCCGCCGAACGGATTTACCGGCAAAGTGCATCATTTAGATGCCAAGGTCGGCGGCACTTTCAAGATGTCATTCACCAATTTCAGCACGGGCGCAGTGATGGCCTTTGGTGGGGAATATCTGGAAATGGTGCCGAACGAGCGCCTGCGTTACACCGATCAGTTTGATGACCCGAATTTGCCGGGAGTGATGGAGGTAAGCGTGACGCTGAAAGAGGTTTCGGTAGGTACCGAATTAACGATCACGCAAGAAAACATACCGGATGTTATCCCTTTGGCGGCTTGCTATCTCGGTTGGCAGGAATCGCTGCAGAACTTGGCGCGACTCGTCGAGGCTGTGCAATAGGGGTAATTGCTGCAATCTCGATTTATCTGTTGCTCGATCCGTACGTTATGCCTACCATATGACCCATATTTACAAATACGGGTAACCATATGAAAACCACCATTGAACTTTCAGATGGGTTGTTCAATTCGGCCAAAGCGCATGCACGGCAAAATCATTCAACACTGCGCGCATTGATTGAAGAGGGATTACGCCGCGTGCTGAATGATTCACGGGACAACGCCAAGCCTGCGTTTAAGCTAAAAGACGCGAGTGTTTTGGGGCAAGCGATGTTGCTTTCTGAGCCTAGAGACTGGCATCAAATGGAGCTTGAGCACATCAGCACGCACAATTTTGATACCGCAAAATGATCGCCATTGATACCAACGTGCTGGTCTACGCACATCGGCGCGAGTCAAGCTTTCACGTGCGCGCATTTGCTTGCCTGAAAACCCTCGCTGAGGGCACTCAGCCTTGGGGAATTCCTGTCAGTTGCCTACACGAATTTTTAGCAATCAGCACCAACCCGAAAATTTTCAATCCGCCAAGCAGTTTTGAGCAGGCGCTCGCGCAAGTTGATGCTTGGTTGGCGGCACCGGGCGTGCAAATTCTGCATAGCGGCGTTTCGCATTGGCAAATCCTGGCAGAGTTAACACGCAAGACGCATATCCAAGGCGGGCAATTTCACGACGCCCGAATCGCTGCCATTTGTATTGAAAATGGCGTTTCGGTGCTGTGGAGCGCAGACCGCGATTTTGGCCGGTTTAAGGCACTTAAGACTTTGAACCCGCTGGTTGATTAAAATTGCGCTGGACACGCCGCATCCATGTCGTTTGGTTTTTCGATCCAGACGAATTATTTAGACTGCACCGCTGTCACTCAAAACCACTCACAAACGTGCCCGCCAAACGGACAAAGGTGCTACTGACCACGCCAGTTTGATTTGCCGAGTCTGTCGCTTGGACATACACCACGTTGCGCCCAGGGCGCAAAAGATTCGCCGGTACGCGTACGGTCACTGCCTCGCTAGCGCTGTTGAAATTGCCATCAACCGCGTCCATTTGAAACGCCGTTGCACCGGCGGTTTCTGGCGATTGATTGAAATACATCGCGGCGCGAACTACGGTGTGGACGTCTTCATTGCCTTGACCGCCACTGGCGGAGCGCGTATCGCTGGCTTTTGCCGTGACGGTGACCTCGAAATCATTTTCCACAACATTGTTGAACGCGGTTAGCTCAGTCACTTCTGGGCCCGCAGGCTCTAAATATGGGCGACGCGCGGCTTTCAGCGCATAGATCAACGCGTCAATATTTTTGCTTAACGTGCTGGCCGCAAAGGTACTGCAGGACTCAAAAAAGCCGTTATTGCCGACTTCAAAAGTAAACGAGGCTAGGCCAAGCGCGCCGTAGGCTTGATCATCGGTGGTGCCGCTGGCGGCGTACAAACACCCGGCAGCAGGCGCTTGGCATACTTCATAGTTGGTGTAAAAACCAAACTTACGCGCCAGCGTTTGCAGGCCCAATTTATTCGGTGCGGCATTTGCGGTCGCACCAAAGGGAAATAGTACTAAATCAGCGTACGAATGCAGGCTAATAAACACGCCTTCGGTGTCCAGTGGCGCGGCGTCGGTATCAAGCGGCCCGCGCCGGTCTGGAAAGGTGTCGGCTAAAAACCGCTCAATCGACTGTACTTCTGGCTCGCTCGCTGCGGCTGCGCCACGGAAAGTATCACTGCAGCCACTGGTGGAGCTGCCGTTATTGGTGCCCCATAAAAATGTCGAATTGCGATTCAGATCGACGCCCGAATTTGCCGGTGTGGTGGTGCAGGTTGCGGGGTGCAAATTGCGCCGTTGCGAAACACCTGTTTCCGCGCGTTTGCGGCCGTCAGGGTTCATTTGCGGCACGATAATCACGCGCCGACTGTCCAACAAATTTGTCAATTCTGGATCAATGCCGTAACCGCTCAAAAGCCGCTCAGCAAAGCGCGTCGCAATCTCGGCGGTGGCGTATTCGCGCGCGTGGATCGCGCTAATCAAGAGCAAGCTTGGTTTGCTGCTGCCGATGGGCGCTGCAATCGCGCTGTTATCAATAATCAACGCTTTGATCGGATAGCCGCCTTGCCCAACGCTTTTCAGATAGCTATCGCCAATATCCACCGTGCGCGCCAAATTTGGATAGCGCTCGGCTAGTTGCTCCAGCGTGGCAAAGGTTTCTTCCACTGTGCGATAGCAGGGAAAGCCGGCAATGGCATTGATTCCAGGCGTCGCGCGCTCGGGCAGTTGCAGCAAAGTCGCGCTGAGGTTTTCGTTGCGGGCAAAATTGAAGCCGTAGGACTCGAGCTGGCGTTGTTGCGCGGCATCGACCCAAATATCGACGCGCCCGGTGCCGTCTGGCTGCGATCTTGCCAGCCAGACATCAAAATTATCCTGCAAAAACCGCACCGTCGTTTCATTTGGCACGGCGCCCGACACAACATGGCCGCGATCCGAATCGAGCGGTGGTATAGCGCTGTCGCCATTCAGCACGCCATGCGCGTGGCTAAGTTGGCTGCCAAATAAACAAAACAGCGCCGCGAAAAATGGTTTTTTATGCATGACTCGTCTCAATCGTTGTCGTTAGTCTATTTGTGTGCCGCCCACCGTTAATCCCTCAATTCTAAGCGTCGGCTGGCCAACGCCAACCGGTACGCTTTGCCCATCTTTGCCGCAAACGCCGACACCCAAGTCCAACTTTAAGTCTTTACCGACCATGCTGACTTGGCGCATCGCTTCTGGGCCATTACCGATCAGCGTCGCACCTTTCACTGGCGCGCCAATTTTACCGTTTTCGATCAAATACGCTTCTGATGCCGAGAACACAAATTTGCCATTGGTAATATCGACTTGACCACCGGCGAAATTGACCGCGTACAGGCCCTTTTTGACCGAGCGCACGATTTCTTCTGGGTCGCGCTCACCAGCTAGCATGTAGGTGTTGGTCATGCGCGGCATGGGCAGGTGCGCAAAGCTTTCGCGACGGCCGTTGCCGGTAGCGGCGGTTTTCATCAATCCAGCATTGAGCTTGTCTTGCAGATAGCCTTTCAAAATGCCGTCTTCAATTAAGGTGGTGCAGGCGCTGGGCGTGCCTTCATCGTCCAATGACAACGATCCGCGCCGATCCAGCATCGTGCCATCGTCGACTATCGTCACGCCTTTTGCCGCCACCTGTTGCCCCATGCGCCCGGCAAAAGCGCTGGTGCCTTTACGGTTGAAATCACCTTCCAAGCCATGGCCTACCGCTTCGTGCAGCAATACGCCGGGCCAGCCTGGGCCCAGCACAACGGTCATTTGCCCAGCAGGCGCGGGCACCGCTTCTAAATTGATCAACGCCAAGCGCACCGCTTCACGCACATGCGCCTTGGTACCTTCGCCACGCTCCAGCTCGGCATAGCCAAAACGCCCGCCGCCGCCGCTAGAGCCCATTTCCCTGCGCCCGTTTTGTTCTGCGATCACCGTCACGCGCAAATGAATCAAGGGCCGGACGTCGCCCGCGAACGTGCCATCGCTGGCGGCGATCAAAATCGTGTCTACGCTGGCCGATACGCCCGCCATCACTTGCACCACGCGCGGGTCGAGCGAGCGCGCATAGGCGTCCATTTCGCTCAACAACGCGACCTTCCCAGCAGCCGCTAGGCTGTCGATGGGATCGAGCGCGGCATAAAGCGGCTTTGCGGTGCGGCGCTTCCATGCTTGGACCTGGCCCGTGGCGCCGGCGCGCGCAATCGCACGCGCCGATTTCGCCGCTTCATCCAGTGCGCCAGAGGTCAATTCATCGGAATAGGCGAAGCCGACTTTTTCACCACTGACGGCGCGTACCCCGACGCCTTGTTCGATACTGTGGCTGCCCTCTTTAACGATGCCGTCTTCTAAACCCCAGTTTTCTTGCCGGGAAAATTGAAAATACAGATCGCTGGCGGTAATGCCAGGGCCCATGGCGGTATTAATTGCGGCTTCCAGGTTGGCCATGTTCAAGCCCTGCTGGGTCAGTAATTGCCGTTCTGCGTGTGCGAGTGCGCTCATTTTTTCTGCTTTGCCCTTAATTAGCTGCGAGTCTAACAGGCCATATTGGGGTGAATTCTGTGAACTCATCTGTAAAAAGCATTAATTTCACCTTCTAAGTACCTGAAATAGCTGAAGAATGACTAGGCATTTCGCGCACAATTTTGTAACCTTAGCGAATTGTTGCTTTTGTGATGCTGATCGTGGCGCGTTGGGTTTCGTTGATCTTGTTGTTGATGCTCGCCGGGCTACAGCTAAAACTGTGGGTATCCGGCGGCATGCGCGACGTTTGGCGGATCGAGCTTGCCGTCCGGCATCAGGAAGCCGAAAACGCTAAGCAGCAGGCGCGCAACGAGCAGCTGGCCGCTGAAGTCAGCGATTTGAAAGAAGGCGCGGAAGCAATCGAAGAACGTGCCCGCTCCGAGTTGGGTATGGTCAAGAACGATGAGGTGTTTTATCAAGTCATCGAAGACAACGGCCCGGTTGTTGACAGCTTTGCCGAAAGTTTAAATGGTTCGGGCCATGATTTTCCAGCGACTGATTTCAGAGCGCAGGATGTTCCGGCGTCGGGCGGTGCAGACTCGAATCAGCTGGCGCAAGCCGCGCACTGATTTAGCAATGCCAGAAAGTATTTGGGCGGTCGTGCCAGCTGCGGGTGTAGGTTCGCGTTACGCGCCTGCCGCCGCAAAAACGGCTAAACATTATCCCAAGCAATATCTAAAAATCGGTGGCAAAACCGTTTTAGAACATAGCCTTGCGGTGCTTTGCGCGCACCCACAAATTGCTGGCGTAATGTTGGCGCTCGATGCCAAGGACGCGCACTGGCCAAAAATTACCGAGCTAAACAACAAGCCTATTTGTGTTTGTGTCGGCGGCGCGACCCGCGCAGAGTCGGTAATCAATGCGCTGGAAATGCTGCTGCAAATGGGCGTGGCGGCGAAAACCTTAGTCGCAGTGCACGACGCGGCGCGCCCGTGTTTGCGGGCTGAGGATTTAGCGGCAGTGCTAGCCGCTGCAATTGCTGATCAAGTTGGCGCGCTATTGGCGATGCCGGTGCGCGATACCGTAAAACGTAGCGACACACATTTTGGCATGTTGGAAACGCTAGATCGCAGCCAAATTTGGACCGCGCAGACGCCGCAAGTGTTTCGATTAGGGCCATTGGCGCAGGCAATCGCACAATTTCCATCGGCAACGGACGAATCGCAGGCGATGGAGCAGGCTGGTTTTCAGCCTAGGCTTGTGGCTGGGCGCGCATCCAATATAAAAATCACGGTCGCTGACGATTTGGCGTTGGCTGCGTTCTATCTAGGCTATTCCTAATGACCACACCACCACGACGATTGCCGCGCATTGGCATGGGCTATGACATACACGCGCTTAGTCCGCCAGATACGGTGGACAATTTTGTGACCTTGGGCGGCGTGCGCATTACCAACGCCAGCAGCATCGTCGCGCATTCGGATGGCGATGTTGCGATTCACGCGCTCTGCGACGCGCTTTTAGGCGCGTTGGCATTAGGCGATATCGGCCACTATTTCCCACCGAGTGATGAAAAATGGCGCGGTGCAGATAGCCGGGTTTTGCTGCGCGAATGTGTGCGTTTGGTGGCCGAACGTGGCTATTTCGTCGGGAATGCCGATATTTGCGTCGTGTGCGAGCGGCCCAAGCTGGCGCCGTATTTGGCGCTCATGCGCGAGCGATTAGCCGCTGATTTGGGCATCGACGTCACCGAGGTCAGTGTGAAAGCCACAACGAATGAAAAACTGGATGCCATTGGCCGGTCCGAGGGTATCGCCGCGCACGCGGTGGTCATGGTGTTTCCGCTGTGACTGATGATTTAACAGCATTGCCAGCGCAACCCAGCATTGCGCGCACGAAATCAGTGCTCTGTATTCCCGGGCCTTGGCAAGATCACACCGCCTTCGCTCGCGCCATAGCGGAAAACGGACGTTACGTATGTGCTGCGGGCATGCTCATGGATTTGCAGAGTAAAGCGGCCTTCAATTACACCTTTGAAAGCGCAGACGCCCGCATGGCACCAGCGTTTCGCGCCGCTGGCCCGCAAATTCCTGAAGTGATCTTGAAACAGATTGAGCGGCACCGAGCGGTGCTTTATTTGATTTCCTTCGATCTCAATCTGGCGGGCGCAAATGCACTAATGCACGCAGCTGCAGCGGTGTTAAACGCGGGCGGCCTAGCAATCAAGGTTGAAACTGCAGGTTTGGCGCATTCGGCCCAGCAGTGGCAAGAATTTTGCGGCACACAAGCGCAGCACAGCGCGCATCAGGCTTTTGTGGTGTATGTCAGCGGTGCAACGTCGTATTCCTGCGGCATGCACAATTTGGGGCTTTTTGACGCATCGGTAAGCTCCGATGACTCAAAGAAATTGCATGACGCCGTTGAGCTTTTGCGCACTTTCAACTGGTATCAAATTAGCGAATCGCCGCAACTGCAAAGTGGCCAGAGCTTTGCTACACAACAAGCTGGGCCTATTTATCAACTGGCATTAGCCGCAAACCGATTTATGCCTACCGATCCTTTTTATAATGCCTTTGGCACCTGGCAACTCGCACTATGATTCGATTTGCCCTACACGGCGGCGCTGGCGTGATCGACCGCGCCAGCTTGAGCGCCGTTAAAGAAGCGCAGTTTCGTGCCGAACTTGCGCGTATTAGCGCCGCCGCCGTGCAAAAACTGCAGCAAGGCGCAAGCGCCCTTGATGCCGTTGAATTCGCCATTTGCGAGCTGGAAAACTTCCCGCTGTTCAACGCCGCGCATGGCGCAGTTCTAAACGCCGATGCGGAAGTCGAATTGGACGCCGCGATCATGGATGGTCGCAATCGCGCCTGCGGCGCGGTGGCGGCGGCGCGTACACCGAAAAATCCGATCAGCTTGGCGCGCGCGGTGATGCAGCAGACCGAGCACGTGCTGATCGTTGGCCCAGGTGCGGACCAATTGGCTGCGAAATTAGGCGTGGCGCAAGCCGCGCAAAGCTATTTCGTCACCGAATTCCGCGCGGAGCAACAGCGTCAGGCCGCACGCGTGGGCAAAGTCACTCTGGATCATGATCAGATTTTCAACCATGACAACGCGCTCGACCCACGAGATAAAAAAGGCACGGTTGGTGCAGTGGCGCGTGATGCACTTGGAAATCTCGCGGCGGGCACGTCTACGGGTGGCATGACCAATAAAATGCCGGGGCGCACCGGCGATACCGCGATTATCGGCGCGGGCACCTGGGCGGATAATCAAACGCTGGCGGCTTCTGCTACTGGGCACGGTGAATATTTCATTCGTAATGCCGTGTGTTTCGATATCCACGCGCAAATGCTTTACGGCGGTCAATCCATCGTTGACGCCGCTGCGGCAACTTTTGCGCGCGTTGCGCAAATGGGCGGCACGGGTGGTTTGATCGCGATTGACCACAGCGGCTTGATCCATATGCCGTTCAATTCTGCCGGAATGTATCGGGCCTGGTTTGACGGGCAGCAGATGCGGGTCGCGATTTATCAAGATCATCCAACTTGATTCAAATTGGTGTTTTCAATTTTTTCCAAGACCGATCATTTTCGATGATCCGAATTTGGTGCAATGTCGGTGCCCCAAGTTCCTTATTCCGCAGTGCTCCAGGTTCGTCATTCCCGCATGCTTTTGGCGGGAATCCAGTGGGTTTATTGGGCGGCAACAAGTGGTGGTTTGCGCAATATCCGACTGGATCCCCGACTAAAACATTCGGGGATGACGAACCAAACCACATTAGTTGAAATCGCACCGTTCCTTGCCACGTCGTGATCGCCGGAGTTGCTATAGTTGAAAGCTAGCAACTTTTTACACTCCACCATGACCTTACGCGCGATTTTGACCGATATTGAGGGCACCACCAGCTCAATCCATTTTGTCCACCAAGTGTTGTTTCCGTTTTCAGCGGATGCGCTGCCAGAATTCGTGCGCACCCACGCTGGGGCAAGCGAAGTCAAACCCTGGCTGGATGCGGTCGCGGCGGAAATTGCTGTGGAATCTAGCGATTTGACCGCCATTATCGACGCCCTTTTGGCTTGGATTCGCGAAGATCGCAAACACACGGCGCTAAAAGCGCTGCAAGGCATGATCTGGCAGCAGGGCTATCGCGCAGGCGCATTCAAGGCCCACCTTTACCCAGAAGTTGCCGCGCGTTTGCAGTACTGGGCTGCATCGGGCTTATTGCTGTATGTGTATTCTTCCGGCTCGATTGCCGCGCAAAAGCTGTTTTTTGCGCACTCAGAAGCGGGTAATTTAGCGCCGTATTTTCAGGGCTATTTCGACACCACCAGTGGCCCCAAGCGCGAGGCTGATTCCTACACCAGCATTGCGCGCGCGATTGGCTTAGTGCCGTCTGAAATATTATTTTTATCTGATATCGAAGCCGAGTTGGACGCCGCGCGCGCAGCGGGGATGCGCACCACATTGATTGCGCGCGAGCAGCTGCCGAGCACTTCGCCACACCCCATTGCCACCACTTTTGACGAGATACGCATGGAGATAAACCTGTGAGCCAGCATCCCTTAGTGAGTGAATTGATTGATTTATTAGCGCTGGAGCAACTTGAGGCTGATTTGTTTCGTGGGCAAAGCCGCGACATTGGCACCAAATATGTCTTTGGTGGCCAAGTGCTCGGCCAAGCCTTGGCGGCCTGCCAGCGTACGGTTACACCTGAGCGTCATGTGCATTCTTTGCACGCATATTTTTTGCGCGCGGGCGATATCGAAGCGCCGATTATTTACATGGTGGATCGCTCGCGTGATGGCAAAAGCTTCTCCACCCGCCGCGTTACCGCCATTCAGCACGGCCAGCAGATATTTGGCCTAGCAGCGTCATTCCAAGTGCGCGAAACCGGCATGAGCCACCAGCTCAGCAAGCCCGATGTGCCACCGCCCGAAGATTTGGCGGAAGCCGAACCGATTGATCCGAAATTACTTGAGAAAGTCAGCGCCAAACAAGCGCGTTGGCTAAGCTCCGTAGGCCCGTTTGAGTTCAGGCACGTCTACCCACGCGATGAGCTGAAACGGCCAAAGCGTCCGGCTTTTCAGCATGTGTGGTTTCGCTTGGTGGATAAAATTGGTGATGATGAAGTCTCGCCGGAAGGCGACACGGAAAAACAAGGCCTGCATCAAAGCATGTTGGCCTATGCCAGCGATTTTCATCTTTTAGGCACCGCGACCTTTCCGCACGGCGTTTCGTATTTGCAGCCGAATGTGCAAATGGCCAGCCTAGATCACGCGATGTGGTTTCATCGGCCGTTTCGCATCGACGATTGGCTGCTGTATTCCTGTGATAGCCCCACCGCAGAAGGTGCGCGCGGCCTGTCGCGCGGCAGCATTTACACGCGTGAGGGTGTGCTCGTCGCATCCACCGCGCAAGAAGGCTTGATTCGAGTTTTGCCGGAAGAACCAGCCTAGCGATGACTTTAAAAATCCATCGCGCGGCTTACGCCAGCATTCAAGATGGCGGCCGCTTTGGCTTCGAGGCTATCGGTGTCGGCCACGCTGGTTTCGCAGATGCGCGGCATGCTGAGCTGGCGAATTTACTCGTTGGCAATCCGCCAAATGCCGCGCTGGTCGAAGTTTTTGCGGGTGCATTTGAAGTGGAGTTTTTGCACGATATTGATTTCGCCACGGCGGGCGCCGTGTGCGATTTGCGTCTGGATGGAATCAGCGTGCAAATCGGCGCGCGGGTGCACGCTTTGCGTGGGCAACGTCTAGCTTTGAAAAAAGTGCACGCTGGGCGAGTTTTATACTTAGCGTTAGCGGGCGGTATTGCGCTTACGCCTGTTTTGGGTTCCTGCGCTACCGATTTGGTCAGTGAGTTTGGCGGGCTTGCTGGCCGCTTGTTACGCGCGCTGGATGTGTTGAACACAGCGCCGGTAGCGAAGGCTTTACCAACCAGCCGGGCTAGCTTAGTCGCCAATTTGCCCGATCAAACGCCACTGCGCGTGCTGCTGGCGCATGACTGCCCGCAACTAGTCGTCGAGCAATTTTGTCAAACCGGATGGCGGGTTAGCGCCCAATCACAGCGCAGCGGCATGCGATTGGAATACGCCAATAGCACCGACGTGCCGATGCCCTCACCTGCACATGATGGGATTAGCCGAGGCGTCGTCCCCGGCGTGATTCAGCTGCCACCGAATGGCTTGCCCATCGTGTTGGGCGTTGATGCGCAAACTGTGGGCGGCTATTTTGTTTTAGGCGTAGTGATTGCGGTTGATTTATGGCGAATCGCGCAAGCGGTGCCAGGACAATCAGTCAACTTTCAGGCGGTTTCGATCAAGCAGGCGCAAGCGCTAAGTCAGGCGCAAGCATTCGAACGCGCTCGATTAGAGTTGGCAATTTTGGCGCAGTTGATGGACGCATAAACGCTAACCTGGTCTTAGGTGAAGTTCACAACTCACTCCGAACGATAATTTTGAGCTTTCAAATTTTACTTTGTGACGCGCTAGGTCCTAGGCATCAAAAAAATCGAACCAACATCCGTGACAACAACTTTTCCTGTAACGTTTTCGGTGCAGTCAATCCCAAGCGCGCTAATTTCGCCTGATGCGCAGCATCAGGGGCGCCACTAAACACTGCACCCAGCATCGCACCTAGCCGCCCGAGTTTGCTTTGCGTCCTGGCTTTTAGGCTTGCCAGTGCAGGTAAAAGCGCCAGTTCTTCGTCATCAAAGTCTGAGCCAAAGGGATAGCGCGGGTAGTTACCTTGCTGAGTGAAGGTTTTCAGCGCATCGACTAAATGTTGCGGTGTGTTGCGTTTCCAATGGCTAGGCGCGACAAAATCTGCGGCCAATTTGCCCGCACTTTTAGCTTTGGCGATCAATTCCGCCTGAAAACGCGCATCGGATACTGCAAGCAAACGCTGAATCACTACTTCATCAGATTGCCCACGCAAATCCGCAATACCGTATTCAGTGATCACCAAATCGCGTAAATGCCGTGGGATCGTGCAATGGCCGTAGTGCCAGATAATGTTCGAGCCAGCGCCCACGCCGCCCTCGCGCGTTGAGCGCAGCATCAGCACCGAGCGGCCGTTTGGCAGCGCGTGCGCCATCGCGACGAAATTGTATTGGCCGCCAACGCCGCTGACCAAGCGGCCGTCAGCAAGCCCATCGGAAACCGCAGCGCCGCTCAAGGTATGCATCATGCAGGTGTTGAAAAAGCGCGCATCAAAACGCTGCGCAATATCCAACGCTTCGCGCCCGCCATAGAGTTCGTTGATGAAGCTGACGCGGGTCATGCACAGCCCTTCAAAATCGGCATCGTCCAACTGCCGCAGCCAATCGTAGAGCAGCTTGGAGCCCAAATAGAACGCGCCGTGCAAATAGCGCCCGCCCAACAAGCGCCGGTTTTGTACGCGCGCACTCAATGCCGCGCGGTTACTTGCGTTGAGTAAATCAGCGCCAACGCGCTGGCCATCGGCAAAGCGCAGTTCACCGTCCAATAAGTAGGTTGCTTCGGGCAAAAAGCCAAAACGTATCAGCCAGTCCAGTGCGGGTTGATCCATCGCAGCAGGCACTTGCGCGGCCTCAATCAGCCGCTCCAGCGTGCGGCTATCGGTGGTTTCGCCAATGACGCCTTTGTTGAGTAGCGTTTGCAACGCCAAGTCATCGAATACGCGGCGCTTCAAAATGCCAGCGCGGCGCAAATGCATGAAGCCGTCCATTACCATTTCGCTCGCACCATACAGTCCGTGCGTAAAGCTATCTAGGCCACCTATCTCAGTGATTAGCGCGCTATTGTGCTGCTCGCCTTGTAGCGCATTGACGGCCCTTTGATAGTCACTGTTGTGCGTGTGGCGCTGGGTTAGCGCGTAAACCAGCGCGTCGGAAAGTGCGCCGATGCCGATTTGTAAGGTGCCACCATCACGCACTAAGGTGCTGGCGTGCAGGCCAATGGCATATTCGTGAATTGCCACCGGTTCACGCGGCAGCGCAAATAGTGTGTGCGCCGGTGCTTCAAGCAAAACATCGGCGAAAGCCAGTGGTACCTCGGCATCGAAGCCTAAAAACGGCAAATCCGGGTGCACCGCGCACACCATTAACGGCCGCGGTTTGCCGCTGTTGCGCAGCGCATCGAGCGCGTCTAGCGTGACATCTGGGTTGCAGGAAAGGCTTAATCGATCGCCCCGACGCGCCACCAAATGCAGCATCACATTCACCCCGATGTGCGCCAGCTCGCGCGCCACATGGGTGTAGTTGAGGCTGACGTAATCACGCTGCGCCTGATCGCAGCTGAGCATGGAGCCCGACTGAAAATAAAACTCGTGCACGCGGATGCGCGGGCACAAATTTCCGGCTTTGAGCTGGCGCACATAGTCGAGCACCGGATAGTCAGCGCCGAAGTGGCGATCCAGAAAGGGCTGCGCAAACGCTGATTCCAAGCCCGGCTTGGGTTGCGGCACATCAACGGACAGCGCGGTATACAAAACCATGCTCAAGCTGGCATCGGCTGTGACCCGCGCGCACAGCGCATTGATCAGGTGATTAGGTTTGCCCAAGCCTAAGGGTAAACCAACGATCAATTTCGGCCCGGCGCGTGCAATGATTTGCTCGACAGCAGCGGTTTGCGAGCAATACTCAGGGTTGGATTCAACGCTCATGGATTTGGCTGCACTCAGCCAGGTCTAAACCGCCTCAATCTCGGCCTCAAGCACCACATCCGGCGCTTCGCAGCGAATGCTCAGCTCTTTTACGTCTTTTGCGGAGGCTTCGACATCGACAAACACCTTGCCGCCGGTCACTAGCTTGCCGAATAGCAATTCATCTGCCAATTTGCGCTTGATTTGATCTTGAATGACACGCGCCATCGGCCGCGCCCCCATTAGCGGATCGAAGCCGCGCTCGGCCAGCAAAGCTTTGGCGGCATCGGTTACAGTGATCGTGACGTGCTTGTCGGACAGCTGTTGCTCAAGCTGCATCAGGAATTTCTCGACCACGCGCGCAATCGCTACTTCATCCAAGCCTTTGAACTGCACGATCGCATCAAGACGATTTCTAAATTCCGGGCTGAAGTGTTTACGGATTGCTTCCATGGCATCTGAGCTGCGATCTTGCTTCAAAAAGCCCATCGTGCGTTTAGACGCGGCCTGTGCGCCCGCGTTCGTAGTCATCACCAGCACAATATTGCGGAAATTGCATTCACGGCCGTTCGCATCGGTCAGCACGCCACGATCCATCACTTGCAGGAGCAAATTGAAAATTTCAGGGTGCGCTTTTTCAATTTCATCGAGCAGCAAAACCGCGTGCGGATGTTTGGTCACGGCATCGGTCAGCTGGCCGCCAGAATCAAACCCGACATAGCCCGGCGGCGCGCCGAGTAAACGCGACACCGAATGCGCCTCCATGTACTCGCTCATATCAAAGCGCAACAGCTCAATACCCAGCACCATCGCCAATTGCTGCGTGACTTCGGTTTTACCAACACCCGTGGGCCCGGCCAGCAAAAAGCTGCCAATGGGCTTATTCGGCTCGCCCAAGCCTGAGCGAGACATTTTGATCGCGCTGGCTAGTGCATCAATCGCTTCGTCCTGACCAAACACCGTCATTTTTAGATCGCGATCTAAATTGCGCAGCACATTTTTGTCTGACACCGACACGTGCTTGGCCGGAATACGCGCCATTTTAGCGACGATGTATTCCATTTCCGCAGTATCAATGATTTTTTTGCGCTGATCGAGCGGCAACAAACGTTGCCGCGCACCGGCTTCGTCAATCACGTCAATCGCTTTATCTGGCAGAAATCGATCATGAATATGCTTGACCGATAGTTCGACCGCTGCGCGAATCGCATCAAAAGCATATTCGACTTCGTGAAAGGCTTCAAAATTGCTCTTGAGGCCGCGCAAAATCTCAATGGTCTCAGCAATCGTTGGCTCAACCACGTCAATTTTCTGGAAACGCCGCGTTAACGCGCGGTCTTTATCAAAGACACTACGAAACTCTTGGAAGGTCGTCGATCCCATCACCCGTAACTCGCCGGACGCCAACAAGGGCTTGATCAAGTTTGAGGCGTCCATGGTGCCACCGGAGGCAGAACCGGCACCGATAATCGTGTGAATTTCATCAATGAACAAAATGGCTTTCGGCATGAGTTTCAGCTCCGCCAGCAGGTTTTTCAGCCGCTTTTCAAAGTCCCCGCGATATTTGGTACCGGCCACCAACGCGCCCAGATCAAGCGAATAGATGACCGCGTCATTGAGTATTTCTGGCACGTCGTTTTCGACAATGCGCTTTGCCAAGCCTTCCGCGAGTGCGGTTTTGCCCACGCCCGCTTCACCGACGAATAGCGGGTTATTTTTGCGGCGGCGGCACAAAATTTGTATCGTGCGCTCAACTTCATCTGCGCGCCCAATCAATGGATCAATCTTGCCAATGCGCGCACGCTCGTTAAGATTCATCGCATATTGTTCAAGCGCTGACTGCTTTTCATTGCCCTCGCCCGGCTCGCGATCTTTGTCCGGCGATTTTCCTTCATTCGCCAACTTGGAAATGCCGTGGCTAATGAAATTGATCACATCCAGACGGGTAATGTCCTGCTGCGCCAGTAAATACACCGCGTGTGATTCTTTTTCGGCAAAAATGGCGACCAAAACATTCGCGCCCATGACTTCTTTGCGCCCGGAGGACTGCACCGAAAGCACCGCGCGCTGCAGTACGCGCTGGAAGCCTAACGTCGGCTGCGTGTCGCGCTCATCGTCGCTGGCTAAAATGGGTACCGATTCATGAATTTGACGCTTTAAGTCATCTTCTAAACGCACCAAATCCACGCCGCAATTGCGCAGCACCTGCAGCGCCGAGTCATTGGCGGTCAAAGCCAACAGCAAATGTTCGACAGTCATAAACTCATGCCGACGTTCGCGCGCCTGCTTGTAGCTGCCGCTAATGGTTTGTTCTAAATCTTTGCTAAACATGGCTTACGCTTCCTCCATCGTGCACATCAGCGGATGCTGATGATGCCTAGAAAATTCATTCACCTGCACCACTTTGGTTTCGGCGATATCTTTGGTAAAAACGCCGCAAACCCCACGGCCTTGAGTGTGCACGCTTAGCATCACCCGTGTTGCAGTCTCGTCGGACATTGCGAAAAATTTTTGTAATACATATTCGACGAATGCCATCGGGGTGTAGTCGTCATTGATCAAAAAAACCTTGTAAAGCGGCGGTTTTTTGACTTCAGGGCGCTCTTCTTGAACGGCGAGGCCGCGATCAAATTCGGCTTCGCCTTCGCGCTCGGGGTCGGTGCCGGAAAAAAAAGGTGATTTATGCATGCGGATCGCGGTAAGAATTTTCATGTTCTCAGTATATCGGTCGTACGTTTTTGCTACGTGTAAGGATTTGCAATGTAGGAAAGTCAGCAAACGAAGCGGTGCGACCATCAGATGCTTCCAATGTGCAAAAATTCAAGCGTCGGTGCCAACTTGCTTCAATGTGCGCAGCGAATTCTCAATTTGTTTTGACTCAACACTGAAAAATTACCGGTCATTTCACTGCCGTGAGTGTGCAGTGCATGCAACACACGCGTTGCTTTTTCGGAGTTTGCCAATCCGGCGAGCCGCAGGAGAAAAACACCAGCATTATTGGCGCGCTGCCGAAATACATGGTCGCCAAAATCATGATCCGCAGTAACGAGCAGGCGCGACTCGGTCACAGCAATTTCAAGCACAGCTGCATCATCGACAGAGCGCGCGAACTCAGCGATCCAGCTAACGTCGAATCCTGCTTCACGCAACACAAACACGATTAAGCGATCAATATTTTCGTCGCAAAGCAGTTTCACGCCGCATCAACCGAGTACAGAATGTCGCTACGCAGCACTGCCGCAGAGTAGCTAAGTGCAGCGCGAATCGCGTCGAGCGACAATCGTGGATGCGATTCAACTAATCCCTGCATTGTTTTTCCGGCAGCCAATTCCTCCAAGATAAATTCAACAGTAATCCGCGTGCCAGCAACTACAGGTTTGCCCAACATGATTTTGGGGTTGCTTTCGATTAACGCATTCATAGCTAGACCTTGGAAACTCAAACGTTGATAAATGGTGCGCCCCGAGGCTGCGCTTGGCAAGAAAACCTTCGTTTCACGGGCCAGTAGCAGCCCCCTAGCTAAGTTTTGATCGCGCTCTATCGCGTACTATTTGGTTTCGTTGTTACTAAAATGACTAGTTTAGTAATGCCTCCATGCACCAGACGCAAAAATTAGGATGCGACCCTGAAATCCAAAGATTCAATTAGGCCCAGCAATCCCATCGCGCTTTTGCGTGCAAGACTCAAATCGATTGAATCAGCATTGATTTTTGACGGCAAGGCGTATCCAGATGCCCTGGTTCCGCTGCCTTTTGAGTTAACCGGGCGGGGTTTTTTCCCAGGTGGCGATGGGTTGTGGCGTGAGCCAAGCGCTATACACGAAGAGTCGATGCACGCATATCCATTCGATGGAATCATGTTTGTTGGACAAGATTTTGGATCTCAAGCCAAATATCCGCGACCAAACAGCCCATGGGAAAGCGGGAATACGACCTGGCGATTTTTGACTAAACGAATCGAGACCTCGGGAATTCCTGGCGCTTCCTGCTTTTTTACGAATGCGTTACTCGGATTGCGCAAATTGGGTTCTACGGTTGGACAAAATCCTTGTATCACTGACTTAAAGTATATGGATACGTGCCGCGCTTTTTTGGCCTATCAGATCGAAATCATAAATCCACGACTAATTGTCATATTCAAAAGCGTGGCAGAAGCCATCTATCTGTCGTTGCTGCGAGATCGTGCAGCCGTTGATGAAAATCCCAATATCAGCAGCGCCTTTTGTGTAAATCGAAGGCGGCTGGTACTACAGGCCCAACATCCAAGTTCCGACTACGGCGTAATAAATCGAATCCCGCCATTGAATTACCAGGGCCGATGCAATGACCTTGCGCAAGCTTGGGCCGTGGCAAAGAAATCCTTACAACCCGAAATCATAAGCTAATGCGCAAAAGCACCATTCAGCCCAAATTTTTCCCGCATAATTCCACCAAACACAACCCAGTCAAGCCAGTAAAAAGGTTAACTCCATGATTTATCAAAACATTTTAGAAACTATTGGCAACACCCCGGTGGTGCGCATCAACCGTGCGGGTGTAGCGGGGCGCACGATTTACGCCAAGGTTGAGGCTTTTAACCCGATGCATTCGGTGAAAGATCGCTTGGCGTTTGCCATTATCAATGATGCCAAGCAGCGCGGTGAGCTAAACGACGGCCAAACCGTGGTGGAAGCGACTTCCGGCAATACCGGCATTGCGCTGGCGATGGTTTGCGCGGCACTTGGGCACCCGTTCGTATCTTTTATGGTGGAAACATTTTCGATTGAACGGCGCAAGCTGATGCGCGCCTTGGGTGCAAAAGTTATTTTGACGCCGGCTGCGGAACGGGGCTCGGGCATGGTGCGCCGCGCTGCTGAGGCTGCGGACAAGCACGGCTGGTATTTGGCCCGCCAGTTTGAAAACGAATCGAACCCAAGCTTTCACCGCAATACTACCGGCGCTGAAATTTTGATGGATTTTGCTGGCAAGCGCCTGGATTACTTCGTGACCGGCTGGGGCACCGGCGGCACATTGACCGGCGTCGGGCAAATGCTGCGTTTGGCGCGTCCTGAGGTAAAAATTATGACCACCGAACCTGCAGGCGCGTCTCTGTTGGCGGGCAAACCCTGGTCGCCACACAAAATTCAGGGTTGGACGCCCGATTTCATCCCGCCGATCTTAGATCAATCAATTTACAGCGACATTATCCCGATCACCGATGAGCAAGCGCGTGACGGCGCCCGCGCGCTGGCAACGCAAGAAGGCATCTTTGCGGGTTTATCTTCCGGCGCGAATTTCGTCGCGGCATGCGAAGTTGCGAAAACAGCACCCGAGGGCAGCGTGATTTTGACAACGTTAGCCGATACCGGCGAACGCTATCTGAGCACGTTTTTGTTTGAAGGCGTTAATGAAGGCAGTGACGAGGATTGGCTAACAAGCCTTGCGTGATGCGCCACCGTCCGAACAGTCGTTGCAACCTGAGCATCTCCCCCGCAATTTTGGCAGCGTTTATAGCGGCCAGCAGCATGCTAGCGCCGTTCGCAAATGCGCAAATCGGCCAACCGCAGCTGCAGTTCGCTTACGGTGGTTGCAGCGTATCGGCTTGCCAAACCGGCTGGTACGCCGGGCCCGCCATCGCTGATATTGACGTCGACGGTGTACCAGACATTGTCTGGGGCAGCTATGACACCGTCGCTTTGACCCCCAGCGGCACGGTGAAATGGCGCGGCACCAATGCCCAGCGTGTGTGGCCAGCGATTGTCGTAGCCGATTTTGTTAGCACCAGTGCGGGCTTAGAAACCGCCGTCGGCCGCGGTGGCAATCAATTGACGCTTTATGCCGCCGCCGGAACCGTGCTTTGGGCGGTTTCGCCGTTCACCGGCGGCGAAGTTCGCAGCTTGGCTGCCGCCGACATTGACGGCAATGGCGATCTAGAAATCATCGTCGCGCGCGCTTCCAGCGGCGGCAATAATCAGGTCAGCGTCTATGAGCACGACGGCTCGCTGCGCCCAGGCTGGCCCGCGCGGCGCACCGGCGAAGTGGGCAATGGCGCGGGCATGTACAACGAAAATTTGGCGATCGGCGATTTAGATCTAGACGGTCAAGCCGAAATTTACGCGCCCACCGATACCCACTACATCACCGCCCTACACCCAAATGGCAATCAACTGAGCGCCAGCACGATTTACGGCTTGAGCGCGGGCATGGCAAAAACCTGGGCGCAAGTGGGCGTGCACGTCGATCAAGCCGCGGACTTACAAGGCTTTGCCAACTGCGGCACCCAGCATCGCCCCAACTTCGCCAATGCCGCACCGGCTATTGCCGATCTAGACGGCGATGGCAGCAAAGAGCTGATCGTGCCGGGCGACGTCTATAACTGTGCGATTGGTGACCCGGCCGGGGATTTGTACTATCTGCCATGGATTTTAAAGCGTGACCGCACCCGCTGGGCTGGATCAGGTTTTGATTGGACCACGATCCCGCCTGCCGGGCAAAGTGGTGCCGCCACGATCCAAGGCCAATTCGGCAGTATTGAAGACGCGGTCGTCAACGCCGTGGCCGCCGATTTAGATGGCGATGCGCAAAAGGAAATTATCTTCGCCAGCTACGATGGCAAGGTGCACGCGTGGTGGTTGGATAAAACCGAAAAACACAGCTGGCCCTATGTGGTGCCCGGCAGCGGCTTTAGATTTGCCGCCGAACCGGCGGTGGCCGACTTAGATGGCGATGGCAGAAGTGAAGTCATTTTTACCACTTGGCCACAAAAAGGCGGCAACGCCGTCGGTAAGTTGATTATCTTGAGCTATCAAGGCGTGTTGCTGCAATCGGTAGACCTACCTGCGCCACGTGGAGGCAACTGGAACGGCGGCTTAGCGGCACCCAGCTTGGCGCAATTGGATGCGGACGCCAATCTGGAAGTCGCCGTTGGCACCAGCCAGTCGGGCGTGGTGGTCTATGAGATTCCCGGCACCGCCAATGCCCGCATCCTATGGGGCACCGCTCGCGGCAGCTTATTGCGCGATGGCCAGGCGGCGGTCGTGGCAAATGCGGATATTTTGTTGCGTAATGGGTTTGAGTAGCCGGACCTGATTACCGCTATTCCTCAGTAAATGAGCAGTCATCCCCGCGCAGGCGGGGATCCAGGGCGTTGACGACAGACACTGTTTAGCGCGAACGCTTAGCCAAGCTAAAATTCATCATTTTAAGACTTCGCCACAACCAAGCGCTTTCGCATTCGCCCTGGATTCCCGCCTGCGCGGGAATGACGATTTGGCATTCCTCAGTAAATGGTTCGTCATCCCCGCGAAGGCGGGGATCCAGGGGCGTTGACGACACACATTGTTTAGAGCGAACGCTTAGCCAAGCTAAAATTCATCATTTTAAGACTTCGCCACAACCAAGCGCTTTCGCATTCGCCCTGGATTCCCGCCTGCGCGGGAAT
>JANNYA010000020.1:0-12432 GCA_031409855.1 Rhodanobacteraceae bacterium | reverse complement strand
ACCGAACACCCACAAGACTGAAGTGATTGAAAACCTACTACAAGATTTCCCCGAACGAACGTTTGTTTTAATTGGCGACACCGGCGAACAAGACCCAGAAATTTACGCGGCGATTGCGCGAACCTATCCAGAGCGCGTGCGCATGATTTTATTGCGCGATGTCACTGGCGATACGCGCACTGGCGCGCGCTTTCTGCGCGAAATGCAGGGCGTACCATCGGCCAAATGGCAGCTATTCACTGATGCCAAAACACTGGACCTTGCGGCTGCAAAAATAAGTGAAGCAAACATAAAGGCTGCACCATGAGCGAGCTGAGCTACGATCTGGCTGAGGATTTTCGCAATCAAGAATTATTTGCCGCCTACGCCAAACCTGGCGTCGTTGGGCTTGCCGGTGGCGCGCATTTTATTGACCGCACCATACGCAAAGTCCAGCGACATTGGCGCGGCGATGCGCCAGTGAGTCTGTATTCACACGCATTTATCTGCTCTGGCCTGCGCGCCGATGGCCAGCATTGGCTATTGGAATCTGACTTAGAATTACGCCACAAGCAAATTCGCCTGGGCGTGCAAGAAAATCGTGCCGCGAAGTATTTCAGCGCTACTGATTACCCAAATTTAGCGCTGCTGGATTTCAATTTGAGCGCCGAACAAACCACCGCCATAATGACCAGCGCGCTCGATTTACTGGCCGGGTCAGCAACCTATTCCTTGCGCGAACTTTTAGGCACGCTGATTGCGCTGCAGCGCCCTACTTTGCGCAGCCGCGATAATTTGCTGAGCCGCGAGGGAGCGGTATTTTGTTCGGCAATGGTGCAACATTGTTTCATGCCGATCGCGATCGAATTCGCCAGCGGTGTCAGTATCAAAAACACCACACCGCAAGATATTGCAGCCACCACCGCCGCACATCAGCGCTATGCGGTGATTCGCTCGGATTAGCGGTTGCCAAGATTTTGTTGCCCCCACTCCGTCATCCCCGAATGTTTTAGTCGGGGATCCAGCAATAACTGCGCACAAGATGTAAATCCACTGGATTCCCGCCAAAAGCACGCGGGAATGACGGCTTCAACTTCGCTAGCGCTTGCTTTATTGCAATAATGCGGCGCTTTAGAACCCTGTGAACATCAATGATCAATAACGACGTCCTGCGCAGTATTCGATACATGCTTGATTTGAGCGATATCAAACTGGTGCAAATCACCCAATTGGCTGACCCGGATTTTTTGCTTGAGAAGGCGGAGGTGCTGCGCTTTCTCAAAAAAGACGACGATCCAGACTATTTGCCATGTCCGGACTTGATGATGGCGCATTTTCTGGATGGCCTAGTAGTGCACTGCCGTGGCGCTAGCCCGACTGCGCCGCCACGGCCGCTAATTGGCCGCATCACCAATAATGTTGTGTTGAAAAAGCTGCGGGTGGCGTTCGAATTGAAAGACGCCGATATGCACCAAGCCTTTTTAGACGCCGGCTTTCCGGTTTCCAAGCCTGAGCTTTCCGCGCTGTTTCGCCAAGCAGACCACCGCAATTTCCGCCCCTGCGGCGATCAAATGCTGCGTAATTTTCTCAAAGGACTGACACTGCGAGCACGGAGTTAAGACCGCCTGCCCACGATAACTATCTCTGGCGAATTAACACGTCATTCTGATCGCCACGGGTGCCCTTCAAACTGACGGATCGTCATCCCCGAATGGTTTAGTCGGGGATCCATCCTGCACTTGCGCAAAGTACAGCTAATTGCAATGGTGCAACGCCAAAACAAGCGCCCTGGATTCCCGCCAAAAGCACGCGGGAATGACGAACTCAGAGCGCCGCCTCATTAAATTCGAATCAGCGAAAATTACCGAGATTCCCCGTCAGTTTGAATGGCACCCGGTTTAGACGGGTGCGATCTGAACTGTATCGACAGTGCTTCGGCACGCGGTGGTTTCAGTTAGCATGCGTGCTTCCTTGCCTGAGTTTCCCGCCATGACCCGCGCTATCGGTAAATCCAATCAACCCGCCAAGCCAGCAGCGGAAAAAATTCGCAATGTCGGGCCAAAATCTGCGGCTTGGCTGCGGCAAGTGGGCATTAAAGGCACGGACGACGTGCGCGCTTTGGGTGCATTTGCGGCGTTTTTAAAAGTGCGCCGCGCTGGCTTTAAAGCGAGCCTGAGCCTGATTTATGCGCTGGCCGGTGCCGAAGATGATTGCCACTGGCAAACCCTGGGGCCAGAGCGCAAGGCCGCATTGTTAGAAAAATACACCGCTTTTGAGGCCGAAGTAAAAGCTGCGAAGAAAATTTTCTCACCGCGCAGCGGCTCAAACATGGGTGCGGTATTGGTCGAACAAGCGCTGGGTAAAACCGAAAGCGCGATCGACGACTGAGCGGGTTTTTACCGTCTCTCCATGAACCTCGTGGAAAAATGTATCGTCATTGCGAACGCAGTGAAGCAATCTCGTTGTTTAAAGCTAGATTGCTTCGCTGCGCTCGCAAAGACGAGGTCTCTCAACAGCCGCTTTGTGGCGGAAAACTAGCAACGATGCTGATTTGCTTCAATAAACCCTACGGCGTGCTGAGCCAATTTACACCCGAAGCCGGGCACCCAGGATTGTCCGACTACATCGAACAAAAAGGTGTGTATGCCGCAGGCCGCTTGGATCATGACAGCGAAGGTCTGCTGCTGTTGACTGACGAGCCCGCAATGGCCACACAAATCGCACAGCCCAAATACAAATGGCCTAAAACTTATCTGGCCCAGCTCGACGGTGCAATCAATGCCAGTGCAATCACGCAACTGCGACTTGGTGTGCAGCTCAACGATGGCCTAAGTCTGCCTGCACAGGCAGAGATCAGCGATGAACCGGCGTGGCTGTGGCCGCGTGATCCGCCGATACGCATCCGTCAAAACATTCCGACAAGCTGGCTGCGCCTAACACTGGCCGAAGGCCGCAATCGGCAAGTACGCCGCATGACCGCTGCGGTGGGCTTTCCAACCTTGCGCTTAATCCGCATCCAAATCGGCCCGCATAGCCTGGAGGCTTTGCCGCCAGGTGCATGGCGGCAAGTTAAATAAACACCTGCGCAGCTACTTTTTAAGGAGATACACCATGAGCGACGCCACTAACCAGCCCGAATCAAGCGCCGCGTTTGCGCCGCGCCGCAGCGTTACCCTGCGTTTTTTAGCCGAGCCGCAGCACGTCAATTTTGGTGGCAAGGTGCACGGCGGCCAGGTAATGAAGTGGATTGACCAAGCCGCCTATGCCTGTGCCAGCGGCTGGTGTGGGCGCTATTGCGTCACTGCCTATGTTGGCGGAATCCAGTTTAAAGAGGCGATCAAAATCGGCGATGTGGTCGATGTGGCCGCGTTAATAATTATGACCGGGCGCAGCAGCATGCATGTCGCGGTGGACGTTTCCGCGCGTGATCCCAAACTTTCTGCGGTGCGCGAAACCACGCACTGCGTGTTGATATTTGTCGCGATTGATGAAAGTGCAAAGCCCGTAACCGTGCCCGAATGGCAACCGCTCAGCGCCCGCGACATTGCGCTAAAACACTACGCCGCGCGGCTAAAAGAACTGGAAGCAAGCGCCATGGCGGAGCGCGATATTGTCGGCAATGCGGTAGCGGATCACGCGGCCTAGGGCTAGGCAAATAAGGGCGGATCAGCTTCGGACTGTATTTAAACTGCCAACTCGCTAAATTGCTGGAGTAATGATTGAGGGTGTGATAACTTTTAATTCAACTGTCATTGAACTATTGAAATATGGATGTTGATTTCGCCGTGCGTCAACTCGGTGCTTTGGCACAACAAACCCGTTTAGCGATCTATAAAAATTTAGTGGTTGCCGGTTCTCAAGGCATTGCGGCGGGTGAGCTGGCTATGCGTGCTTTGATCGCGCCAAACGCACTGTCATTTCATGCCAAAGAGCTGCGCCATGCCGGGCTGATTCGCAGCGAAACACACGGTCGCAACGTGATTTATCTAGCTGAATTAGATGCGATGACCGCGCTTATCGCTTATTTGCTAGAAAACTGTTGCGTAGGATTTGACCTTCAAGCCTCAACGGCGGCACTTGCATGTGCCAACTTGAGCGTGCCTTGTTGTGTAGCCAGCGAACTGAAATCTGAACCCGAAACTCCAAAAACTAAGTTGAGAGCAATCCCATGAACGTCCTTTTTCTCTGCACCGGCAATTCCGCGCGCAGCATTATTGCTGAGGCGCTGTTAGCCACACTCGGCAAAAACCAGTTCCAAAGTTTCTCGGCGGGCAGCCACCCAAGCGGCAAAGTTCAGCCATTCGCAGCCGAAATTGCATTGGAGTTAGGTTTTCCGGCCGATAAGCTGCGCAGCAAATCGCAGCACGAGTTTGAAACCGGGCCGGTCAATATTGATCTGGTAGTGACAGTGTGCGGCAATGCCAATGAGCACGCCTGTCCGTACTTTCCCGGTGCGCCCTTGCGCGCGCACTGGGGCGTGGATGACCCGGTGTTGATACTGGGCGACGACGCCACTCGGCGCGCTGCCTACCGTGCCGCGTACGTGGTTTTGCGCCGCCGCATTGAGGCGCTGATCGCGCTGCCACTGGCGCAATTGAATCTGCGCGAACAGCAAGCGGCGCTCAATCAAATTGGCGAGCTAGCGTGATGCGCACGGCAAATTTCACCCGCGCCTGTTGCGCCGAAGCGCTGGGTTCGTGTTTGTTGGCAGCGATTGTGATCGGCTCGGGCATCATGGGGGAACGGCTCAGCAGCGACAACCATGCAGTTGCATTGATGGGCAATACACTAGCAACCGCTGCCGGTTTAATCGTGCTTATTTTAGTTTTCGGCCCGCTCAGCGGCGCGCATTTTAACCCCGCTGTAAGCCTGATTATGATGTTGCGCGGTGAGTTGGAAAAGGCGAAATTTCTAGCCTATTTGGTTGCCCAATCAGTGGGAATGATTTTGGGTGCGTGGTTAGCACACGCCATGTTTGTGCTGCCCATTTTGCAAATTAGCCACCGATTGCGCGAAGGCAGCCCACAACACTTAAGCGAGTTCGTCGCCACCTTTTGCTTGCTATTGACCATCCTGCGCGTCAACCGCAGCCGCCCAGAACTGACGCCGTTTGCGGTCGCAGCGGTCATTACGGCGGGCTATTGGTTCACCGCATCCACGTCCTTTGCCAACCCGGCCATTACCATGGCGCGTGCGCTCAGCGACACGTTTGCTGGCATTGCACCGGCATCCGTGGCAGGATTTATTCTGGCGCAACTGTTGGGCGCATTGGCAGCGTGGGGTTGCGATCTGGCTTTCGGGCATGCGAATTCGATCCCAGCCAAGGCACCGCTAGCAGCGCCAACAAACTAAAAGCAGCAGCAGCGTAAAAGCAGGCTTGATCGCCCATGGTTTCCCACAATAAACCTGCGATCAGCGCGCTGGCGACGCCGCCTAAGCCCGAGGCCACGCTGTAAAACAATGCCTGGGTAAAGCCCAAATCATTGGCAGGCACATCACGCGCAATGATTTGCATATACGCCGCGTGCAGGGCGGCAAAAGTCAGCGCGTGCGCCATCTGTGCAGCAGCGATTACCCAGCCCGAATCCGGCCATAAACCCGTAGCGGCCCAACGCGCTGCACCCGCAATCAAGCAAAACGCCACCAGTGGCCTAGTCGCAACCTGCAGCAATACCCGTCGCATCATCGTAAACGCAATGATTTCGCAGGCCACCCCTAAAGCCCAAAGTGCGCCGACTTGAAATTCGTCGAAGCCATGGCGCAGTAGAAATATACTGAAATACACATACAGCGGCCCGTGCGCAATTTGATTACAAAAGCCAACAAACAGCAGCGCAATGATTGATGGTTGTAGCACGCGGCTGAGCGTGCTGGACGGCTTTCGGCTGCTTGAAATGTCGTGCGAAGCAGCCGCATCTTGCGAAATAGGATTTTGGCTCTGGGTTAGATCTATTCGACTTTGCTCGCCCGGAGGATAATCGCTCAAATAGCTAGCCCAAACCAACAGCGCCACCAGGGGCAGCATCGCCACAATTAAATAGCCCGCGCCAATTTCGCGAAACAAAGCGCCATAACCCAACACCACCAGCAAAAAACCAATCGAGCCGTATAAACGGATGCTGCTGTAGCTTTCCGGGTCCCTGCGCAAATGCGCCAAGGTTAGCGCCTCGTATTGCGGCATCAATGCATTGTAAAGGCTGGCAAATACCAGCATCACCAGCAGCATGCCCCAAAACGGCCAATGCGGTAAAAAACACAAGCTCGCCAGCAACGTACCCAATGCCCCATGACGCAACCATTGAATCGGCGCGCTGCTTCGTGCGACACCGATATCCCACAAATTCGGGGCCAACGCCCGCGTGCCATACCAAACGCTCATCAGCACACTCAACTGCCACGCATCAAAACCACGCGCCTGCAAAAACGGCCCGAAATACGGCGAAAACGCGCCTAAAGCCGCTAGATACGCGAAGTAATAGAGTTTTAAGCGCGGATGTGCGATAGACATGGGTCTAGCGTAACAAACTAGCTGCGATGCAAACTGAGCACAAAGAGTAACGACCGCACGCCAGTGGATTCCCGCCAAGACTGGATTCCCGCCAAAAGCACGCGGGAATGACGAACGGCGCTATCGCTGCGCCGACAAACACCCGGCAATGGTTTGCTGCATCGCCACAGCCGCCGCTTTTGGATCCGGCGCATTGCGGATCGGTCGGCCAACCACAATAAAATCCGCGCCCAGGGCAAAGGCTTCTGCAACATCGACCGTACGTTTTTGATCATCTGGCACGGTTTCGATATTCGCGACTGGGCGAATGCCGCCAGGACTTCGGTCAACTTGCAGTCGAGCGGCAATTCCATTTTAGTGAGAAGTAAACTTAAATTACAAAAAATGAAGTTGGAAACCGTTTAAATTCCAACGGGGCCAATGATTTGCAGGGTTTCAATGTTGGGTACTTCTACGCTAGAAGCAAATTCCGTCGGGTTACCGATGTCTTCTTGTTGTTGAGGGCGTTTTTTCTTCTCGTCGTCGAACCATTTAACAACACCAAGCAATCCCTGAAACCGTAATTTATGCGTAGGCGAACTTGCTCCATAAGCCATAGTCCCATCACTTTTGGCAATGTAAGGTATAGAAATATAATCTGGATGTTTCTCTATAAATTCCTGACAAAATAATTTAACAGATTCATTCTTGAGATTTTCTGTACCAGTTAGTTTTTGTTCTAATTTATTTAAGATAGCAAGCTCACTTTCATTCCTGTGATCAATATCTATCCAAAATATTGGGTACGGTCGACCGCTTAGCAAACCTTTCAATGAAACTGCGCCGTGGTAGTAAATGTGCATTGTATCTGGATCAAATTGTGCTCGCGTAGCGTCGATCCTGTCCTGGAGAATTACATCTGCATACATATAAGCTAGGTCTACAGACAGCACCAATCGCCTTGGTGAAGAGTATGCAGCCAACCTAAAACCTGTATCAATTGAAGGGCCAATAAAATCTAAAATTAAGGCTTGATTTTGGTGTGCATCTTTAGTTGACTTCAGACGTTCGAGAGATTCAAGAGAGTGGAATACGAAGTCATCGTCGTCTTCATACGCCCGATCATTTGGATCTCTAAAACTACCCAAAACGACCTCAGTGTTAGTAATCGGGAAACCAGCAATCCATGCAGCCGATTTGACATCAAGACTTTCACTGTGCCTTTTCAGACTCGCACGCATGTCTTTGAGTGCCTGCGTCCAAACATCCAAGCACGCAATTATTTGCCGTCTATCCGTTAATATTTTAGAAAAAGCAATCTCGTCACCGATTGCTTTCCAATACGACGGTGGCGTGCCGAGATCGACAACATCTTTCCAATTTACTAGCCTTTTGCCCCAGTATGATTGTACTGACTGCTGAGCTACTTGATAGAACTCAGAAATAGGCGCAAACCATGGGGGATGAAGCTGCGAACGCCGCAACTTGGCCTCATCCTGCGGTTTGGTTTTACGTGAGGTCGTATCGTTAGACCGCGATTTTGAAAACGCAGACTGTTTATAGGATGTTGAACCAACAATGTCAGCGGTAAAAAAAATCCTAAGTTCAGACTGAAAGTAACCTGGAAGACTCGCCTCCGCACAAATCTCGACTGGCTTAGGATTCTTCTTACTTTTGCTTACCGCAGCCACCTAGCGATCGGGGGCTGCTAACGCCAACCCCAAAATACGACTGGCAACAAGCCTAGAAGGCACGCCGAAATGACTCGACAATGCTGCGCGCGAACCATTCATCTTTTGAAACTGCTCGATAAAATCATTTTTAGGCATTAAAAAACATGCAGCAAACACATTCGCTTCTGACTCGGCGCGTCCCTTCATTCCGCGATACGCAATCATTTTCTGAATCTGCGCACCTTGGAACTGGTTTCTATAAAGATAGTGAAGAATATAGTGCCCGATTTCATGCGCGACGGTGAACAGGGTGTTCTTGGGGCCTACTTGCAACGCAGTTCTGATCAAAAAATTTTGAGGCGCATCAACTTCAATAGAGCCAAGTGTCAGTAAATCTTGAGAGTAGACATCTAAACGCTCAATTCTTCCGCCCATTCGCTCAACAGCACTTTCGATATCGTTAGGGTTCTCATAATGAACGGCACTGCGAACATTGCCTGCGATAATGGCAATCGTCGCCTTAGTTAAGTTTGATGGTTTAGCTTCAGTTTCTGACATAGCCCGTCCCTCTCGATTGTTCAGTCCCATTCCGTTGGGCACCGATAGTAGCGCTTGAATGCTGAAATTTCCTAAATGTTCCGCTAAAAATCGTTTTTTTGTTAGCTATTGGCATAATTAAAAGTCATTTTGCACTTTACGGCCGACTTCTTAGTGCGTTTATGTCTTCAACGATGACACTGATACCGTGACGCATTGCTTTATCAAGTCGTAAATTTGAATTTAAAAGCTAAAACACCCGGCAATGGTTTGCTGCATCGCCAGTGCCGCCGCTTTAGGGTCTAGCGCATTGCGGATCGGTCGGCCGACTACAATAAAATCCGCGCCTAGGGCAAAGGCTTCTGCAACATCGACCGTACGTTTTTGATCGTCTGGCACGGTTTCGATATTCGCCACCGGGCGAATGCCGGGGCAGATAATCAGCAGCTTTTCGCCACACGCCTGCCGAATGGCGCTGGCTTCTAAGCCGCTGGAAACGACACCGTCGACACCACACGCCAATGCCGCCTTGGCGCGTGATTCCACTAGTGCTTTTGCGTCACATTGAAAACCTAAATCAGTCAAATCCCGTTGATCTAGGCTGGTCAGCGCGGTTACGGCTAAAACTTTTAAATCACCTTTGACTTCAACGGCGGCGCGCATCATCGCGTCATTGCCGTGAATGGTGCAAAAGTTGGCTTTGTGGCGGCGCAAGCCTTTGACAGCGGCGGCGACCGTGGCGGGCACATCGAAAAACTTCAAATCCACAAAAACTTTCTTGCCGCGATCCGCAAGCTCGGCGATCACATCGAAATACTCGCCGCTCGTTAATAGCTCCATGCCGACTTTGTAAAAGCTGACCGCATCGCCCAAGCGCTCAACCCACGCCATCGCTTGCGCCCGGGTTTCCACGTCGAGGGCAAAAATTAGCCGGTCATTGGCGCTGAATTCGCTATTCAAAGTAGACATTTTTTACTCACCCGTATGTTCTCACGTTTCACTGAAAGAGCCGTTCGCCCTGAGCTTGTCGAAGGGCATGCTTCGACAAGCTCAGCAAGAACGGGTTTATCTAGAATGGAGCCGTTCGTCCTGAGCCTGTCGAAGGGCATGCTTCGACAGGCTCAGCACGAACGGTTTCCAGGATGTTTGTCGACAACTAACCATTCGGATTTACGAACGGAACTAATAGCAACCTTGTCTTTCCTGACCGGCTCACTCACTCGATGCACTTAGACCGATCCACCAGCCGCAGCAACCCCAAGTGCGGCGTCCACCAGCGCACTTTGTTGCGCAATATGCTGATCGATATGCCCACAGGCAGGTGCGGCGGAGCGATCCCGCCCGGCGTAGTGCAACTTATGCTGCGGTTGGATGCACGCCTCAATGTGGTGGCGCACTTGGAACCATGCACCTTGATTGAGCGGCTCTTCCTGGCACCAAATAACATCCACCGCGTTGGGAAAGCGCGCCAGTTCGGCGCTCACTTCCATGCGCGGAAATGGGTAGAGTTGTTCGACGCGCACGATTGCGATATTGCTTAGGCCGCGCTTTTCCGCTGCCTCGATCAAATCGTAATAGACCTTGCCCGCGCACAGCACCACGCGGTTGGTGGTGAACTGATTTTTCGTGTTGCTGTCACCAATCACGTTGAAGAATTTGCCGCCGGCCAAATCCGCCATGCTGCTGGTGGATAATTTATTGCGCAGCATCGATTTTGGCGTCATCACTACCAAGGGCTTACGCACGTTGCGCAAAATTTGACGGCGCAGCATGTGGAACATTTGCGCGGGCGATGTCGGCGTGCAGACTTGCATATTATTCAGCGCGCACAGTTGCAAGAAGCGCTCAAGCCGCGCGGAGGAATGCTCGGGGCCTTGGCCTTCAAAACCATGCGGTAAAAACAGCACTAAGCCGCAACCACGGCCCCATTTGGCTTCGCCCGAGCTTAAAAACTGATCAATCACCACCTGCGCGCCGTTGCAAAAATCGCCGAACTGCGCTTCCCAAATCGTCAGCGTGCGCGGCTCGGCAGTGGCGTAACCATATTCAAAGCCCATCACCGCTTCTTCGCTTAAAACCGAATCAATAATTTCGACTTTGTCGCTGCCCGCGATCCCTGCCAGCGGCAAATAGGTATTGCCGGTGGGTTGATCGTGCAGCACCGCGTGGCGGTGGAAGAAGGTGCCACGCCCGGCATCTTGGCCGCTGATACGCAGCTCAAAGCCTTCTTTAAGCAGCGTCGCGTACGCCAGCGTTTCGGCAAAGCCCCAATCCATGCGCAGCGTGCCCTCGGTCATCTTGGCGCGATCTTCATACACTTTGGCGACGCGCGGATGCAGGGTCAAATCTTTCGGCAAGGTGTTGAGCGTTCGGGAAAGCTCGGTCAAAGTCGCAATATCGCCGCCGGTATTGACTTCTTGCATCAAATCACCGCCGACGTAGGGCCGCCAATCGGTGGCTTTGCCATCTTCATCCGCCGTGGTCAGCTCCGGTGCCACCGGCGCGCCTTTTTCCAAGGCCGCGCGATAGTCATCTTGCATCTGCACGGCGTCATGCGGGCCAATCACGCCCGCCTGCGCTAAAGCCGTCGCATACAAATCACGCGTGGTTTTATGCGCGCGGATGTGTTGATACATTTTTGGCTGCGTCGCGGCGGGTTCGTCCGCTTCATTGTGGCCGTGGCGGCGATAGCAAACCAAATCGATCACGACATCACGCTTAAATTTCTGCCGATAGTCAAACGCGATCTGCGCGCAAAAAACCACCGCCTCTGGGTCATCGCCATTGACGTGCAACACCGGCGCATTCACCATTTTTGCGACGTCGGTGCAATAAAACGTGCTGCGCGCATCCTCTAGTTTGCTGGTGGTGAAGCCGACTTGATTATTAATCACGATATGAATCGTGCCGCCGACGGCATAGCCGCGCGCTTGCGACATATTCAGCAATTCCGGCACCACGCCTTGGCCGGCAAACGCAGCATCGCCGTGGATCAAAATTGGCACCACGACCGCGCGTTCAGTGTCACCCCGACGAATTTGGCGCGCGCGCACGGATCCAGTCACTACCGGATTGATAATTTCCAAATGCGATGGGTTAAAGCCGAGCGCCACATGCACGGTGCCGCCCGCAGTTTTCACGTCCGAGGAGAAACCCAGGTGATATTTCACGTCGCCCGAATAGGCCGGGTCGTCAATGTGGTCGTGCTTGCCTTCAAAGGCATCAAAAAGTGATTTCGGCGGCTTGCCGACGGTATTGATCAGCACATTTAAGCGGCCGCGATGCGCCATGCCAACCACAATATCTTTCACGCCCTCAGCCCCCGCGCGTTGCACCAGCTCATCCATCAGCGGAATCATGCAGTCGCCACCTTCCAAGGAAAAACGCTTTTGCCCGACATATTTAGTGTGCAAATAGCGCTCTAAGCCTTCGGCAGCGCTTAAACGCTGCAAAATGCGCTTTTTCTTGGCGGCGTCAAAACCATATTGCCCGGCGTTGCCTTCTAAACGCTCTTGAAACCAACGGCGCTGATCGTAGTCAGGGATGTGCATGAATTCCGCACCAATCGAACCCAAGTACGCCGCTTTTAGCATCGCGAGGGTGTCACCGAGCTTGCGCCGGGTTTTGCCGACCAAAATCGGCGCATCAAATTCAGAATCCAAATCGGCGGCGGTAAAGCCGTGGTATTCCATTGCCAAATCTTGCACTTCTGGCTGCACCATCATGCCGAGCGGATCAATTTTGGCGCGCAAATGG